>NZ_LT671418.1:630720-946080 GCF_900130075.1 Herminiimonas arsenitoxidans
CTTCTCTTCGCTAATAGCGAGCAAGGTAATGGCACGGCCAATTATCTGCACTCGCTCGCCCCCTTGCATGGCCAATCGCATGTAAGTACGGATGTGTTGTGCAGGCCCAGCTGGCTCCTCTTTAAGCACTTCCTCGTAGTCGACCGCGAATGCCTCAAAAACCCGTTCAAACAAGCCATCTATTAGCTGCGCCTTGGTTCGGAAGTGATGCTGCAGACCTCCTTTCGAAATTCCAAGCCTTTGGAGAACGCGCTCTTGCGTCAATAAGGCAAAGCCGTCGGCAAGCAGCACCTCTTGAGTTGCATCGAGAATACGTTCACGTAGCAAATCAGGTTGTCGAGTTCGTGTAGATGTCATGTTACAATCCGTCTGGATGGATTGTTATTGTACATCGAACCAATCCATTCGGTAAGTATTAGCCGCCCTATCAGTAAAAAATCCTGCGTTCAGGGCGACATAGCAAGGAAGTAAGACTTTACCCCCCTTTTTTTAGAGGTACGAGATGCATGAAGCAAACAAACTGCTCCTGTTACTGACATGCGTAACAGTTCCACTAGTTTTATTGAGTCACCTGATAGCAATTTGGTACTTGGGCGTTATGCAACGACAACGCTCTCAAATCTCAGCGAAAGTGGATACAAAAGCCGATTTGTTCGATGCAATTTAAGTCCGACGTAGTTTGAGAAACTAAGTCTGTAGAGACATTAATAGCGAAATGAAGCGAGGAAAACATGATTTTGATTACCGGAGCGAATGGCCAATTAGGAAGATTGGTCATTGAGAAGTTACTGCAAGACATTCCTGCGAAGATGATAGTTGCAGCCGTTCGCCATCCAGAGAAAGCCCATGACCTTAGATTATGCAGAAACGGCCGCAGTTGTGTTGACCTTAAAATCCGTTAAGCCAATCTACGAACTGTCCGGGGATAATAGCTTCACACTGAAAGATGTGGCTTCTGAATTGTCCAATCAGTCCGGCAAAAAGGTCGACTACCTTGACCTGCCCGAACAAGAGTATCAATCACTATTGCTTAACTATGGCCTTCCCGAAGGTGTCGCCGCTACCATTGGCAATGGCAGACACTGGCGCTGCCAACGGTGATGTATATAGCGAGTCTAGGGATTTGGCAGAGCTAATAGGAAGAAGTACTACGCCACTATCAAAAGTTGTTTCTGAAGCTCTTGACGCTGCGCGAAGCTGATTACTCCTTCATGGTTCAGCAGCCGGACATTTTCAATGAAATAGAGATGTCCGCTTTTGGCCGATAGCAGCCGTCTGCGTCCGCCCCTAAGCGAACATTCCTTGTGGTGCCATGTGCACTAACGGTCTAGAATTTCAGATGTGATTAGGCTAACCCTCCCCGCCTCTCCAAGTCCCAGCTTTATCTACCCCTGAGACAAAAGTGGAAAAATCGCGGGATGGCTTGCCCAAAACAGTTGCTACATCACGCGATATTTTGTCCAGCTTTCCCTTGGAGATATCTTCGTAAGCGGAACTTAGCATATATGCCCAATCAGCCAACACGCCTTGCGCAATCTGCTCAGTGACATACGTCTCCGGAGAGAGAGAAATATATTTGAGTTCGCAGCCTGCGCCGCGGTTTATTTCATCGGCAATTTCGTCAAAGTTCATTAAGCGTGGACCGGTAAGTTCATAGTTTTTTTCCAACAAGCCGGTCGTCCGTCAAGACAGCGACGGCAACATCGGCGATATCGTCTGCATCCACAAATGCTTCCTTACCACTGCCCGCTGGTATTCGCAGCTCACCTGAAAGTACTGCGGGTAGAAGGAAATCTTCACTGAAATTTTGAAAGAGCCAACGCAGCCTTAGACTGACAAGGTTCAAACCTGCATTGACGATGTGCTGTTCGGCTGCACGCATGGATTGAGAGAATTCACTTCAACGTCGACGATCACAAATATCAATAACAGCAAAAAGCGATGCTGATAAATAACGCCGTCAGCAATACATAATATAAATTATCGTTGGAACTTCCAAATATCATTGTTAATCATTTGGAAAAGTTAGAGTAAAACAAGTCAGTTCGTTTATCTTACTTGTTGCATCAGCCTTTCCGCTGTGCAGCAGCATAATCGATTGCACTATCGCCAAGCCTAAACCAGTAGACGATGCAGAGTTTGAGCGCGCAGTATCAGCTCGGTAAAAACGATCAAATAGCCTAGGTATGTGTTCTTCATCAATTCCAACTCCTGGATTGGTAACGCTCACAATTGACCCAGAAAGTATTGGCTCAGCACGCAAGCTGATCGTGCCTCCAATAGGTGTGTAACGTATCGCATTTGCCATAAGGTTACTTATAGCCCGTCGCAATAGAACCGCATCTGCATAAATACTCCCGCTTCCACTGACCGTAATTAGCACACCCGCCTCCTCTGCTACACCTTCAAAATAATCAGCGATCCGTTGCAATTGCTCTACTGAATTAATTTCTTTTTTGTTGACAGTAACCTGAGTATGCTCTGCACGAGCAAGAAAAAGCATACTCTCGACCATATGGGCCAGCCGCTCATACTCTTCAATATTCGAAATCATTAAACTTTGGTAGTCATCCGTAGTTCGCGCTTTCGTCAACGCGACTTGCGTTTGAACCATCAGATTATTTAAAGGAGTACGCAAATCATGAGCTAAATCTGCAGAAAACTGATTTAATCTTTGAAAGCTACTGCTCAGTCTGTCCAGCATGGCATTAAATGCCTGTACTAACTCATGCAGTTCCTGTGGCGCTGAATCTATGTCCAGGTGTGTATCCAATCGATGAACAGTGATGGAGCGAGCTTTACTGGCGATGGTCCGTATCGGACGCAATCCTTGATGCACCAACAGATATCCTAGAAGCGCTGCTAAGAGCGTGCCGCTTATAGCTGCCCCCCATACCTCGACTCGATATGCATCCAATAATTCCATGCGATCGGAGGTCGTGCGCGCGACAATAATTTTCAATTGTTCACCGCTACGCAATTTTGCTTTAGCTGAAATCGCACGTGCAGTTAGACCTGTAGAGGTCAGTATCGATTTGATAGATGCTCTGGTTGCGGACTCATTAATCGGAAGTGCATAGATTTGAGGTAACGTACCTTGGTCAGTATTTGTATGTAAAACAATGCTGCCTTGACTATCCTTTAACAATACAATCAACTTGTCATGATTGGCAGATGCGTCCAAGAAAAAGTGTGGATCTTGTTGGATAGAAGCGACCGATTCTGTTTCTTCTGCAATGTGCTGCATTAACCCTATCTTTCCGATTAATTCTTGATCGTCACGCGATTCCAGTTCGCTAGATAGCGCGCGGTATAAATAGGTACCAACACCCGTGAAGATAAAAATCGACACAAGACAAAATAAAATACCAAATCGTGTTGTTAAAGACATTCTTCGCAAGAACTTCATTGTCGCTCCTCTAGTACATATCCAATACCTCGCACCGTTTGAATAAGCTTGCGTGAATATGGATCGTCTAGTTTCGCTCTCAAACGACGTACCGCGACATCAACAACATTCGTATCGCTATCGAAATTCATATCCCATACTTGAGATGCGATTAATGAGCGGGACAAAACCTCACCCTGACGTTTTGCTAAAAGATGAAGCAAGGAAAATTCCTTGCCTGTTAAATCGATGCGCTCGCCATTGCGAATGACGCGACGCCTTAACACATCAATTACCATGTCCGATATTTCAATCACATCGGACTCACGTGTCGGGCCTCTACGCAGCAAGGTGCGCACTCTTGCGATTAGCTCCATAAAAGAGAATGGTTTGACAAGATAATCATCTGCCCCCAGCTCCAGACCTTTGACCCTATCTTCTATGTCATCCCGTGCAGTTAGAAAAAGTACCGTTGTGTCACGTGTTTTACGCAGCTCTTGCAGTAGTTGCCAGCCGTTGAGTTTGGGTAGCATGACGTCGAGGACAATCAGGTCATACGACTCGTGTAAAGCTTGATGCAATCCATCGGTCCCGGTTTGCGCCCAATCGACGATAAATCCCGCTTCGCTCAATCCTTTGCGCAAGTACTCCCCTGCCTTCACCTCATCTTCGACTAATAGGATACGCATAGATCATTTTCTCCATGAATGAAAGGTGATTATCTCGGATTGAAAGCGGATGTTGAATTACAAATTTGTAATGATGCTGTCATGTCTGTGTGCGCGATCACTTTATAAAATTCATTCATCGATACATTGAATAGCCAAACGGTTTAATCAATTTATCGCAGACTTTTTAAGTGGTTATCACTCTAACTTTGGAGAAATAAAATGAAATCCATCACCCAAAAAACGATCTTCGCGTTGACTCTTTCCGTCGCATCAGCTGCCGTTTTTTCGCAATCTGCGTTCGCCGGTGAATCTAACTATCCAGTACTGACGCAAACCGGACCAGCGAAAACGAAGGCCCAGGTGCAAGCAGAACTGCGTGAAGCACGGGCTAACGGGCAGATGGATGTTCCCGATAGTGCCTACCCAATTTTGGCGCCATCAAAATCAACAAAAACGCGCGACCAAGTCAAAGCAGAATTGAAGCAAGCTCAAACTAGCGAAGAGTTACAAAAATTTGAAAGAAAATATGGCGGATAAATTTTAGAATAAATAGCAAAACTTGGCCCTGCGGGGCCATTTTTTTGCTGACATTCTTAGGGCTAGCATAACAACGTCGCCAATTACATAAACATCGCTACTTAAGATTCTTGAAAAGTTCATTTAACTCTTTGTAAGTACCAATGGCTTGCTCCATTGCAAATTGATAACGAATAGCCGTGCCTATAAATACGGCTCGTTCCGTATCTACCTCAACAGTATTCCCATCAATGCTTTGCTGAGACGGCGTGCGATACAAAAGTTGAGGTATTAAATCATTACCTACCTGTGAAGGTGGCAATGACATTACTGAAGGCATCTTTTCAGGCTTAGCCAAGGCTCGGTTTAGGGCCGCGTTGAAATCAATATCACGTGCTTTATAGTTAGGCGTATCAGCATTTGCGATATTAGAGGCAACAATTTCTAATCGCTTGCTAAATAACCGTACTGAAGTTTCCCAAAACCGGTCATCCGAACTACGGTTCACAACGGGTATATGGCCTTTGCTTGTAATCCCTTCCATATAATTTCTCCTTATAACGTACGACAAGGTTTTAAAATATCCAGTGCAGGGCTGTAGACAGAATTTTTGATGTCTGTCATACCAAGAGTCGTGTGATAAATGTTGTCATGACTAAATGGTTTGCTTTGCAATGATTTAACGCAGCTGACATCCAGCGACGTACATCTGTGATATCTGGATATGATTTAAAGAATTTATTCACGACATTAAATTTGGATCTGATTTCATTCGGCAAGACGATCAATCTAGTTATATGAAGTCATCATCGGATTCGCTTCAGCCTTAGAAGATGATGGTGGCTCATACTCTTCTAGCAAATACAGAGGACGCCGTTTGCTTTCAATAAAAAGTCTGCCTAAGTACTCACCGATAATTCCAATGGCCATTAATTGCAATCCACCGAGTATCATTACGGTGACTATCAACGTCGGAAATCCTTTAACGGATTCGCCGATGAATAAAGTCTTTAGAAGAAAATAGATGGCATACAGAAACGCCATGCCGGCAAACGCCGAGCCCAGATAGGTTGCGATCTTTAGTGGAGCCACAGAAAATCCGGTAATTCCCTCCAGCGCAAAGTTCCAAAGTCGCCAGTAACGCCATTTGGTTATGCCAGCCGCACGCGCGTCTCTGTCATAATCCAGCGTCACATGCTTGTAGCCTATCCAGGCAAACAAGCCTTTCATAAATCGGTTGCGCTCCTCTAAAAGATTGAGCGCTTCTACAGCTCGTCTGCTTAATAAGCGAAAATCTCCAACGTCTGCGGGAACGGGCACATCACTTAAACGATTGATGACTCGATAAAAGGCATGTGCAGTTGCTTTTTTTAACCAGGACTCGCCGCTGCGGTGACGTCTACGCATATTGACAATATCGGCACCGCCCAACCATGCAGTGATCATCTTCGGGATAAGCTCCGGTGGATCTTGAAGGTCTGAATCAATAATGACCGCCGCATCTCCGGTCGACAAACGTAAGCCGGCGCTCATTGCTTCCTCCTTACCGAAGTTCCTGGTAAAGCGAGCTACGCCGATCTTGGAGTTATTCACTCTCAATCGCTGCAAAATAAGATGGGATTTATCTGTACTGCCATCATCGACATAGATAATTTCCCAGTCGTGGTGTAGGCCTGACAATGTCTTTTCTAAACGATCATGGAAGATCGGTAAGACGCTTTCCTCGTTGAACAAGGGAACAATCACTGATAATTTGTATGAAGAAGCCCTCACCTCATCGATACGGGAAATCGGATATAAGTTTTCCATCGCACTTCTCTATTCTTTAACGACATATTGCAAACGCGCACGGACGATGGATGAATAAATAAAGAATTATTTATTCCTTGAAAATACATCTGGCAGCGCCTAAACAAGAGCTTTCAAGATTGACGAAAACGCCAAAGCAAGATGTGCTTCTTGATGCTTTTTTAAAGAGCTAGCAGTTCGTCAGGGGGAATAGGACGAACTGCTAAATTGGGAGGGGTGTCAATCGAGGGGGGCGGAACGGTGCGTCAAATGTCGCGAGAGAAATTGCTACGAAATTAAAATATGTCTCTATGAATGTAGCAATGGGAAGGAACGAAATTTTTTGATCAATACCTAGGAAAAACTGTAGATGGTTTGCTGCGTGTAGCAATTCGTGTTCGACTGCCAACGAACTTGTAGCACTTATATCACCAGCTATCTCGGCATCATGTAATGAAACATAATCAGCCGTCGCACCGTCGGGAACAACGCTTACGTTGTGCTCAAGGTCGTGAGTAAGCCAGTTTGAATGATTACTCCATATGCCAACGTTAGTCATAAATACAAATATGACCAACATTACCAACGCGAAGTATTTCGAAACCGGTATGGCCATGATTTTGTTATTTATTGCCCTAATTGTCTGTCGAAAAGAAGAATAGTTGTGAACAAACAAATATGTTTGACACAACTACCCCTGTGATACTCGTGAAAATCGTCTTCAAGCTCAGTTAATAAAGTTTGACACAGACTTTTGATTTGGCAACCAGGGCACCGCTCTTGCAACAATGAAGTCTGACACAACTTCAAAATCATTTACCTATGAGCGGCCTATATTTCGCTGCGCCAGATGATCTGTTTTACCTGATTTTAGTGTCAAACTTTATTGTTTTGTGTCGAACTTAATTGTCGTCCGACAATAGTACCAAAATTATGCAAAAGATTAAGTGGGTTCACACTAATTTCTCCTACGTAACTTGCGCTTTTTACGAGTGCTTTTATGTTGTTTTTCAACTCGTAATTTAGAAGAATGCGAGCCAGAACGGCCAAACCAAATCAACGCCCCAACAATGATCATAGCGATGATTATTGATACGCCGATAAGCGTATTGGCCAGCCCCATCGGCACCCATCTATTTTCTACAAACATAATTTATATTTAAGCTGAATCAATTCGCTAATGGCCAACTTTCCTTTGAATGGGCACTTTCAGGTTCAGACGCAGGTCCGAATGTATGATCTTCTGAGGCTTGATCACATGCTTCCTTTTCAATCTGTATCGTGGTGTGATGGATTTCCCATTGCTTTGCCAAGACCTCTTGAATTGTTGCCAATAAAGTATCTTCGCCAATGTTCTGATCCTCTCCAACAACATGCATCGTCAAGCTAGTATTTCCACTGGAAATTGACCAGACGTGTAAGTCGTGCACACTGTTAACGCCGGCAATTTCTAAAACTGATTTCCGGACTTTTTCCAAATCAATATGTTCCGGCACGCCTTCAAGCAAGACATTTATACTTTCCCTCAGCAATATCCATGTCCTTGGCAGAACCCAAAAGCCAATTCCGACAGCAATAATTGAATCCACCCAAATCCATCCCGTAAAGCGAATGATCAGAGCGCCGGCAATGACTCCTATGGACCCCAGCATATCGCTCCATACCTCCAGATAAGCCCCCTTGATATTGAGACTTGCGTCCTTTCCGGCACTTAGTAATTTCATGCTGATCAAGTTGATAATCAAACCGAGAGTGGCAATGATAAGCATTCCTGTCGATTGAATCTCCATGGGAGATTGGAATCGTCGATAGGCTTCGTATAGGATGTACATAGCCACAAAGAACAGCATGATCGCGTTGAATGACGCGGCTAAGATTTCGAAACGGTGATAGCCAAAAGTTCGTCGCGCATCGGCTGCACGTTTGGCTATCTGAATCGCTATCAGTGCAATAGCCAGAGCGCTAGCGTCGGTGAGCATGTGTGCGGCATCAGACAGCAACGCCAGGCTTCCGGTTACCAAGCCTCCAATGACTTCCGCAACCAAGAAGGTTGACGTTAATACGAACGCCATTAGCAGATACTTTTGATTCTGCCCTTTGGGTGATACATGGGTGTGACCTGCGCTCATGGGATTCCTCAATTAAATTATCTGCATCTTCGAATACGCGTTTGCCCCTGCAATCTGCAGGCAATGTCGGTCAACGTTCCTTGCCACACTTACCGCAAAATTTCATCCCCGCAGCCATGTCCGCATTACATCCGGTACATTTAAGCGGCACCATGGAAACGCCACATTGCTGACAAAAACTCGCCCCTGCATTGTTTGCCGTTCCACACGCGTCACAATTCGCACTCGATGCTGCTACAGGTTGTGATCGCGCTCCCCAGCTGTCGTCTTGATTCCTTTGCGAGAAGTTATCGTATCGATCATGATGCTTACTACCTTGTCGACGAGGATGGCCGCCACCTAAAAGTTTTTCAAATATACCCATGATATTTTTCCTTTTCATTCGTAAGTTGCCATCAGATCCAAGCTATTTCTCCACATCGTGGTGTGCCACTTGATCTTTAGAACTGCATTTTTTACGTGTAAATCGTTTCCACCCAGGAAAGTGATGGAGCACTAACATGCCGTAGATAAGTGCTGTGGTTAGTATGGCTAGAACGTACATGCCGAATGCACTTGCCATGCCAACAGATGCGGTTGCCCATAGGGTAGCTGCAGTCGTTAACCCTTCTATTCTTCCTCGAACTTGTAGAATCACTCCTGCGCCAAGAAAACCAATTCCACTAACCACTTGTGCTGCAATTCTGGTCGGATCTCCGTTAACGACATGCATCGAGACTAAGCTAAACGCACACGCACCAATCGAGATGGCCATACAAGTCCGGACCCCCGCATCACTCCCTTGGCGCTCTCGATCCAGTCCAATAATTGCGCCGAGAAGACCCGCGAGCGCGATTCTGGCGGCAAAGAGCAATTCCATTTTCCAGTCCACATTAGCCTCCTGCTTAGTACAGATATGTTCGCACTACTCCATGTATTCTTGAATACATGTGCCGGAATAAGTTATAA
Organism: Herminiimonas arsenitoxidans; assembly: GCF_900130075.1. NCBI lineage: Bacteria > Pseudomonadati > Pseudomonadota > Betaproteobacteria > Burkholderiales > Oxalobacteraceae > Herminiimonas > Herminiimonas arsenitoxidans. The sequence continues at coordinate 640,161 of NZ_LT671418.1, forward strand.
ACCGGCACCTATTGACTAGATAGCATTCAGATACTTGGAGACCTTAGCTAACGCTATTTTTTCCAGAATGAGAGTCTATGCATGAAGCCTGGCCGCCCATTATCCAATCCTGCCGATCCCTCTTCATCTCGGCGATGCGCTATCTTGTACAACAATGGCAATACCAACAGTGTCAGTATCGTAGAAGATATGATGCCGCCAATCACGACCGTTGCGAGTGGCCGCTGAACCTCTGCCCCCGTCCCTGTCGCGATCGCCATCGGTACAAAGCCTAAAGACGCTACCAGTGCAGTCATTAACACTGGCCTCAGTCGTGTCAAAGCTCCTTCATGGATGGCAACATCGAGCGTTCTGCCTTCCTCCCGCAAACTACGGATAAAGGAGATCATCACTAAGCCATTGAGCACAGCCACCCCTGAAAGCGCAATGAAGCCAATCCCAGCTGAAATTGAGAGCGGAATGTCTCTGAGCCAGAGCGCGGCTATTCCCCCGGTCAATGCAAAAGGTACCCCGGTGAAGACAAGCATCCCGTCCTTGGCATTTCCAAACATGACGAAGAGTAGAAGGAAAACCAGCAACAACGCCATTGGTACGACGATCTGCAAACGTTTAGTTGCGGACTGTAGTTGTTCAAATGTACCGCCCCAACTTATCCAATAACCGGTTGGAATCTTGACCGCCTCTTGCACTTTTTGCTGAGCGTCAGCCACAAATGAGCCGATATCGCGACCGCGTACATTGGCTGTCACAATAACGAGTCTTTTTCCGTTCTCACGGCTAACCTGATTAGGGCCAGGTGCCAGTGTAAGTTCCGCAACCTCACCAAGTTGTGTATAACCTACAGGACTGAGTGTAGCTCCCTCCCCTAACGGCAATCGAATAGGAATTCGTTTAATTGCATCAATGTCGTTACGTAAGATGTCTGGTAGACGAACAATGATGTCGAAACGCCGATCTCCCTGAAACAGCACGCCGGCTTCTCGGCCACCTACAGCGATCGAGAGCGCATCCTGAATATCGGAAACGTTGACCCCCAGTCTTGCCGCTTTATCCCTATCTATCTGAACGGTGAGCATTGGCAATCCAGTGGTTTGCTCCACTTTTACGTCCGCAGCACCTGATACGCCAGATAGTGCATCGGAAATCTGATCAGCCGTCGCGTTCATAACGTCCATGTTGTCACCAAACACTTTGACTGCAACATCGGCACGCACGCCGGAAATTAGTTCGTTGAAACGCATTTGGATTGGCTGCGTAAATTCATAGTTGTTGCCTGGAACCTTAGCTACAACTTTCTGCATTGCAGCTACCAACTCCTCTTTGCTGCGTTTCGGAGCGGGCCATTCAGATTGAGGCTTTAAAATGATGAAAGTATCAGCAACATTGGGCGGCATCGGATCCGTTGCAATTTCTGCTGTACCAATTTTTGCAAACACGCGTTCGACTTCGGGGAAAGTCCTAAGATTGCGCTCTAGCTCCTTCTGCATTTCAATCGCCTGAGTCAAGCTGGTGCCAGGAATCCGCATCGCATGTAGCGCAACATCACCCTCATTAAGACTAGGGATAAATTCACTTCCCATACGTGTCAGCAATAGGCCACTTAACACCACGGCAACACCAACGGTTGTGAGAACAAGTGGCTTTCTTTCCATCGCCCAATCCAACATAGGTTCATAGCGACGTTTGGACCATCCAATGAGGCGATTTTCTTTTTCACTGACCTTATCCCCAATGAGAAGTGCGACAGCCGCAGGGATAAAGGTGAGCGAAAGAATCATTGCACCAAACAGAGCAACTACAACCGTAAATGCCATAGGATGGAACATCTTTCCTTCTACTCCAGACAGAGCGAAGATTGGCAGATATACGACCATGATGATCAGCTGTCCGAATATCAATGGACGGCGTGCTTCCTTTGACGCTTCAAAAACTTCATGGAAACGTTCATTTCTCGTCAATGCTCGGCCAGCCTGAGCTTGCGCGTGTGACAGGCGTCTAATACAGTTTTCGACGATCACAACAGCACCGTCAATAATGATGCCAAAGTCCAATGCGCCTAAACTCATAAGGTTGGCACTTACCTTGTTACTTACCATGCCGGTGAATGTAAATAACATAGCCAATGGGATCACCATGGCTGTAATAATTGCAGCGCGAATGTTACCTAAGAAAAGAAACAGGATGGCGATGACAAGTAAAGCGCCCTCCATTAAGTTCTTCTTAACAGTTGCAATTGCCTTGTCGACCAAAACTGTTCGATCATAAACAGCGTTCGCAATCACGCCTTCTGGCAATGTTCGCTGAATCTCCTCCATTTTCTTGTCTACGGCAGCAGCAACCGAGCGGCTGTTTTCGCCAATTAGCATGAAGACAGTACCTAACACTACCTCACGAGAATTCTCTGTAGCAGCACCAGTCCTTAGTTCTGAGCCGAGTACCACGTCTGCAACATCCCGAATACGTACAGGTACACCTTGCTTCGTACCTACAACGATATTGGCAATATCGTTCAAGTCAGCTACCTGGCCTGGGGCACGAATCAAGTACTGTTCACCACGCTTCTCGATATAGCCGGCCCCGACGTTATTGTTATTACGTTCTAATGCTGTAACTAAGTCCTCCAGCGAGAGGCCATAAGACATCAATTTATCTGGGTATGGAGCGACTTGGAATTCCTTGGCATTTCCACCAATCGTATTAATCTCGGTGACACCAGGGACATTGCGTAGTTGCGGCTTAACAATCCAGTCTTGAATTTCTCGTAAATCGGTAGGCGTATATGGCTTACCGTCTGGCTTCAACGCTCCTTCCTTAGCTTCTACCGTCCACATATAGATTTCGCCAAGACCAGTGGAAATTGGGCCCATCGCTGGGACAACACCAGGAGGCAGCTTTTCCTTCGCCTCTTGAATCCGCTCGTTGACCAATTGCCGAGCAAAATAGATATCCGTACCTTCTTTAAAGATAACCGTTACCTGGGATAGACCGTATCGTGAAATAGAGCGAGTTTGCTCAAGCTTAGGCAAACCAGCCATTACGGTCTCAATTGGATAGGTGATGCGTTGTTCCGCCTCCAACGGAGAATAACCGGGTGCACTACTGTTAATCTGAACCTGAACATTAGTGATGTCTGGCACAGCATCGATAGGCAGTTTTTGATAACTAAAGATACCCAATGCTGCAATACCTAGTGTCATTAACATGACTAACCATCGCTGGTCGATGGCAAAGCGAATGATTTTCTCAAACATGAATTTTCCTTGAGCTAGAGGGCTGCGTCGCCGCGTTCACCACTATGTATGCGCACGATGTCCTCAACCGAGGAAACGGCAATTAGACCGTCTCCTGGATTGCCGGTATGTGATGCATTTCGGATAGCCTCAACAACTTCTTGCGCAATGTCGTCAGGACAAAACATCAGCAACGCTGTGTGCTCATGCATATCCGGGTTCCATTCGTCCGCTGTAAAAAAATGTCCGATTCCATGTCCCCTAGCGTGGCCACGTACTGGGAATAAGGTAAAGCCTGGCAAATGGCTAAGGTTCTGCAGCGCATGTTCGACAGCGTCTAGTCTGTGTGGCTGAATAATCGCAATGATCTGTTTCATATTGATCTCCTTAGTGGTCGTGGCTGGCACTTGCTTTGCCCAGCTCAGCTTTGATAAGAAAGCTGTTTGTCGCGGCATAGTCTTCGCCGGCTTTCAGACCTTTCAAAACTTCGATGAATTTTCCGTCCCTTCTGCTCAGCTGAAGTGGCCGTGCCTCCAAAACGTTTCCATAGCGAACGAATACTACGGTCCGGTCCCCCACGGTTTGGATAGAATCAGTTGTGACCGCTACTGGTACGTCAACCTCATCAGACACTAAAGCGACGTTTACCGCTAAGCCTGGTCGCCACGTACCTTTCGGATTCGCCAACACTACGCGCGCTTTAGCAGCACGCGTCTGCTCGCCCACGAGAGAGCCGATATATGAAACGGTTCCACTTCCCTCAGCATCAAATGCAGTTGCCTTAACTGTCGCTTTTTGGCCAGTTTTTAGCGCGTTGATGTCTTGAGCTCGAACAGTCAGATCGACCCATACAGTGGACAGATCCGAAATATCAAAGATATTTGCATCTTCTTTTGCTACCGTTCCTGCGGAAATACGTTTTTCAGTGATGACGCCGTCAATCGGGGATCGGATTTCATACTGAGTCAAATTGCTTGCTGATGGTGACGCGCCTAAAGCGGCAAGCTTCTGTTGCGCGCTTTGCGCAATAATTTGAGCTTCCTGCATTGTCGTACGTGCCTGCAAATAATCCTGTTCAGCAGAAATTTTCTCTTCCCACAATGTCTTCTCACGTTCGTATGTAGTACGTGCTAACGCTAGGCGTTTTTGGGCCGCAAGCAACTCGCTGCGTTGATCGGAAAGTGCTTGGCTAGAGATTACGGCAAGTATCTGACCTTTGCGAACCTGATCACCAGCATTTGCGCGAACTGATTCAACAATGCCTGCCAGCCGGGGCACCACATGCACGGTACGATCTTCGTTAAGGCGAATTTCACCGATCAGCTGTAACTCTGTTTTGATACGGACAGACCCGGCTTTGAGAATTTTCACACCATTTTGTGCCAGCTGTGTATCGCTCATAGCGACTTGAGCTTCTTCTTGCACGTACGAGAATTCATATGGTTTGTCGCCACTGGTTGCCTTGATCTGAACCTTAAATGAGTGTGGTTCTTCAATTACCGCATTACCCTTTAGATAACCATTTTCTTTTGAAAATGAGATGTTTTGTGGCGCTCGTCCAAGGCGTTCTAGGGTGACAACTAACTTCGTCGCAGCTGGGTCAAGTGGTTTATCATTTTGGTAGGTGTATACACGGAACTGAGGCTCGCCCTCATTCTCAAAAATAGTAATTTCCAGGCCATAGCCGTCCTTGGTGAATAGCTTTCCACCCTGAGGACCTTTTTGCGATACAGAGTCAGCATGATGTTCATCATCTTCGTGTTCACCAGCATCATCATGTTTTTCCGTGCTCTTTTCACCATGATGCTCCATGTCAGCATGCCCCTTTGCTTCAGCATGCCCATGTCCCTGTTCTTCGCTAGACGCACCTTTCCGATCCATGCCCAGAATTAGGCCGCCCAGCAGAAGGCCAATGACAACTACGATAATGATGACGGTGGTTTGTTTGTTGCGGGGGTTGATTTTCATCGTGGCCTCTAGTTCTTTGTGGCAGAAAATTGTTCGCCAAGCAGACGATCAATTGCGGCTGCGGCGCGGTGTGTTTCAGCTAACGAACGCAAATACTGCGCTTTGGCTTGGAAGAATGTACGTTGAGCATCAAGTACTTCTAGGAAGCTAAACTTACCGAGTTCGAAACCTTTGGTCGTTGCTTCATAGGCACGTTGCGCTGCAGGCACGACTTCAGATTTCAGCATTTCTGCTTCAATAATGGATGTACTTAAACGTCCATGTGTTTGTCCGAGTTCTCTGTTCAAACCGACCTCTACTGTGGTTAAGTCATCACGAGCTTTGTCGGTGCGACGAAGTGCTTCGAGAATATTCCCTTGGTTACGATCAAATAATGGCAACGGGATAGATAGTCCCACTACCGCTTGATTACGCCCCATTTGTTCATCACGCTTAGAGCCCAAAGTGAGAGTTACGTCAGGAATTCGACGAGAACGCTCTACCGCTGTCATGGCCTTTCTGCGCTCGACTTCTATCCTGGCTCGTGCCAAAAGAGGCGACTGTTCCAGGCGTTGCATCAGATCAGGCAGAGGAATAAGCGGAGGTAATTCTTCGACAGGCTCTTGAACTCGGTCGAAATCAGGAGCACGAGCTCCCCAAGTGGCGGCTAACTCCCGCCGAGCCGTAGTTAAATCGTTGACAGCTTGGGCAAGCTCAATACGCACGCCAGCTTCAGCGACACGTGCTCTTGTTTCTTCAACAGGCGAAATTTTCCCTGCCAATACGCGCTTCGACGCGATCGTCGTGGCGCGTTGCGCTAATTCGACAGTGCTTTGGGCAAGCCGATAGCGCTCTTGACCAATAACGACATCGTAGAACGCCGCTACTACCATCGCCCGTATTTCAGCTTGCTTCCCTGCCAGGTCAGCTACAGCCAAATCTCGACCGCGTTCGGCCGCAGCAATACGCGCGCTGCGCTTACCACCTAGTTCAATGGGTTGATTTATCTGCACCGTCGTTGTTCGCGTTTCCCGCTTGGTGTCTTCAATCAAAGTTGAAAGTTCGGGATTAGGAATAATTCCCGCTTGCTGAATCATTCCCTCCGTCGCCTCCACTTCCCGACGAGCAGCTGAAATTTCGGGATTGGCCCCGTATGCCAGGTCAAGCGAGGCAGCCAGCGTCAGTAGCGATATGTTTGCTGTTTTTGTTTGCCCAGCTTGGGTGATTTCGCCGCCATAAGACGAGTTCACCTGAGCATAAGCATGAATTTGGAGTGTTAAAGATACCGCAAATAGAAGCGGCAATAACGGCTTTTGCATCGAATTTCCTTAGTAATAGACAAAGGGAATCCAGCAACCAGCGCTATGAACTACATCAAGATCGAGAAAAAAATAGAACGAGCGGGTGCCGGATTAGGAAGCGGCGTGGACCCACTTTGGGCGTTCGGGACGCGGAGGGAGAATTGAAGCAAGTACTGAATTATCGGGCATGCGCGAAGTTGCATTTACGACATCGGAAATTAGAATGGCTGCGGGAATTTCTGCAATAGCAATGCCACCAAGATGACAAAATGCACAATCGATATCCGATGCAGAGCTAGATTTGGGTACATCGGCTTTTTCATCGCTTAACGACGCAACGTGCTTATGCTCATGATGGCCAAAATGTACAGTTGCCGGATTGATTTCATGCTGGCAATAAACCGCCGCTGCTGCCCAGCTTATCTGGAGCGGAACGATCAAAAGCATTAGAATGACTAGTAGGCGTTGCATAAGTTAAGATATTTTATAGCAGTTTTAAGAGATTCTCACAAAGAATTTATCGGTGAAGTAAATATTCGCGTTAATGTTGCAAGAACTTCACAATACAAAACTACCACCGGGGGCTGGCATCAGAATACGTCGAGGATTTTGACGCGGGATCTATACCCAGATCACCCTTGCGCTGCATCCGTCTGTGATGAAGTCCTGCCGGTATTACGACAAACTTGGGATTCATATCTTGCCGTCAATAACCTTCATCTAGAAATAATCAAATGGCTTGAGATCGTCCGTCGTAATAAAGAAGATGTTTTTATTTGTGTAGATTATCAAACCGACTGGGATTTATTCTGCGAGGCATTGGATTATCGTGTCCCACCTTGGTGTCACTACAAGCTTGTGAGCAACGAGATTGTCGAACTGATGCTTTACGATTTTTTTAAACAATCAGGTTTACCAGAACATCATGCGCTTTACGATGCGCAGGTAAATCGACACGCATACCGTCCACGTCACCCAAAAAAATAACAATCAGCATAGATTCATGCGAATCAGGCTTTCTTTGCTCTACTTTTTTCTGAACGCAAGTTGTAAGCAACGCTACCTATTACGATCGCAACAATCAGAAATTGCGCGACCGTCGTCTGCATGGTCGGATGGATGCCGAGCCAATCGATCTGCGGGAATGCAATCGGTGTGATATCAAAGACACCCACTTTTTGCAATGCAGCCACGCCCTTACCAACCATGACGAAGGCAAGAATGGCAACCAAGGCGGAACTAGCGGCAAAAAACTGACTGATCGGAAGCCGTGCTGATGTCCGCAAAAGTACGAATGCGATCACAGTCAAGATCAAGATGGCCGCAACCATTCCCGCTAACATGTATCCACCATTGCCGCCTGTCCAGAGTGCGGCATAAAACAAAACAGTCTCAAACACTTCGCGATAAACGGTTACAAACGAAAGCACAAAAAGCATGAGGGCAGAACGACGATTCAATGCAGATGAAAGTTTCTCTTTCACATAGGCCTGCCAACGTCCTGCCATGCTCTTCTGATGCATCCAAATGCCGACCCCCAGTAATACGACTGCAGCGAAGATCGCAGAAAAACCTTCTGTCATTTCTCGGCTAGCTCCGCTTAAATTGACAACATAAGTAGCAACCGCCCAGGTAACACCGCCTCCGACTAACGCAATGATCCATCCGGCGTGAACATATTTCAATACATCGCGCCGCTCAGCCTTCTTCAAGAAAGCTACCATGGCCACGATAACTAACAACGCTTCAACACCTTCGCGTAGCAAAATCGTGAATGCGCCAAGGAAAGTGGAAAGTGGATCGTCGGTTGCAGTGGTCAGAACATCTTGCGCTTTGGTCAGCATGGTTTGCAGTCTCTTCTCTGCAGCTCTTGCTTCATCAAGTTGGCCGAGCTTCACGATTGCACGGAAAGCGCCCATGCCTTTTTCTAGATCTACAAATAATTGTTTATCCTTGGCAGCTAGTGCTGGCTCTGCGATTTCAAATCCATCAAGATAAGCGGACAAGGCCAGTCGTGAAGCATTTGCTTTGTCGCCAGACTCCAACGCGCGAACGCTTTCAGATAACTTCATTTTAGCCAGAGCCAAACTGTCTTCATCAGATGCGGTGACAACGCTCGGTTCACTTCTCAGATATGCGAGAACATGGCCAGCAGTCGAGGGCAGTTGCTTGGATAACGCGGCTTCTGATGCTTGCGTCAATGCGCTCAGATTCGGTAAAACGCTGTGTATAGAACCATCGGAGGTCCATGCTGCTTTACCGGCCTGACGATCTGCGTCGCTGTACGCCAAAGTAGAAGCAAAGAATGCAATAGCCCATCTATCATCTTCAGACAACTGCGCAAAACTTGGCATAGAAGTGCCAGCAACGCCATGCGAGATAATCTGCTGTAGTGAGAAGACGCTTCGCTCCTTTGCTCGATCATGTCCTGAAAGTGCGATCGGAGGTGGATTGAGCTGCGCTGCTAATGGTCCATCACCATGACCTTTCGCGCCATGGCAGGAAGCACAATTGGCCTGATAGAGTGCGGAACCTCTTGCCAAATCAGGGGCTTTTGAAGGAGACAAAGGGACAGGGTAAGCTTGTAGTACCTGAGCCGCTAACGTCCGCGATAAAGAGCCGACCTCATTTGCCGGAGCTTTGTCTGCGATTAATTTGCGTAACTTTCCTGCCTGTCGCAATAAATCAGCACTGGCGTCGGTTTTCGGGAGACTCGCTAGTTGCTTCTCTGCATTTTCGGAAAATTCTTGCATCTCCGAATATTCACTTTTGCTAACGACCGCGCCATTTTGTACTGACGCTCCGTAATCTACAGCAAGGTAATCCAGGACCTGCCAGATTTGTTTCGCCTTGTCTTGAGTGGCTACATCTTGAGCGAAAGCGACTTGTGTCGAAGCCGCACTCAATAGTAGGAGAGAAATTGCAATAGTAAATTTTTTAAATGCGAGCATGGTGCTGTAAATATAAATAGGAATCATTGTATTTTACTTTGCTTAATTCATTCACAAAGCGATTTTCGAACTACTACCCACCTCACAGTGGGCCAAACTAGTGGCGAACCATGGTAGCGACGGTCTTCGGCTTCTCCTTCGCTACGGCAACAGTTGGGCGCATGTTTTCTATCACTAGCAGCACAGCGCCACAGACGATACCGATATCCGCAGCGTTGAACGCTGGCCAATGCCATCCACCCACATGAAAATCGAGATAATCAACCACGTACCCGTGCAATAAGCGATCAATCGCATTCCCGAGTGCACCTCCCAGAATTAGGCTGTAGGCCCATGCCGATAATGCAGGCAGTGGCTTGCGCAACTCAAGGGCAAGCCACATGGAAACGCCGAACGCGAGCGCAATAAAGAAGTACCGCTGCCAACCTCCAGCATCAGCCAGAAAACTGAATGCCGCACCAGTATTCCTGGCATGCACTATGTTGAAATAATCAGTAAGGGGAATAGATGCCCCATATGTCATCAACGTGGATATAGCAGCCTTGGAAGTGACATCGAGCATGAGTACTACCATGGCAAGAACCCACCAGCGTCTAGGGCGAGCACGAAACGGTGAGGTTTCCCTATACCGAATGAAGTTATTGATCATATTTTTTCTCTAATATTTTTTTAAGCCGGATTGGCACGGGCATCGGCTTGAATGCGCTCACATTCGCGTCTCCGGTGTTACCCAAAGGTAGCCGCCCCATGATATTTCCAATGGGTACCACCGCAAGCCGCAATAGTTGCCCGCGCATTTCCCGCCAATCCCGTCGAGCATATGCAATGCGCAGCATCCACAGATGACTCAGAAAATGCGGCCAGAACATGTACTGTCCAAGCACGTGCGCATCCTGCAGCAGCGTGCTCGCCCGAGCCAATTCACCGGCAGCAAACACGTCTTTCGTTTGCCGCAATATGCGGTTAAATGCGCGTCGAATGGATGTCGAATTTCCGTTCCCTGGGGATGGCAGGACAACCCGATTTGCAAGCATCCCCGACAGGATGCCGATTAAACCGCCAGCTACCACGTCGGCTGGAAAATGCGCGCCTCCCGCGATCCTTGCCCACCCCACCCACACCATATATGCCATGAGTAATGGACGAAACACGGGCGTCACGAGTCTCCAAAACACCACCACGGCAAGTGCTGCATAAACCGCATGACCACTGGGCAGGCTGTAAAGATCATGTGGAACTCCTATCATCTGTACATCGGCACCTAGCACCGTCAAAGGCCGCGGAAAACCTAGCCAGATTTTCAGCAGCCCCGCGCTCAACCACGCGAACAGAAAGCCGACGAGCAGGCGCTGGGCTTGCAGGAGTAATCGTGCCGCCGAGAGAAAATCAGCGCGCTGCGCCAAGAGTAAAAGCGCGCAAAACACCAGCGGCATGCCCCAGTAGTCACCAGCGATATTGCCGACATAGGCGAGTGGACGTAGAAACTCGCCGCTGGCATGGTTGATTGCCTGAAACCACGACACGTTTAAACCACCCCAATCGTACAAAACTTCTTTAACAGTCATTTCCGCAGCAAGCGCAAACCGTTAAACACCACCAGCAAACTGGCCCCCATGTCAGCAAACACGGCCATCCACATCGTCGCCTGCCCGGTAAATGTCAGCACCAAGAACACCGCCTTGATCCCGAGCGCCAGCAAAATGTTTTGCGTGAGGATGGTCGCGGTACTACGCGAGAGGCGCACAAACGCCGGCACTTTACGTAAGTCGTCATCCATCAGTGCCACGTCGGCGGTTTCGATCGCGGTATCGGTACCGGCAGCACCCATTGCGAAACCAATATGAGCCTTAGCTAGTGCCGGGGCATCATTGATGCCGTCACCTACCATGCCAATAATCGCGCCTTGCGCGGCGAGGGCCTCGACTACCTGTAGTTTGTCTTCCGGCAGTTGGTTGCCCCGTGCGTCGTCGATTCCCACTTCGGAGGCGATGGCTTGCGCGGTATGCACGTTGTCGCCGGTCAGCATAATCGTCTTGACGTTCAGTTCATGCAATTCCGCAATCGCTTGTCGGCTAGTTTCACGCACGGTGTCGGCCACACCGAAGATCGCAAGAACGTGCTTCGCCGAACCCAACATAACTGCCGTGCGTCCTTGGCGTTCCAGTGTTTCTAGTTGACTGGTAAGTTCAGGTGCTACTTGGCCTCGTTCGGTTGCCAGTCGATAGTTGCCAAGCCAATATGACGTGGCGTCGATACTTCCCTCAACGCCACGTCCAAGTAAGGCGCGGAAATTATCAACTTCATTGCGCCCCGCTGCGTGCGCATCGCCATACACCGAAATCGCGCGCGAGACTGGATGGTCCGAGCGTCCTGCAAGGCTGGTGGCGATTGCTAGGGTGTTTGACTGAGAAACGTCACTCGGTAGGTAATCGGTGACGCTTGGTTTACCGAGTGTAAGAGTGCCGGTTTTATCCAGCGCCAGCCAGTTGAGCTTGTGCCCTTGCTCCAAATACACGCCGCCCTTGATTAGGATGCCCTTGCGTGCAGCAGCCGCGAGACCGCTGACGATGGTGACCGGTGTCGATATGACCAGCGCGCATGGGCAGGCGACTACCAATAGGACTAAGGCCTTATAGATCCAGTCATACCAAGGCAGCCCAAATGCAAGTGGCGGCATCAGCGCAACCAAGACTGCAACAACGAACACTGCAGGTGTATAAATCTTAGCGAACTGGTCGACAAAACGCTGAGTCGGTGCGCGACTGCCTTGTGCTTCTTCGACGGCGTGAATGATGCGCGCAAGAGTCGTACTTTCAGATCGCGCGGTGACTTCAAACTCGAAAGAGCCCGCGTCATTGATCGTCCCGGCAAACACTGTATCGCCAATGCCTTTTTCAACCGGCACGCTTTCACCGGTAATGGGCGCTTGGTTAATCGTCGACTGTCCACTGATTAACTTGCCGTCCAGAGCAATGCGCTGGCCAGGCCGCACCTGAATTACGGCACCAAGCGGAATATTCTTTGCCTCCATTTCCGCCCAAGAACCGTCTGCCTGTCGCACCGTCGCGATTTCCGGCGTCATATCCATGAGCCCACGGATTGCGTTACGCGCACGGTCCAGTGACTTCTGTTCAATTAACTCGGCCAACGCAAACAGGAACATGACCATCGCTGCTTCAGGCCACTGCCCTATCGCCAGCGCACCGGTCACCGCGATGGACATCAAGGCATTCATGTTGAGATTGCGATTTCGTAGCGCAATCCAACCTTTCTTATATGTATCAAGGCCTCCAGACAGAATGGCCACTAGCGCCAGCGCGATCACCATCCAATTATTGCCACCGTTAGCCCAGTGCACGACTTCGGCGGATACCGCCGTGATACCGGAAAACGCCATTGGCAGCCATGAAGCGTTCGGTGTCGGTTGGGACTGTGCTCCGTCTTGAGCACTCCCCTGCGTTTCTGCCCCGAGGCCTATTTCTTGCAATGCAGCCAGTGCTAGTGCCAGCGCTTCTGGTGCATGCGTGAGCGTCAGCGTGCGCTGCATCAGATTGAACTGCAGCTCCTCAATGCCCGCCATGTTATGCAGTTTCTTGCGGATCAATCCTTCTTCGGTCGGACAATCCATCTTGGAAATGAGCAGTGTGGTGCGGTGGCCTCCCAGTTCTTGCACCTGCATGCCGATTGCAGACAGCGCCACCACCAGCGGCGCGGTGGATGACAGCGTATGGGTTACTTTAAGTTTGCGTTGCACCAAGTTGAAATCGAGTGCGGTAACCCCTTTGATCTTTTGCAGACTGTTTCGGATTAAGCCCTCTTCCGTGGGGCAGTCCATATTCTCAATGCGAAAAAAAGTCTGTGCGCCTTTCAGATCAGATTCATTTTTCTCCACAACGGTTGCGTTGTTGGCAGCGCTGCATCCTTTGGAGCTACAGGTACTCATGATCAATCCTTCAACTTTGACAATATTGACATTTAAAACTATGAAGCGACTTGAGAGTCAAGCACAAAGATTGTGCTGGCTTAACTCAATATCAGAAAAATACAAGCCACCGCAATGTTTAAGTGAGAGAATATCTGGTGAACAATGAGAAATTGAAGATCGGCGAATTGGCTAAACTTGCTCATTGCCAGTAGTAATGATTCGGTATTGCGAACACAAAGGTCTGCTGTCAATACCGAAACGAATTATCGAATTTATGGAAAGGAACATGTAGAGCGCTTATTGTTGATTTGCTTGCAGAGTTGCCCCCTCTCTAACTGATCCACTTTCCACTACCTGACACAGGCAGCACCCCGATCGTACGACCCTTGATACCCCAAACGCGCACAGGTCGATGTGCATCTGCTTCAAAGTCCGTCGTTGCCTCACTATTTAACCAGTCCGAAAACTTGAAGGCGTATTTCTCGAGAAAAGTAGCTGGGGAACATCACTCAGCATAGGCAGGCTCGACCGTTTCAGCGTGTAGATAACGCCTTACGGTATTGGGAGAGATACCCTGTCGCTCGGATATCTCTCTCAAGGACAGGTGCTCACGAAGATACCAGCGTCAAATAATTCCAAGTAATGTTACGCCGATCACTTCAACCTCCCGCCTACTTTAGGAGTTCGGATTGTGTTCTAAACGTGGGGCAGTTTTGGATGCAAATCAACAAACCGCCATTTTTATCTGTTCGGCCTGGATGAGCAAAGGCAAACGAAGTGCTAGCGATTAACGATAATTCAATTTGTATTCTATTTATTTGCCTTCTCTTACGTAGTTGTTAATGCATACACTGCATACGACATAATCATAAATCTGCCAGAAGCTTAAGCTATGCGCGTCACGATCGATGCGATATGCGATCAAGAAAGATGCGTTAGTACTTTCGCGATTCTGAGCGGCACCGAAGCGACTCTTGCGAAGTGAAAATATTTTGACGCCGCCCCAATTCAGATGCAACGTGATTGCTGTGACTAGCGATTTGTATGCGCCCCTGAAATTTGAATTTTGCAGATGAGAAAAAATCACCTTGACCTTCCCACGGGGGGAAGGATAATAATACATCTATCGCAATTATTTTGATGCGGTCAGATAGTGCAATGTTTAGGTTCACTTGGTGCATACATGCGATTTTTGGAAAAGAGAAATCTTGGATTTGAGACCAGAATTAACTTTTGCCTAACAACAAATGTCGCTGCATACCAATAATTCTCCAAAATGCAAAAATCATGAAACCCACCCGCCCATCCCGCTTCATTGCAGCACTCTTAGTGCTGGCCAGTATGCTGTTCACGCAGCTTGCTGTAGCGGGCTATGCGTGCCCGAGTTTCAACGCTGCGTCATTTGGAGAGCCAATGTCGATGCCCATGGGTAGCAATCAAGCCATGATCTGGTGCGGTGGCAGCGACAAGTCGCAACCGGGCCTTTGCTTGGCGCAAGATCAAAGCAACAACCAGTCGCTCGATAAACCGATCACGCCGCATGCATCCCCATTTTTTCCTGCCGCACTAACACTGGTAATTCAAAATATCGAGTTTGTCGGCGGTTCCGCTGTCGAACAACCGAGCACTCTTCTTCTGACCCGATCTACCGCTCCCCCGCTATCCATTCGCAACTGCTGCTTCCGCATTTAACGCTCCAGATCGCTTAGTCCGTCATCGTCGCGCCATGTGCGCGCTCGATGTCGTCACTCGCTATCTGGAGGTTTCATGACCACCCCGTTTACCACACGTCATTCGGTACGCGCTGCGGTTTCTCAGCTTCCCCTGAGAATCAGCCTCGTCGCCGAACAAGGCGAACAAGCTAAACTTGAAAATCAATCAGTTGTGCTGACCGGTTTTGTTGAGGTGCTTACTGTGCAGATGTTGCCACTGCAGATTGACATCCACGCAGTTGCGATAACCGCGCAGCCGATGGCCATGACGAACTACCAGCCATGCGCCTCCTGTTATATCGGATCACCTTTTGCCATACATAAAGCAGACGGTGGCGACTATTCATGTCGCGGTGTTGCCTCGGGGACGAAGCGTTCTATTTTGCAAACGGATAATGCTGAACTTGCTTCCGATATTTCAGAGATTCCAGTAATTGCGCCGCGTTTTTTGTATTGTCGGTGGTTGGATTAGCCTCGTAACGATGTAGACGAATCAAAGTTTTGCCGACTCATAAATCAAACCAATTTACCGAGGAATTTATCATGAAAAAATTACTACTTACGCTACTCTGCATTAGCACCCTTAGCGCAGCATTTCCGGCCTTCGCAGGCCCAGACTGGCAACTGATTGAACAAGGGCGCAAGGCCAAGCAGGCACAACTGACACAGGCGGCCAATAAAGCCCCGCAAGCCGGAATGGATCATCAAATGGATCCGAAAATGCAAGAAAAAATGGACCAGATGATGAAGGAT
Organism: Herminiimonas arsenitoxidans; assembly: GCF_900130075.1. Lineage (NCBI taxonomy): Bacteria > Pseudomonadati > Pseudomonadota > Betaproteobacteria > Burkholderiales > Oxalobacteraceae > Herminiimonas > Herminiimonas arsenitoxidans. The sequence continues at coordinate 655,980 of NZ_LT671418.1, forward strand.
TGTCAGGAAATGATGAAGAAGTCTTAATGTATTTTTTGTGACTGGATGCGGTTTCTCTTGGAGGTTTATGCCGCCATGAGGGATCGCCACAGTCCAGCCAGTGATCAAAGAGCATGGAGATAGCCCGCCTATCAAAAGGCGCGTGCAAGAGACCAGCATCGGTAGGTAAAGAATACCGGCCAATGCCACATTAGTAACTTGTGAATATAAAGGAGACACGATCATGTGCAGTTTCAAGACAATGATAAAGATGACGCTGGGGATAGGTCTGTTGCTCATCGTTGGGTACGTGGCTTTTCCTGCATTCCAGACGCAGATTGCGGCAATCGCACCGTATTTACTGTTTTTGGTATGCCCGCTCGTGATGTTTTTTATGATGAAGGGTATGAATAATCCCCCTCAAGAAAAGGACAAGAAGCAGGATCAAGAGGACAAATGATCGATCACGGCGCATAAGTCGGTCGACTCACATCCGCGGTGTCGGTAAGCCGCAAGGAGGTAGATCATGCATGATTCAAGTGGTTTTGCCGGGCATTACGGACATTGGGGATGGGTCGCGATTATCGTCGTGATCGTGTCCTGGATACTGTATCGTTATGCGGCGCCCAAGGGCTGGCGCGAATGGAGCGGCGCCGGATTGATTCAAGCCTTCATTATCGCGCTCTACGCCGAAATGTACGGTTTTCCTCTGACGATCTATCTGCTGACGGGATTTCTCAGTATCGATTTGCCGATCTATACCGAAACCGGTCATCTATGGGCATCGCTCCTTGGTTACGGTCAGGGCGGCGCGATGACCGAAATGCTGATTGGCGGCACTTTCGTCATGTTCGGTGTCGTGCTGTTAATCGCCGGCTGGAGCCAGGTTTACCAAGCGCGTCGCGAAGGACGTTTTGTGAAGGATGGGCTGTATGGCGTGATCCGTCATCCTCAGTACCTCGGCATCATGCTGGCTGTATTTGGTCAAATCATACATTGGCCGACACTCGTCACCTTAATACTCTTCCCCGTGATTGTGCTCGTCTATGTTCGACTCGCGCACAAGGAAGAAAGAGATATGGTCAGATGTTTCGGTACGGATTATCAGGATTACATGCAGCAAGTACCAAGGTTTTTTCCGCGAAAAGGTGACTGGACTCGCCTCATAGACACCCTGAGAATGTGACAGGGGGATGTTCGATTACCGGCAAACACGCGTTTCTTTTCCAGATTGGCCGCTGCCTTCAAGCCACATACTAGGTATGTAAACGGCTTGTCCGAGTTGCTAACTAATAGAGTTAGAGGGGGTTAAGCATGCCTAAACATGCTATAAGCGCCAAAATCAGCAAAGCGCAGCCAGACTCCAAGATTAAACTGCCTTTTAAAACTGCAATAGCTGGGCCGTGATTATCGCTTGCAATCGAAGCTTCGAGCTTAGGCGTCAATTGATAACGGTTGGCGGCCGCTAGCGCAAGCATAGCGAGAAAGAAAACCAACTTAATCGTGAGTAGGATGCCGTATGTCGTGGTAAATATACTGCCGAAATTCAATCCTGAAATCATCAAATAGTTTATCGTGCCCGTTACGAGCAGAGCGGAAACTATAACGCTTCCCATTATTGCGAAGCCATTCAACATACGGCCCAGTTGTTCCACTTCGGCGCGTCCTCCCTTTGGGGTCCAACTCAGGAGCAACAGAAAAGATGCTAGCGCCCCGACCCAGGCACCCGCCGCGATCAGGTGGACAATATCAGCTCCCAAATGCGCAAAACCTTTAACGTCCTCGTTCATGACACCGTGCCCGCCCCAAGCCAAGGTTGCCAGAGCTACCCCCCCGAAACCGGACATAAAAACAAGCTGATAAGACGGTCGTTTGGTGAAGATACTAGTGCCAAGAACGACAAATAAAGCCAATGCTGCCAAACGAATGAGCAATGCCGTACCAAAACTCATCTCAAATAGAGCCATAGAAAATGCATCCGGTGCTATATCAAAATAGCTTTCCGCTCCACTCATCATTTTGGTGGAAACAATGAACCCGACAATTGATAGAACGATTGCAATTATCGCTAGCACCTTGCTTTTTGCTACAAATCGCTTAGCTGTAATGGACTCTCGCTCCAAGGAATTCAGTGAGTACATGGCAAATAATGGCAGTCCGAAAACCAACATCAGATCCAGATACAAAGAAAAGCGGACGATCACATTTTCCCAATCCATCACTTCCTCACTTTACGGTGAACGTAATCTTGCCCGTAATTGGATGAGTGTCTGTCGACACAGCGCGCCATTCAACATTGTATTTTCCTGGTGTCAACGGCTGATTGGGCGTCAATACCATGACTTTCGGGTCATCGGTGCCGGCGATTTTGGCGGCGATTTTCATCGGCCCCATGCCTGGCATTTCCGCCATGATCAAGTTAGCGCCAGAGAATTGCTTCGTGAGATTTTCAGAGAAACGCAATTCGATTTTTGCCGGAGCTGGCCCTTCTGAATTATCTTTAGGTGTGGAGTCAACCAAACTAGGGTGTGCGAATGCTGCGGTTGCAATTAAGGTGATAATAGAAGCGACGCCGATCTGACGTAAATTACGGACGTTAAACATGATGTTCCTTTTAAAGTTTGTGGAAAATTGTGAATCGCTTAAAACCAAAATCTTAAGCCTGCGACGATCTGGGTCTGATTTGGGATACCTCCGTCATTGCGCACTAATGTCGCAGTGTTGCCAAAACGCGAGATGCGTTCAATGCCGATATATGGTGCAAATTGGCGACTGAATTCGTAACGCAACCGTACTCCGACCGTTGCATTGGAAAGTCCGCGCCCTACTCCCACCTCAGGATCGTCTTTGCCATATACGTTCGCTTCTAGTCGAGGTTGCAAGATCAATCGCTGGGTCAGCAATAACTCGTATTCTGCCGACAATCGCAAAGCAGTACGCCCTTCCGTGCCGAGATAAGCTGTAGCGTCTACTTCAAACCAATAGGGAGCCAACCCCTGCACCCCGAATGCCAACCAATTTCGCGAGGGGCCATTAGCGCTTATATCGTTGCGTATACCGGCTTGTACATCCCAGTACGGGTGGAAGGCCTTAGCCCAAAGGAGCTCAGTACGTGCATCTTCGATGCGTCCTTGAGCAATCTCCCCTTCAGCTTTCACCGTAAGCTTGTTATAACTGTCTCCGTACCAAGCTTGTACTTCATAAGAATTTGAATTGCCGCCGTTGCTATGCCCCCGCTCAAAACGATCCACCAATAGCGAAGCGAACTTGTGTTCGTCAGCCATCATCAAAGAGCGTTGCTGGCCAACCGCGTATAGCCCCGTTCCCAACTGATAGCCGCCGGAATAGGCATGAGGGTCGCGCGCATCTGCAGGCGCAGAACCACCTCCCATGCCTGACATTCCTGACATTCCTGACATTCCAGACATACCATCCATTTGCATATTTCCATGCCCGGCAGCATTTGTTGCTGGTAGAGGTGCAGCACTGTCATCCATCGTCCCGAAGCCAGCATCCGTAGCGCTTTGCATGCCCATTTGGCCGTGGCCGCTATGACTATCTTGAGCACTTTGCGCCAAAGCGGTTGACGAGAGGACGCAAACCACAGAAGCAATGAGAGTCTTTCTAAGTGAGAAGTTATGCATACCGGAGATCCTTAGTTTGGTAATGGTAATCATGCGATGATCACTTCTCGGAACATGCCTGCATCCATGTGCATCATGAGGTGGCAGTGCCAAGCCCAGCGTCCTAGCGCATCCGCTGTGACCAAAAAGCTGATCCTTTGTGCAGGTTGGACCGGAATGGTATGACGTCTCGCCAGGAACTCGCCTTCAGGTGTCTCGAGTTCGCTCCACACTCCGTGCAAATGCATCGGATGCGTCATCATGGTGTCGTTCTGCAGGATGACTCTCACGCGTTCGCCATATTTGAAATGCACAGGGCTTGATTTGCCGAACTCCAAGCCATCAAATGACCAAGTGTATCGCTCCATATTTCCGGTCAAGTGCAGTTCGATCTCGCGACCAGGCCCGCGCGCATCCAAAGGACCGCCGATCGTATGCATATCTGCCAACGTAAGTACGCGACGACCATTGTTACGTAGCCCGACGCCAGGGTCGTTCAAAGTGGTACGTGGTGAGTCGATACGATTGTCCGTACTGGCGCCATATTCGGTACTGGCATGACGGGGCTTTTTGCTCGGCGTCTTGAGCGGATCAGCGGTCGCTGCATGTTTGGAATGATCCATGGCCATGCCACCGTGCTGCATGCCCATTGCGCTATGATCCATCCCCGCCATATTGGGCATCTGGGCCATGCTGTCGCCTTCCATACTCGACATGCCAGACATGTCCATATTATCCATACTCATGCCACCCATATTCATCGCGCCGTGGTCCATGCCAGCCATGTTGGACATATCACCCATCATGTCTTCCATGCTCAACCATTCCAACTTATCGATTGCGGGGACAGGAGCGCGTAAACCTGACTTGACTGCCAGAGTGCCAAGCGCATAACCAGTTCGATCCATTGTTTGAGAAAAGATGGTGTAAGCGTCGTCCTTGGGCTCAACAACCACGTCACATGTTTCGCCAGGGCCAAAACGGAATTCATCTACTGAGATCGGCTCAATGTTGACGCCATCAACCTGAACCACTTTTAACTTCAATCCCGGGATGCGGACGTCATAAAAAGTGTTACCGGATCCGTTGATACAGCGCAGGCGAACCTTTTCGCCCTTTTGAAAAAGGCCAGTCCAGTTGCCGGCTGGCGTAATGCCATTAGTCAGGAAGGTCAAGACGGCCGCCGACAAATCTCCCATGTCGGTAGGATTCATCCTCATTTCGTTCCACATCTTCCGTTTCGAGATGGCTGCTTTCCAGCCATCTTTCGATACATCACTGAAAAATTCTCCCGCTGTCAGTTGCCCGTAGTTGTAATAGTCGCCTTGCTTCTTTAAGCGTCCCAGCACGGTCATGGGATCGTCATCCATCCAATCCGAAAGCAATAAGACGTGTTCGCGATCAGCCGCAATATCTTTTCCTTGAGCGGGATCGATAATGATCGCGCCGAACATACCCGTCTGTTCCTGAAAACCAGAATGGGAGTGGTACCAGTAAGTGCCGCTTTGCTGAACCTTAAAGCGATAAGTAAACGTTTCCCCTGGTGCAATACCGTTAAAGCTAATGCCTGGGACACCATCCATTTGGAAAGGCAGGATAATCCCGTGCCAGTGGATTGACGTCGAGACGGCCAGGCGATTAGTCACTCTAATAGTGACTGTTTCGCCTTCTTTCCAGCGAAGCGTGGGGGCCGGCAGCGTGCCATTGATAGTGGTCGCAATTGCAGGCTTGCCAGTGAAATTGACGGGTGATTCCGCTACGACCAGATCAAACTGGGTGCCCTTGAGCACGGGGGCTGCAGTTCCTGATGCAATGACATCTTGCGCTAGCACGTGACGCAGAGGGGCTGAAACTCCCAGCAAAACCCCTCCAGCGGCAAGACCTTTAACGAAACGGCGGCGAGATACAGACATGTTTGAACGGGTTGACATAGATGAGAGTCTCCAAACCAAAAGGGGGAAGATTTTTGATGGAGATAATCATAATTCAATCAAATTATCTTTAGCATTACCGGCTCATTACAAACGTGTAATGTTCACGTAATTTAGCGAGAGTTAGCGTATCGTTTGGGCTTACAAGTTAGCCCGCACATACGAGCACGCACCCGCACGGACTGAAAAATGAAATTATTAATCGTCGAAGATGAAGTAAAGACTGGCGAATACCTGCAGCAAGGGCTCATGGAAGCTGGTTTCGCAGTGGATTACGCTAATAATGGACTGGACGGGCACCACCTCGCCGTTACCGGAAGCTATGACCTCATCATTCTGGATGTGATGCTGCCGGATATCGACGGATGGAAAATTTTGCATGCATTGCGCAGTGCAGGAAACAGTGTTCCAGCTCTCTTTTTAACCGCCCGTGACGGCGTAGCGGATAGAGTAAAAGGTCTTGAGCTAGGTGCTGATGACTACATGGTTAAACCATTCGCGTTCTCAGAATTGCTAGCCAGAGTAAGAACATTGTTACGTAGAGGGAGCCCCAGCCCGTTAGTGGATCGGCTGCAAGTATCGGATTTGGTTCTCGATCTTGCCCGACGAGCGGCTACTCGCGCGGGAAAGCGCCTAACCTTAACTAACAAGGAGTTCCTTCTGTTGGAATTCTTGGTGAGACACAAAGGTGAGGTTCTACCCCGCTCTCTTATCGCCTCTCAAATTTGGGATATTAATTTCAATAGCGACACTAATGTTATTGATGTAGCTATTCGCCGCTTACGCGCCAAGATGGATGACGATTACGAACCAAAGTTAATCTCCACGATTCGGGGCGTCGGATATGTTCTGGAAGATCCAGCTGACTCCAGGATCATATAATGTTCGGAATTTCACTGACCGGGCGTCTTACGACCTTGTTCGCGGTCACTTCTGTCGCGGTCTTGGTTGGTTTCGGTACGTTCATTTCATCGGCTATTGAGAAACACTTTTCAGAACAAGACCAGTTATTGCTTCAAAACGAATTGCAGTTGATTCAGAAAGTCATTGAGGAAAAAGGAGTAGATTCGATCAGTCAGACTTTTGGTGAGTCGTTGCATAATCACCCTGATTTCTACGTGGATGTACGTGACCTCAACGGCAAGGAAATTTATTCCACGTTTGGCCCCTTTCGCGATGCAATTCTGTCACGCGTACCTGGCAATAAAGCCAAGAACAGCTTTGATGTAAAGATCGATGCGCACAGAGAGTTTCAAGTCATTCGTGCTGAACTGAAAGCGTCTGCCGGCTCACCGGTCATTGTTATTATCGCCGTCGACAAGGCTATTCACACTCATTTTCTGAGTATGTTTCGAACTACGTTAATGCTCTATATCTTGGTCGCGGCAATTGCCACTGTCATGCTGGGCTGGTGGGCTGCAAGGCAAGGCCTCTCCCCTTTACGAACGATGGCAGCACGTGCACAGACTGTTACGTCGCAGAACATGAAAGGACGTATGCCTGTCGATGCAGTCCCGGCAGAAATGACAGATCTGGCTGTCAAACTCAATGCTATGCTTGACCGCCTTCAAAACGATATCGCCAGATTGACGGAATTTTCCGCAGACCTTGCACATGAACTCCGTACTCCCATCAGCAATATGCTTACGCAGACGCACGTTGTCTTAAATCAGAGTCGTAGTACTGCAGATTACAGGGACTCTCTCAGCTCAAACGCAGAGGAGCTTCAGCGGCTGGGCAAAACCATCTCGGACATGCTGTTTCTTGCGCAAACAGAAAACGGACTTGCACTTCCATCCATAGAGAAACTGAAGATGGCGCAAGAGTGCCAAGGCTTGCTGGAATTTTACGAAGCCTTAGCCGAGGAAAAAGAAGTGACCTTACGATGCGAAGGAGATGCTGTCGTTATCGGAGATCGGCTCATGTTTCGTCGCGCTTTAAACAACTTGCTATCGAATGCCCTTCGCTATACGCCACCGTACGGGACTATTTTTATAAAGATAAAGTCCACGGAATCGGGCACCACTGTTACTGTAGAAAACGACGGCGAGGAGATACCTGCTGAAATTCAACCACATCTGTTTGATCGTTTTTTTAGGGCCGATAAATCACGCAAAAAATCTGAATCTAACTCGGCTGGCTTGGGCCTTTCCATAACGCGCGCCATCATGCAGGCCCATGGAGGCAGTGTCTCTGTTGTTTCGCGAGGTGGCAAGACTGCTTTTAGTCTCTATTTTCCGTCGTCGCAACAAAAATAAGCCGAAATTATCGGAAATGGCATACCAATAACGTATGCCACTTCCTCACGAGTTACTTGCCCGGTCAGCGGCGCATTCTTCCAGGCAAAGTTATTTTTGAATAGACAAAACCGTCACTGTTGCTTCTCCATCGACGTTCTCAACCGTAAATTTCACCTTGTCGCCTACTTTTACATTGGAAAGTAGCGCTTTGTCTTTCACTGCAAACGGCATGGTCATAGGCCCCATTTCCACCGTCGCGCTCTTGATGCGACCGTGTTTCAGAGTAATGCTTTTGTTCTCTTTATCAACGGCTTTGACTACGCCATCCGAAAGGGTAGTCGCACTCGCTGATGTCGCTGGCATCTTGTCCATCTTCATCCCTTCCATCTTCATTCCTGCCATGTCCATTCCCATGGTTCTTTGGTCAGCGTAAACATTCACTGCCATCAGAGAAAAGCCGCAAACTGCCACCAGATTCAAAAACGATTTTTTCATTTGATACTCCTTAGTAGTTAGATTGATTTGTTTCGTACTGCCAAACGTAATTTGCGTTCTTGAAGCAAACGCCATGCTGCTGGAATCACAAAAAGCGACAACAATGGTGCGGTAATCATGCCGCCCACCATCGGTGCGGCAATCCGTTGCATTACTTCAGAGCCAGCACCGCTACCGAACATAATCGGGACAAGACCGGCCAAGATAACTGCCACTGTCATGGCTTTGGGGCGCACACGCAGTACCGCACCTTCCCGTATCGCTTCCGCAATGAGTTCCTTGCTCAACGGCTGGCCGGATTGCAATCGCTGATTCAATGAATTGCGTAGATACACCAGCATCACGACGCCGAACTCAGCCGCCAGCCCTGCCAATGCAATAAACCCAACTGCAGTAGCCACCGAAACGGCATGACCGAGTAGCCACACAAACCAGAAGCCGCCGATGAGTGCGAAAGGCACAGTCAGCATGAGTAGCAATGCTTCTGATACTGAGCGAAACGCTAAATACAGAAGGATAAGAATCACTGCCAGCGTGAGTGGAATGACCGTTTGCAACTTGGCGACAGCTCGCTCCAGATATTCAAATTGCCCTGACCAGCCTATCGAATATCCAGGTGGGAGTTTTACTTCTTTTGCCACCGCTGCCTGCATTGCTTTCACAGCTGTGTGCAAGTCCGTTCCGCGCACATCGACATAAACCCAGCCAGAAAGCCGTGCATTCTCGCTGCGTATCATTGGCGGCCCATCAGTTACCTTGATGTTCGTAATATCCCCCAGCCTTACCTGTGCACCTCTATCCGTGACAATGGGGAAGTCACGTAGTGTTTGCACAGAGTTACGGTAATCCTGCGAGTAGCGGACATTGATAGGAAAGCGCTGGCGTCCATCCACAACTTCACCAATGTTTTCTCCGCCAATCGCAGATGAAATAACCGACTGCACGTCCGTCACTGCAAGGCCATATCGCGCTGCTTTGGCGCGGTCGATATCAACATCGATATAGCGTCCGCCGCTTACGCGTTCTGCCAGTGCAGAAGTTACCCCCGGCACCTTTTTGACGATGGCTTCGATTTGCGTGGCGATTTTATCGATTTCGCCTAGATCAGCACCAGACACCTTCACACCGACTGGCGTCTTGATGCCGGTTGAAAGCATGTCGATACGATTTCGGATAGGTGGTACCCAAACATTCGATAGTCCTGGAACCTTGACTATCCGGTCCAGCTCTTCAATGAGTTTTTCAGATGTCATGCCAGGACGCCATTGGTCTTTCGGTTTGAACTGAATCGTCGTTTCAAACATTTCCAACGGTGCAGGGTCTGTCGCTGATTCGGCGCGACCAGCTTTACCAAAGACCGTCGCGACTTCGGGTACGGTTTTGATTAGTCGGTCGGTCTGCTGCAGCAATTCGCTGGCTTTGGATGCAGACAGTCCGGGCAATGCAGAAGGCATGTACAACAAATCACCTTCGTCCAGGGGTGGAAGGAACTCGCCTCCCAGCTGGGACAGCGGAATCACCGTCAGGACAAGAGCAATAAACGCAATCGCAATCGTCCATTTCGGATGCGCCAGACTTGCATTCAACCAAGGTCGGTACGCGCGTATCAGTACGCGATTAATCGGATTCGATGCTTCGCTTGGAATACGCCCACGTATCATGTACCCCATCAATACCGGTATCAGCGTAATCGCCAGACCAGCCGCAGCAGCTAAGGTGTAGGTTTTTGTATATGCCAACGGCGCGAACAGCTTGCCCTCCTGCGCTTCCAAGGCGAATACCGGAATGAAAGATAGCGTAACGATAAGCAGCGAGAAGAACAGCGCCGGTCCAACCTCAATCGCCGACTCTGCAATCAAGTCCCATCTCTCACGGGCACTAATTTCCTGATTCGGATGCTCGTGCGAATAGGCTTCCAGATGCTTGTGCGCATTTTCAATCATGACAATCGCCGCATCTACCATCGCACCGACGGCAATGGCGATGCCACCTAAGGACATCAGATTGGCATTGACCCCTTGGTAGCGCATCACAATGAATGCAGCGAGCACGCCTAAAGGAAGCGAGATGATGGCGACCAAGGCACTGCGCAGATGAAACAAAAATATCGCGCAGACCAATGCGACGACAATAAATTCTTCAATCAGCTTGTCGCGAAGATTGGTCACCGCTGCCGTAATCAGTTTGGAGCGGTCATAGGTTGTGACGACTTCCACACCCTTGGGAAGCGAGCTTTGCAAAGTAGCTAGTTTTGCCTTGACGGCTTTGATGGTCTCCAATGCGTTCTTACCAGAGCGCATGACGACAACGCCCCCAGCAACTTCACCTTCCCCATTCAACTCCGCAATACCACGACGCATTTCAGGGCCAATGCGCACTGTTGCTACATCTCTGAGTAACACAGGTGTACCTGCATCATTTGCGTTGAGGAGAACATTGCGAAAATCTTCCAGCGAACGCAAATACCCGTGAGAGCGCACCATATATTCGGTCTCGGCCATTTCGACGACCGAACCACCGGATTCCTGATTTGCCTTCGCCAATGCATCAAGCACCTTGGCATGCGAGATACCGAATACGCGTAACTTGTCTGGGTCGAGGATGACTTGATACTGCTTCACCATGCCGCCGATGCTGGCAACCTCGGCTACATCTGGAACGGTTTTCAGCTCGAACTTCAGAAACCAGTCATTCAATGTTCGTAACTGGCTGAGGTCGTTGTGTCCTGTGCGGTCGACTAAGGCGTATTCAAATATCCAGCCGACTCCGGTTCCATCCGGTCCAAGCTCGGCGCGCACACCTTGTGGTAAGCGGCTTTGCACCTGGCTGATATATTCCAGCACCCTGGAGCGCGCCCAGTATTGGTCCGTCGCATCGTCAAAAAGAACATAGACAAACGAGTCGCCAAAGAAGGAATAACCACGGACAGTTTTGGCACCCGGAACAGCTAACAGTGCTGTGGTTAGTGGATAAGTAACCTGGTCTTCCACTATCTGCGGGGCTTTGCCGGGATACTGGGCGCGAATGATGACTTGCGTATCCGACAGATCTGGCAATGCGTCCAAAGGTGTTTTGTTCAAGGACCACAGGCCCCAACCCGCGATGACCAGCGCAGCAAGCAGTACCCAGAATCGATTGGCAATGGACCAGCGAATAATTCGCGCAATCATCGTTTGCCTCCAACTGGTTGGACGCTCTCGAGTAGGTAGCCGTCGTCGTTTTCCTTGAACGAGAATTCCACTTCCTGTCCTGCTTTTATCTCGCCGAATGCATCAGGACGCGACTTGTTAAAGTCCATCGTCATCGCACCCCATTCAAGTTCAGCAATCGGCTTGTGCGAAAGGGTCAATGCTTTTGGCGTTACTTTCTCTACAGTGCCTATGCCCCGGTGAACAGCAGATGCTGCCGGCTGCATTGTCTGATTGTTTCCAGAAAACTTGGGTAACACTGACTTCAAGCTAGCTTCCGAATCAATAAGGAATTGCCCCGAGGCGACTACTTTCTGTCCCTCACTCAATCCACTCAAAATCTCGGTATCGTTGCCAGTGTCCCGGCCAGTCGTTACAACAACAGGTTGCATGCTGTTGTTTTCGCCAGCCACCAGGACGATGGATTGCTTACCGCTTGCAATCACGGCTTCGCTCGGGACCAGAAGACGCGAAACTGGCTTCTCGGCATCCAGACGAACGCGCATGAGCATGCCTGGTGTAAGGCTGCCATCACGATTATCAAGTTCCAGCCGAGCCTGCAGAGTTCGTGTCGCAGTACTGATACCCGGCAGGATTTCTCGAACCTTGCCGTTGTATTTTCTATTCGTGTCACCGGAGAATGTAGCTTCGACCGTCATGCCGGAGCGAACTGCATTGCTCAATGTCTCTGGCACTTCTGCTACCAACCACACCTTGTTTAAACCTGCGACTTTTGCAATGGTCATGCCGGGAGCGACCATTGCCCCATCGCGTACGGACAACTCGATGATGACGCCGTCAACTGGAGATGTCAGCGTGAAGTGCTTTTGTGATTGTCCAGTGCGGTCCGCCTGATTTATCAATCCGTCCGGGATAGACATCGCTCGCATTCTTTGTCGAGCGGCTGCCGCTAGTTCGGCATTCCCGCCACGCTTGAGTGCCAGATATTCCTCTTGCGGTGCAATCCAGTCGGGAACAAAAATAGAAGCAATTGCCTCACCGCGCTTGATGCGTTGTTGAGGTGAACGGGCATACAGTTTATCGATGTATCCCGTCACACGGCTTTGCACGACTTCCGATGCACTCTCATCAAACTGCGTTGTGCCGACTACTTCAAATGCGTCACGTACTTCTTCGCGCCTTACAGTCGCAAAGCGAATGCCGAGATTCTGTTGAAGTGTTGGACTGACTTTTACGCCACCATCTTCCGAAGCTTCATCCGCATAAACCGGAACCAACTGCATATCCATGAAAGGGCTTTTACCCGGCTTGTCGAATTTATTTCCCGGGACCATAGGGTCGTGCCAATACAAGACTTTGCGTCCCGTCTTTGCGTCAACTTTCTCAGTTGCTGTGCCAGATGTAGCATCATCCATATTTCTTTGCGTGCCGAACCAATACCCGCCAAACACGAGGCCAGCACCTGCTAATACCAAGCCTATCGCTTTCAATGCGAATTTCGATTTCATTTCATATCTCCTGCAGACACCATGTCGTGTGGAACCACGTGATATTCCAGCGCAGCCCAAGTCAGCGCCGCTTCTCTTTCAAGCTCGACTATTTGCAGCCGCCGTTCCAACAACATTTTTTTCGCATTGAAGACAGCACTCAGACTGCCGGCCCCCGAACGGTAAGCAGCCATTGCCAGCTCGACCTGCTGCGAGGCAGACGGTAGCAACTGCGCGTTGAGTTGCGTTACACGGGATTTAAGACTGTCCAGAGTGGATGACTGATTCTCGATTTCAGTCTGTAGTTCACGCAATGCCTCTTCGTACTGCATCCTGGCTTTGGTACCCAGGGCAGATTTTTCAGCGATGTCGCGGTTCTGCTTTTGTGCGCGATTAACGGCTAAGGGAATACTGATGCCAAAGGACACCATGTTTGAGTACTGACTGCCACGCTGGCTGTAAGACGCTTCGATCGACCAGTCAGGGTTACTTTCGCGAGTCGCAACGGTACTGTCGGCGTCAGCCAGATTGATTGCACGACGAGCCGTCAGTAACATCGGATGATATTTTTCAAGTTCTTCGACAGGCAATCCTGGCACATGCGAAGTCAGCTTGGGCGTCTCGTCGGCGACCGTGGCAGCTGGCATGCCTGTCCAGCGGCTTAGTGCAAGACGCGCATTCCGCAAATCCTGTGTGTTTTTACGCGTTGCATCTTGCGCTTGCGAGAGTGTCAATTGCGCTTGCATCACATCCGAGGCGTTTGCCTTGGCACCACGATGTGCCGCATTCACCGCATTCAGATCATCAGACGCTTCTTTTTCCATGGCACTGACCAATGCCAATGTACGCTGACCGTACAGAACATTGACCCATGCCTTGGCGGCTTCTTCCCGTACCTTGGCAACGCTTTCCAGATAATTGCTTTCTTCCATTTCGACGGCGCGCTGGGCACGTTCAGAGCGCGCAACACGCTTGTCGGCAGAGACCCACTGCTGTTCGATACCGACCCGGCGCATGGTCATGAAGTCGCTCGTGGTGCTGTAACGGTCACTACCCGTCACCGGCAGATTGTCGATGCCAACTTTCAGCATCGGATCAGGCAATTGGTCAGCTTTAGCAGCTGATTCGCGACTGGCCATTACAGATGCGTTAGCGGCCTTGGTAAACGACGAACGCTGCAGGGAAAGCTGCACTGCTTCGTTTAATGTGAGTCCATTGGACTGGGCGTTAACAAAAGATGAGCCAAAAGCCAGCGCCAGTAATACGCTGATTCGGCAGAGTGCGCGCGACTGATGATTCAGTAGCGCGTAGATACGCAAAAACATATAACCCCCGATAATAAAGACGAACGCCAACCACGGCACAATGCCGGTCAGCGAAACAACTGGGGGTTAAATCAAATGCGGAGTCGTTGCGTTCGGAGATAAGGCGGGTCTACGCCTAATTCCAGAGGAGCGTCTGTCCAGGCTGAAGCCAGAATGGCAGCAACAACCGGCAGAGATGCCGGCATGATGAATGAAACAATGGTGGGTGTCAGCGAAGGTGCTGTTGCCAGATGTTCAAGTGCCAATTCAACACCTGACTGTTGTTCAGCGCAATGAACGGGTTTCTCGACATCCATTCCTGCGCATGGCAGGTCGTCCATTGTCATCTCCTGCACAGGGGCCATTGCCTGCGGACAGACGTAGGCAGCCATTGCTATGTCTGAAGTCAGAACGGTCATGACCAGGAAGCAGGCAATTAAACGGCAAAAAAATGAAAAGGAGTGTCGGCGCATTTGGCTGCATTTATAAAACTTTTTACAGTTTTGCGCAATTCATTTATGAGCCAAGCCATGTTATATCGACGGATTACATCTTTGTAATACCGTTGTCATGTTTGTGTAACCGCCAAATTTCTACAATTCATCCATTGATACATTAGATCGTTAAGCAACCGAAACAATGTATCTCATCGATTTCGTTTTTGAATTTACTTAGACGAATTAACCCTAACTTTGGAGAATTGAAATGAACAGCCCACACAAGAAACTCATTGCAGTTATTGCCATATCCATAGCATCAGGCACTGCTTTTGCGCACACGCACACTGCAAATACGAATGCCTTGCAACTTGCCCAAGCCGAGGAGTCTAACTATCCAATCCTTCCATCATTTGCGTCGACCAAAACTCGCGCAGAAGTAAAGGCTGAGTTACAACAGGCTCGCGAAAAAGGACTACTTGCAACTACTGATAGCGACTATCCAAAGTTGCCTGTAGTGACTAGCAGCAAAACACGAGCCCAAGTTAAAGCCGAGCTTGAACAAAGCAAAGCCAGCGATGAAGGTAAACGGCTTGATAAAGAGCAGTACAGCGGCTAATTATCTGTAGCGCGACACGCTACCTTACTCTTTCTTAATGAACATTCAATGCTGTGTTATTTGCCATGAGTATCCAAGCATTTCAATAGTGAATGTTTTAGGGAGTAACTTTCTATAGCAAAAGCTATAAAGCATATCAAGCGTGTACGAATGCAATTTTGCAAAAGAGTGGCAATGCCGATAGCGTATTACCACTCTTTTTAATATGCCTCGATCGACCGAGTCATCGATTTTTGACTGCGCCAAATCGAATACCCACTATCATTTGGTACTTCTTAGACGCATAGCGTTTGTTATGACCGAGACCGAACTCAAACTCATCGCAAGTGCAGCAATCATTGGCGACAATAATTGCCCTGTAAAGGGATAAAGCAAACCGGCAGCCAGTGGTATGCCCAGCGAGTTATAGATGAATGCAAAGCCGAGGTTTTGGTGCATATTCCGCACTGTATCCAATGACAGCTTCCTTGCTCTAGCGATCGTACGTAAATCCCCTTTGATCAAAGTCAGATGTGCACTATTGATTGCGACATCGGTTCCTGTACCCATGGCGATACCGACATCCGCCTTAGCAAGTGCAGGCGCGTCATTGATCCCGTCTCCTGCCATTGCAACGACTCGTCCTTCTTTTTGCAGGCGTTTCACCAATGCCAATTTATCTTGCGGTTTGACTTCGCCGTAGACTTCGCTAATACCGAGTTTTCCGGCAACGGATTTCGCTGTTGTCAGGCCATCGCCAGTTGCCATGATCACCGTCATGCCCGCTTCTCTCAGAATGGAGAGCGCTTCCGCTGTCGTCTTTTTGATAGGATCTGACACCGCGATCAGTCCGGCCAACTTGCCATCGGCAGCCACATACATGACGCTTGCACCTTCATTGCGCAGCTCCTCGGCTTGCTGCGACAGGCTATGCCAGTCAATTTTTTCTTCATCCATCAACGCCGTATTACCCAAGGCAATTCGACGACCGGAGACAATGCCACGCACACCAATGCCACTGGATGACTCAAAGCTTTCCGGTTTGTCCAATGCCAGGCCACGCTGGCGTGCCTCGGCCACGATGGCGTGTGCCAGTGGATGTTCGCTTCCCTGATCAATGCTCGCTGCAATTTGAAGAACCGATTGTTCCTCTTGTCCCTGCGCAGCAATCACACGGTCGAATGCCGGCTTGCCTTCGGTCAAAGTGCCGGTTTTATCCACGATCAGTGTATTAACTTTGCGCATCCCTTCGATTGCCGCGGCATCACGGAATAACATCCCTTGCGTTGCCGCACGTCCGGTCGCTGCCATGATAGACATTGGCGTTGCCAGCCCCAATGCGCAAGGACAGGCAATAATTAAAACAGCAACCGCATTGACGAAGCCGAAGACCCAGCTCGGATCAGGGCCAAAGATGCCCCATCCTATAAAGGTCAGTAAAGCAACGCCAACAACAATCATTACAAAGTAACCTGCGACGACATCTGCCAAACGCTGCATAGGAGCACGAGAACGCTGCGCCTGCGCCACCATTTGCACAATCTGCGCAAGCATGGTTTGAGAACCAATTTTTTCCGAACGAATGACGAGACTGCCGCTGGTATTCAGCGTCGCGCCTATCACCTTGTCTCCCGGACGCTTTGTCACGGGCATCGGCTCGCCTGTCAGCATGGATTCGTCTATCGCACTTTCACCTTCTACGACAACGCCATCAACAGGTACTTTTTCTCCAGGACGCACGCGCAAAGAATCATCAATATGAACATGCGTGAGAGGAACATCTTCCTCAGAGCCATCCTTGTTGATACGACGCGCCGTTTTTGGCGCCAATCCCAATAAAGACTTGATTGCAGCCGAAGTTTGCGAGCGAGCTCTCAGCTCCAGAATTTGTCCAAGCAAGGTCAGTGAAATAATGACAGCGGCAGCTTCGTAATAAACGCCTACACGGCCATGCTCCATGAATGCAGATGGGAATATCTCCGGCGCAAACGTAGCAAGCACGCTGTAACCGTATGCTGCTGTTACCCCGAATCCAATCAGCGTCCACATATTGGGACTGCGCCGCACTATCGATTGAAAACAACGTTCAAAGAAAGGTTTGCCTGCCCATAACACCACTGGTGTGCTCAATACGAGTTCAATCCAGTTTTGATACGGAATCTCTTCCGGGAAAAAGCGATGTGAAGCCATCGCCAAAGAAGCAACAACGATGGTTAAAGGTAATGTCCACCAGAAGCGGTGACGAAAATCGACAAGCTCCGGATTCTCTTCGTCTTCAAGTGAGGGCATCATCGGTTCAAGTGACATGCCGCAGATAGGACAGTTACCTTGTGTCGGCTGCCTGATGTCCGGATGCATCGGGCACGTATAGATTGTTCCACTCGGCAAATCTTGTGCAGACTCGGATGCTGATGGCTTTATATATTTTTCTGGATTGTCATCAAACTTGTGCATGCAAGCAGCACTGCAAAAATAGTAATCATTACCAGCATGCACGCGTTTCTTCTTCGGGTCGGCCGCGACCTTCATGCCACATACCGGGTCAGTAAACGGCTTATCCGGATTTTGCATTTCCTCGCCAGCATTCGCTGCGTGGCCAGCAACAGGAATATGATCGCCATGGATCTGGTCGTGATGCGCGTTATGTTTCATTTGCCAGCCCTTCATTAAAAGCTAAAGCAACAGTGTCATGAAAACGCAATTGATATATCTATCGAATTAGGATAGCAGTAAATTATGAAATGCATACGATGCATGGCCACGTGTGCAATTCAATGAAATGGTTTATGTATTTGCACACGAAGGTCATATGAGGGATGTCCAGTCGTTTGGAAAAATGCCCTAGGTTTAGAACACAATCCTATTACCAAAAATGGCGTTATCGCTTTAGTAGACTGATCTGATATTTGTGATCGAGATAATGTTCATGATCGACTTGGTCACACAAGTTCACTCTTGTCTGAAGTTCCTTTGACTGCATATAGATTCTCACCGGTCTTTGCCATGAGTCGTGCCCTGTGAGGGCCCAGTAAGACTCAAATCTTCCACTAGCCGCGTGCTTACTCCAAACTATATTGCCTTTAGCATGACTATGGGATGCAACCTCGACCCAATCATAAAAATTCGACATACATGCCCGGGCGAAGACATGCTTAGCAACCCAAATTTCCGTCTCTCTTGACCAGCCCGGTGGACATATCGGTGCAGCTTCTGCTTGCCATCCCAAGATACCAAAAGGTGGTTTCGTTAATGGACCAACCAAATGTTGTGGTGATCCACACCCTTCCCAAAACATACGCCAACGAAGAAATGCTTCAGCTACAGGGCAAAAATTGACTGTCTTTTCTCCCTCTAAATGCCACCAAAGTTGGTGTGCTGCACTCGTTACGCAGGATTGATGAGCAGTGATGACAGAGCGCCAGATTTTTCGCCGAATTGTGCTGTACACCGTATAAAGCGCATATAGCATGTCATCCCAATATTGCTTCACAGGCGTAACCAGCTTCTCATCGTTCGAAACTTTGGTACGCCGATATTTTTTGACTTTAGCTCTTTGAAGTGGCTCAGGCCTGGCTCCCAGGTAAATATGCGATATTTGCGTCAATTCCAATGGCGGTTGAGCTGTATCGCTTTCAGCTTTAAGATCATCCAGCACTTGGATAACAAAACCGATGTATTCTGCGTGTTTCCGCCTCAGGTCGGCAGGTGCGATGATAACTTCCCCCATGCCTTGAAATTTTCGTTCGCGATTGATCTCCAACTTCAAAGGAATCAGTCGATCCTCAAACTTCAAGAGGTCGATAATATTGTCCAGACGCGTCATCTCATCAACTCTTAGTTGTAATGATCGCGTTTGTGGGTTCCGCAGCACAGGTGCGAAATCTGTTTTACACACCGTACAGGTAAATGGAATATCAATAACATCCCTGCGTAATTTATAGGGAACCTTTGCAGAACAATGTGGGCAGTTCGACCTTAGCGGTCTGGAATGAATAGGACAATCCGTAATAATTTCTAGTTGAAACAAGGGCGAGTGAAAACCGATGGCCGCACATTTTGTACACCATCTTAAATAGTCGACCGATTTTCGTTTGCCGTTAGGTAGCATCTCAAAAAGGAAGCTTTCTTTGATCGAATTCAAATCGGCACGAAAAGCACGAGAAATTGCGGGGATGTCGAAATACATAGAATCGCGCAAGTCGACTTGAGGATTTCTTAATACTGCCGTTCTCCGGCCCGATTCACTGCTAATGAATATCTGAACAAGGTCGCGCGCAGCAAAAGCATTAAGAAAGGCAAACTTGGCGAAGAGAGAATAAGTGGAGTCATACTTGGTGTACCAGTCGTCACGCCAGTTCCAAGAACGGATGCAAGGTTCGAATCGATCGAGGACAATGCGTGCCTTTTTCAATTTAGATCCCTCTTACATGAAATTCATCACCCATTACTAACCGTAATTCTTCCTGCGCTGATATGAAATTGGACTCAGCAACAGCGGCATGCCAAATCGCCGGTGAGAATCTAAAGTCATATGAATCATTGTCCATGCTCTCTAACAGCGCGATCTCAACGGAGCGAGCGAAATATTGCATCGGGATCTCTAATTCGTAATCAAATCGAGCTTCCTCGTGCGCCTCTTGAAATGTACGCCAGAGCATTGCAGCCTGATCCATTAAACGCAGTCCGTCCCCAAAAGCGGCTGGAAGAAAATATCTGGTGTAGCTCCATTTGCTCGATTCAGGGAAGAATGCTTGATCGAATCCGGCCAAGCATGTCGCAAGGTCATTGGCAGAACAAAGCCCACGAAATCGCATTTCATCGATCATAAATCGAGACACAATCTGCGTTTGCTTACCGATCCGGAATGAGCTTTTCTGGTTCAGCAATTGTGGCTGACCGACAAGTAAAGTGATCATGCGTACGCCACGTCTCTCTAACTCATCATGGACATCTCGAAGCCATTCATATTCGATGATGTCCAAGCGCTGCGCCTCGTCAGCAAAAAATACTACCCAATTCAGGCCAGAGTTATCGACAAGTTCTTTGATCCTCTCATTTAGACGAAAACGTTTTCTTGTAATGTTTCCAGACATGGGATCTTTATGACCAGCGGCATCCAATAGATTGGCAAAAAATGCATCTTCTGAATGAGACTTTTTCTTCTGGCAACCAAAACTAATGACCACCAGTTTAGGATAATCCTCTTTAAGCATTCGGCTTACATAGCGAACGCCGTATGTTTTTCCAAATCGAGGATGGGCATAGATAATTGCGCCTGGTGTTCGAAGGCGGATAAGCTTTTTGACGCGCACGTACAGCTCGTCAATCGACGGTGTCGGCACAATATACTTCTGTGCGACAACTGGATGATCCTCTAAGGCTATTGGGCGTTGATAGGTTAGAGACATACGTATTCTTTCAAAATGTCAGCGTACGTTTGATTCTCATTGGTTTTGGATGCGGAGAGGCATCCTCTACCTTTTCAACCTGAACGTTCTGCTGTGCGTCTGTATCAGTGTCGTTGCTCAGTTTTTCTTTTTTTAATTGCTCCTTCAATGGATTAAAAAGAGGTACTGACTCACCGTGTTTTTTGTCTTGGTACTTAAATTTTGCCAAATCGTTAGCTGCATTTTTACTACTTTTACTCTGGATACGTTTGAATTTTTCCCATGCCTCTACCGGATCATCACCCTCTCTATAGTTCAACTTTCCAAGACGCTTTAATCGTAAAATTTCCTGCCGCATGCGTAGCGAATGTGGCGTGTAACACCAAGGCCTAGCTGCCGTTAAAATTCCTAGTTCAGATCCATCGTCAAAAAATGCTTTCAGGACTCTTATGTCACGTACATCGAAATACACTCGAAGTGATTGCCCTAAGAGCGATGCGCTATTTGATAAAACGTCACTGCTGTATCGAACACCTGAAAAATTAACATGAGGGCGGATACTCGACTGCAAACTTCCACGGATAGGTAACTGTCTCGCTTCTTGGAGTAGACACAAGTTAGGCCGCATCGTATTGGGCAAAGTACGCAAAAAGCCATCCTGCTTCTTGACCATATAGCTCATCGCTTCCAATGGTGTCCGGCCACCCAGCCCATCATGCGGCTCACCGTTGTAATCAGCCAGTAGTACATCAATCATGTCCTCAAGCTCGCTTAGCTCTACCAAAAGAGAAAGGTTTGATTTCGGATCGCTAAGCAGTTTCTCGATGGATTTGGGGTCGCTGCCCATCGTGCCAGGTAAGCGATGCGCGAAGTGACGAGCAATCAGGTGGAAGAAGCGCTCAATAAACGGTCTTGCATCTGGTTGACCAGAAGGACCGTTATCCGTCCAGCACCCAACAATTTTGGTTAATCGTTCCAGCGTATCGGTTGCGAGATGGGAACGTGCCCCATCAAATCGAAACCATTCCCAGCAGGCGAATTCTGTCTGCGGCAATACCGCAGATGGGTAGCCGCCACCTTCCCGTACCGCTAACCCAGGGATCATATAATCTCGCCGGCGATACGGTGTTAAAGCAGCCTGCAAAGCGGCTGCTACATCGTCCTTGTTGTATTCCCGGCCTAATGCAATTGAATAGCCAATCACCGCTCTCGTCGCTAAATCAAGTAAGACAAGAATCCAAATGCGATGAAGCTCCAGCAACGTTTCCAGACCGAAAGGGTCTTTCACACGGAGGGTGATACGGAGATCAATTTTGTGTCCGTCGAATTCAACAATTTCATACGCACGCGTTGCTGAGGGTGTCGGCATCCCCAATACAGAAACACCCGGACTAACGCGTGTAGCACCGGCATTTTTCGATGCAGACACAAATGTGGCCTCAGCGTGTTTTTTTAGATAGGTAGCTAAGGAACGTATGCCTAACAAGCTTTGCGTGAATGGGTATTCATTCGCTTTCACCCCTGCCTTGCGGCATTCTTCAAGAAAGCCCTTGTGTATGCGCTTGAGAGATTTTCTTACCTCTCTGGCGGTTGTGATTCGTTTGTTACGCTCATTAGCAGAGTGTTTTAAAAATTTCTCAATACTCGGATAAATCTGCAATAACTGAGTAAATGCACCGGAGAGTCCTGCAATGCCACCGTTAATAGATACCGGTGGCTGGCAGCGTTCGTACTCCTTAAGTCTGGCGAACGGCAAAA
The DNA here is from genome assembly GCF_900130075.1 of Herminiimonas arsenitoxidans. Taxonomy (NCBI): domain Bacteria; kingdom Pseudomonadati; phylum Pseudomonadota; class Betaproteobacteria; order Burkholderiales; family Oxalobacteraceae; genus Herminiimonas; species Herminiimonas arsenitoxidans. The sequence continues at coordinate 678,368 of NZ_LT671418.1, forward strand.
CTGCGCGGAACCCATAAATCCGTCCATCGGCATGCTGAGTTAGACATCTAGTGAGCAATCGATAAAGAGATTGTGGATGAACACCGGTTACGTTCTTGAGAGACGCCAAAGAAACATATGGCGCTTCTATAAAAATGCGTATTGCTTCGGCCCGAGACTTAAAGTCATCTTGCTTTTCTGGCGATAACGCGGTGATGTCTACCGTTGGCCATGTCGATAAATCTCTTAGCTCATCAGGAATCGTATCCCGACTAAACGGCTTGTTCCCATAGATTAGAGACTTCATATCAGCTCAAATGTTGAGTTCAGGCCGATTGGCTTTGTTCTAATTTCTGGGCACCTGATTTTTCCTTCATGTACCAAAGAAAAGAGTACTGTCCGTACAACTATCGGGTCTTGTTCACGCACATGTTGCTGTAACTCATCGAGCGTTAGCGGGCTCTTTGCCAAGTTGCATATTTGACTACCCAATTGCGACTGGATTGTCTTTGCGTTAGCAGACAGGTACCGAAGAATGGCACCCCAGTTCTCAAAATAAACACTCTGATTTTCTAAATCTTCAGGGTCTGTGCATTTAATATCGAACTCATTAGAAGCTGCCCAATGTTTAAAAGACTGTGATTGATGGCTATCCAATCGAGTAGAGGAAAGTTCACTATTGCGTAGCAGAAACCACAGCTCGTCTCGGCCGTTGCGATTGACCCAAAAATCGACGACTCGTTTAGGTTTGGTGTGAGTTATAACGATAGGACGCTCGCAGTAAGAAGCGACCTCAGGATCCGCTTCGAGCGTAGTCCAAGCACGTAAGGCTGTTTGCCCAAACAGCGTCAACATGCGACCGACTTTAGGACCGTACACATCGTACCGATGACTTCCATACGGCCGAGTGTTGTCCACCGGTTTATGAAAACGAGATATGAACGTCATTCCTGGCTCCGGCGAGCGACAGAATAACCATCTTAGTACTTTTTAATTAAATTAATACTTTTACTTCATTGATTCTTAAATTTGCATATTTACTTCACTATCCGATGAAGTGAATATGTGAAAACCAAAATCATCATCCCTTATTATTCAAGAAGTTATAGCAAACAAGACTGGAATAAATTGTCTTCAATGAACGGCGGTATGCGATTGTTGGCATTTGTAATGATGCACAGGTTCGACCGGTTTCAAGTATTTTTCTTCGCCACAATATGGCGCAAAAGCTTGCTGACCAAGGGACTCCAGGAGACCTGATATCGGACATGCTTGATCACACTACGAAGGTAGCTGCTCGCCATTATGTGGCAGCAACCCCTGCCATCGCTAAAATCAAAGCGAGAGCACTTGGGAAAAACTCTACGTACAAGGAGCTTATGAATCTAATGACTGGGACTCCTATCTACCGAAACGACGTCAAAGACCAACGATCCGTCATCAAGGGAGTTGTCGCAGCGAGATATATCGGGAACATAGGAAAGTGTGGATTAGACGCCGATACCGCCTGCGAAAAAAATCCTATTTATTCCTGCTATACATGCAGAAAATTTCATCCTTTTATCAACGGCCAACATGCAGATGTTGCTTCTGCCTTAAGAGCCGAAGTGCAGGTAATGATCGACCAGTCGTTAGATCTTGCTGAGAACAAGGTTGTATTACAACTGGAGAAAACTATCGAACATGTTTGTGATGTAAGCGACAGATGCACTTCATTAGACTCGTCTACGGATTGAACACGTTATGAAAATTGATGAATTCATCGCTCGTCAGCGTAAGTTCTTTGAGGCAATGGATACAGGAGAGGATTGGGATGCTTCCTCCTGGAGAGTAGATTCTTGGCTCGACACTAGGGGCATAAAATCTCGCTCCCTCCCCTTCACTATGCTGGGTAAAAAAGACCCTCTTCCGCAGGTCTTCAGCGATTTCACAAAAGCTGTATTGCTATCGATTTATCAATTAAAGCGCCCAAAATTTGCTGCGTTATTCGCATATCTGATCGGAATTCGAAGACTATTCAATGAGTTATCGACGGCTGGTTCCATATACCCAGCAGATTTAAGAGGAGAACACTTTCTCAGTGCGATAGAAGCACTCAAACGAGATGAATATAAAAATTTATATGATGCCGCAAACTGTCTTGCACTCATTGGAAGTGTCATCGACAAACACGAGCTAACTCTTTTTCCTATCGATTTCATTTGCCAGATTCAGGCTCCTACTCCTCGATTGCGACATGATCCAATGATGGAGCGTGAAGCTCTATCGTCTAAGCTACCTAGTAGAGAGGCCATGATCGCCTACGCTCAATGCACAAATAATCCAATCAATGAGCGTGAGGAAATCCTACTAAGGACGATTGATCTTCATATCGCAATGGGAGCACGGATAAACGAATCAATGCTGGTTCCTGTTGATTGTTGGATTGAAAAAAAACTTCTCGATAATCAAGGTTTGCCAATCATTGATTCGGTAACTAAATTGGCCTTGACGGAGTGTGGTATTAAATATTTTCCAGAGAAAGGATTCGAGCCAAGTATTCATTGGCTTGCTGATTCGGATGTTCCGCTGGCCAGGCGGGCAATTAAGAGGCTTACTGTGCTGACAAAGCGAGCCCGTTCGGTTGCATGTTGGCAGCATGAAAATCCTGGCCGACTTTGGGATGTTGATCCTCAGGTGCTCGTTTCTCGTTCTTTCATCAACATCTATGTCGAAACAGCGGCACCTTATGATGTGAATAGGATATTGGATCGGTTGCACGTTAGAATTGCTCGAGAGCAGACCGGAAACCCTGAGTATCTAGCTGGCGATGTTGAGAGCGCATTCCTTGCCGAACGAGATTCACAGGTTGCATTCCAAAAAAACGGTAAAGTAATTTTAAGACTCCACGAGTGCTTATGCATTGGGTTTATTGGACTCTTTAGGCTCAAGGGGCAAACCAACTCGGTGAATTGGTTACTGCCAACGTTGGTAAAATTCGCTGATATAACAGGTGCATTGGGCAATACTAGCGCGGAGTCAATTTTTGATAGACGTCAACTTACTGAGGCCGATGGAACAAGAATTTCGTTGCGTACGCATCAATCAAGGCATTGGCGGAATACGCTCTATAAATTAGGGGGGATGACTGAAATACAGCAAGCTCTAGCAATGGGGCGAAAGGACATAAAACAGAACGTCTATTACCAGCATGTCGCACTTGATACCGAATTGGCTTTTCATAGCGCCTTTGTAGAGTTTCAGTCTTACCACGAGAAAGTGCAGTACCTTCAATCAGGTATTGTAAATGGGAAGATTCAAGGCGCACTTGCGGAAACATATCACCATCTGAACAAGCAAGACCCTGTCCTGGCTTCGGACTTTCTTGATACGCATGCAGGTGGAGTGCATGTGACGTTATGGGGTATTTGTACAAATGATTTTTCTCGTGAGCCATGCCAAAAACATTTGCAGTGCTTTGACAATTGCGGACACTTACATCGAACTGATGACGCTCGCGAGGCGGACAATTTAAGGAAGCTCCTTGAGCTAAACATGGAAGTGCTTACGAAGATGCAATCCGAATGTGTAGGTGAGGCTGGCGCCGACAAATGGATTGCAGAACAGGAGCGAAAAATTGAAGGTATTCGAAAGGCAATAACATTGAGCGACAAAATTGTTGGTATCCCAATCAAGGTATTTCCTGAAGCTGCAGGTATCACAAAATCAATTAGTACTCGACGAGGAAGCTCGGTTTAGATGGACAACGGAAAAGACAATAAGGCCTCGAGAGGACATGATTTAGACTTGCTGCTAGATCAGGAACTTGCTTTAATGCTCAGCGACATTTCAGGAAACTCCCCTATTTCATTTTCTTCTCTAACCAAGCGCCTTGGCTTGAACAGTAGATCAACCCTTCACACAAAAGATCGAAAAGAAAAAATTCGGCAAGCGATTGATCAACAATTTGCAATTATTGGAACTGCGTCTGATGGAAAATTTCATAGAAAAAGTCAGGCTGACAGGATTTTAGATTTAGAAAAAAAGAATGCACTTCTACAAGCTGCTCTTGATCATCAGATCGAGATGGTATGCAGAGTTATCGCAAATGCTACCGCTAAAGGATGGGATGTAGATTTTCTTCTCAGGCCGCTAATGCCCAATAATCGTCAATTGGTCCGCGGATAACATTGATACATCTAAACCACTCGTAATTGTTAATGCAAAAAAGCAACGAGCTAAAATTTATTTAATGAACATGAGTTCGTAAAATTATGAATATGTTGGTTTTAGCTAGATATTTTTTAAATCTTATTTAGATGTATGTATCAATAGGTTTTATGATTATTTAACGATTTAGTTTTTACCAAAAACAATATTTCATGTTGGTATGAGCATATGAACATGCTGGCATATAGAACCCAAATTAAGGGGAATTATGGGCGTAGAAAGAGCCGTCAGATGTAAGTGTGCTGCTTGGCTAAGCTACGAATCCTGTCTCTGGTACGCAAAGTTTGGCAAGCCTAGTTTTCAAAGTTTTTATTCGCCTTTGATTGTGCATATGCGTATTTAGATCGTTGCGTCAGCACCTAGAACGTAGACGCTTAGATTTGCTGCATGGCAAAATGATATGCTAACGCCCGTCAATTCTTATATTTAAAGCGAGGTGCTAGCATGACTAAAGGCTTTCTGATCGATACCGAACTGGAGATGCTGCGAAACGGGAAACCAAGCATTACTAGTATTCCTGACCTGCCTACTGCACTGAGTTCCGCAATCGGAGAAGAAGCCTTTCATCAGTCGCTATGTCGTCATTCCGAATATCTGCAACTGCCTTTTGTGAAACATCATGGCATTTGGTTCAACTGGATTCTGACAAAGTATCCGCTCCCTAACGGCAACGTTACAGATTTTGCCTATTTGGTAACTACTTCTGCAAGTAACACAATTGTATTAGTTGAGATAGAGGATCCTGCTAAGAAAATGTGGGTCGGGAAGCCAATAAAGCCAGAAAAATCGGACCCCTTTGTTAAAGCCCTCGAACAAGTGATGCGATGGCGGGCTGACCTTCGGGAACCAGAGAACTATTCCCAACTAATAGCCGGATTCAAGGCATTGATGGGAAAATCGGGAATGGCACTGAATAGTTGGTATGTGAAATATGTGCTGATTTATGGACGTAGTAGTGAAAACGATACCGTTGCGCGGAAGAAAATGTATGCCGATCTGCAGCAAGAAGATATTGAATTAATGACCTTTGATAATTTGGTAAGTGCGAAGAAGATCCTCACTTCTTCGCAGCGAAAAAATATTGTCAAAGCATTCCATCCTGGTCCAACGTTCTCGTACGCCTACTTGAATACTGAGCCGAGATCCGAATTCGCTTATCTGGACTATGGGAAGTTTTCTATTGATAAAGACGCACGCGAGTTATTAGTCGCGCTTGGATTTGATATCAATGCTTGGGAACAGGGAAAATTACTGAGCGCGAACAGGGGTAAAGATTTGCCAACTATTTACGGCGATGTTTAGGCGTTGATCCATATGCCAAACGAGTATCTATATTTCGACTGGAACGTCGTTAAATACTCCATGCAGCCTCGCGTAGGAACATCTGATAACGATCTGCTGCCGATAATCACTCGCTTGTCTAAGCAATATCATATTCCGTACTCCGAGGCGCATTTACGAGATTTGGCTTCAGGACACTCAGAAGAAAACAAGCACTACTCCAATCGAGATATCCAGTTTCTTACGAATTTGACCGGCTCAAAGGCGGTCGTTTTCGTTCACGAGGAGAAAACTGGAGCCGAATCTTTAGCCATCCAATCACGCAACATCGAAGCCGACTTTGCAGCCATTCTCCAAATAGTTAACTCCGAAGAGAGGGGCAAAGTAAACCTCTCCATGTACAGCAAGGAAAGGGTTCCTATCGATCTGTCGCTATTGGAGGAGGACATATTCCTTGCCAAACTTATCGACAATGGCGGGACATTAGATGCATCGGTGATGCAGCGTATATTGGTGATGCTGTGGGAAAGCCATGACGATCCAGAAAGCTATAAATGGTTTCGTCGCCAAGTGCAGAAGATTGTCGATAATATTGAGTCAAGGCCTACTGCGTTGATAAAGAATTTCCCTGCGGTACACGCAGAGATACTCCCATTGTTCAAATATTTATCACTGCAAGAGTATGACGAAATACAAAAAGTATTCACATCAGCCCTTTTCGCATTCGCGAAATTTTCTGGGAGAAATTTTCAGGAACTTACGTTTGGAGCGACGCTTGAGCTCGCTTATAACTTGCTAGATTTTCACCCTTTTTTCGCAGAGAAAATCAACGAGAAAAACCGTCCTTCTAATCAACTGCGCGACATGAAGCATCTATATTCGGCATCTAAGGCAAAATTTTTCGTGACCCAAGATCGTAGTTCATTGAAGAAGTCTCGATTCATCACACAAGCGTTGGGAATGAAAGTGAAGGTGTTAGATGTTAGCGAATTCATAGCACGCTTTTCGTGACCAATTCAAACAACTCCATTGTTTATATCGTATGGTGAAGGCTCCGGCCCGGTCATAAGACCCTAAGCCGAAGACCTGAACTTACATCTATCGAGAAAGTTCGGAAAAAGTGTCGCTCTGTATGGGCCGACTATGGGGGCAGATAACTCGTTTCAAAATTTAATCTTGATGTTTATGTGAACATATTTTATGAACATCTAATAATTAGATATCAAATAAATTGGTTTATTTTCAAGGCATTAGAAGAGTTACGAACAGCCAACTTGGGACATAAGTAAATTTGTTTGAGAAGGTTACAGCGAACAATGAAGACATTTTGGCAAGGACGCTGCCCTCTACAACACGCTAGAAAATCCAATAAATCTCTCTCCGAGGCGTCTGCTAATTGCAGGCGTTTTTTTAACCTGCCACAAACCGGTAATGCCGGCGTCGCGCCGCTTGGCCAAACCTACGGATCTGCTCGCACTTTTAAGCAAGCGGTTTGCATAGTCACTGGTCTACATGGGCGCTTCGCCCCAACCCCGATATCTTTTGCGTGAATGAAGGAATATTTTCTCGTGGTAAATTGCGCAATTAATATTGCTTGGAGCAAACATAATGAATTGCTTTGACACCATATCCACTTGGTTAAATTCGAATTTTGTGACATCGCTAATAGGAGCAATGGCAGGTGCATATTTCGGCGCGAGGGCTGCGAAAGGTATTGCGGAAAAGGCAAAGATAAAAGACGACCTATTGAAGTCATTGAAGCAAATCAATTCAGCACTTGTCACTGCTCATGGCGCATGCAACCGATTTCTGACCTACAAAGCGCAACTAACTAGTCAGCTAATGAAGGATTACAAGGCAAGTAAGAAGAACTGGCGCGAGTATCTTGAAAGTAAAGGGCAAGTTGCATTGCAACCAGTTGTGGCCAATTTTGTGAGTCTCCCAGGAATAGCGGCGCCAATAGAGGTATTGTCCAACCAAATTTATGGGGAGATAGATTTATCACCAAAGGGAAGCATGGCATTAATTACCCTATGTGGGGTTAACTCCACGCTTAACGGTGTAATTGAACGTCGCAATATATTGATAGAAGAATTTAAAAAATTAGGTGGTTTCAATACGGAAAAGTTTTTTCATACGTATTTCGGAACTCATGACACTAAATCCAGTCAGGATTCAAAATACAGTGACCTAATGCATACAATCGAAAATGAGATAGACGACGGAATATTTTTTTCTATGCTCGTAAGCGAAGAATTGGAATTATCAGGGAAAAAAGCGCTGAGAGAGTTGAAAGAAAATTATGGCATCAAAGACATAAACCTCATTAAGTTTGATATGAGCGCTATACGAGGCCTAGACCTGATTCCTAATGATGACCTTTATAAAGATTGGCTGAAGGCATTTCCTAAGCCATGACAATTACAACTTCACGTAGCACCAAGTTTTCAGGCCAAGACCTTGAGCGGCGAACTTTGCAGATTCTTTGTCGCCGAACATAGGAATGACATTCAGATGCTACTTGTTAGCAATGATAATGCCTTCATGTGCGATCTCAATTGTTTCTATCGCGACTTCATTGCCTTCGGCCTTAAGATCGGTGCCGGTGATTTTGGTCGGCCATGCGTTGACCAGGGTCCAAACCATGGTCGGTTTGCCGGCTTCGTCCAGCAAGCTGATCGTGACGGACACACGCTTGATGGTGTTCATCTTGATCTGATTGAACCAGTCCCAGAACTTGTTATCACTTTTGATGATGCCCTTCTTCATGGTCACGTTGCCGACCTTCTTCATGCCGGGCATCTTGATGACCGAAAATTCTGGATTGTCGCCGTGGCGATACTTGATTTCTTCCGACTGCATGTCAAGACCGCTGACTTCCTGGAAGGACATGACTTGCGAATCCCATTTCACCTGGAAATAGAATTTCGGGAGCGGCCACACCGTGGTCGATTGTTTCGATCCGTCATCTGCCATAACAAACCTCGTCTATAAATTGAATGGGGTAAAAATATCGATGGAGCGATGTGGCTCCGATAAAAGCCGGCACTGCCGTCGCGACTTCTACGACAGAGTTCGGAAAGGCGTTCTTCTCGACGATATACACACCAGGTGTTTTGTACTGCGCCATAATTCCGCCCTCAGTTATTATTCGATTGATACTCCCCTATTTAAGTAAATAATTCAATCCATGCAATCACCACATCACGATCAAATCGTCGGCATTTTGCTGGCAGCTGGAAAAGGCACGCGCTTTGATCCATCCGGAGCGCAAAACAAGCTGCTACAAACGACCACAGCGGGTGACAAAATTGTTGTGGCGGCCGCTACTGCACTGCTAGCTGCCCTTCCGAATGTCACTGCAGTTGTGCGTAACGCTGACGATACAGTCGCTGCCGAATTATCGGCCTTGGGCTGCAAGGTCGTCGTTTGTCCCGATGCTGACAAAGGGATGGGAGCATCACTGGTTTATGCCTTGACGCAAAACCAGCATGCAGCAGGATGGATTATAGGATTAGGCGATATGCCCAGCGTGCAAACGACAACGATTGCAGCGCTGGCGGATGAATTGAAGAATGGTGCAGATATAGTCGCGCCGTTTTACAAGGGCAGGCGTGGCAATCCTGTGGGCTTCGGAGAAAAACATCTTGCCGAGTTGCTGCGCCTAGGTGGTGATCAGGGTGCGCGTGCCTTGTTGAAGACCTATCCTGTCACAGCGGTCGAAGTTGACGATCCCGGCATTCATTACGACATCGATACTTCTGCGGATCTGCTTTCGCCGCAGATGCCGCAAAGATCAAATATCAGCTGATGTTGGTAGCTTCAATCAAGCCTGACTCGAACGCCCACTAACATCACATTGTTAAGCAAACCACCGCGACCGAACTGCGCATCGTAATTGGCGTACCAACTCACACGACGATTGATGGCAGTCAATATGCCGATGCCGCTCCAGCCAGTGTCGCGCGCCAGACCAATGCCCTGCACCGTAAAGCTGCTGCCTGGTGCTCCTGCAAATGTGGCTTGTAAATCCAGCTTGCCGTCTGTCAGTGCATGCTGCAAGGAGGCGTAGGTTTGTAGCGTACTGCGACCGGCAAACCAATTGAAGTCAGACTCGGCACGCACACCAAGTTGCGCAAGCGATTGGCCGTAACTCTGACTGTCAGCGACCAAACCGAAGCTGCCACCGCTTTCTGCAAAAGCACCGCGTCGCAGATGGTCATAGCTGATACCGGCAAACGGCGTGATCAAAACGTTGGCGGATACTTTCATCGCGTATCCGGTTTCGGCATAAGCCGATAACATGCGGTCGCTATGTGTGCTTTGCAGGCTTTCGACTTCGCTCCCGGCTAGTGCTACGCGGCTAACCGTACTCGATACGGTTGACGCACCGATTCGACCAGCTACGTACGCCCTACTATTGCTACCGTCCGCTGCGGGTATCGCATAACGTCCATATAAAGAAACGCCAACGTCCCTGCCCTTTGCTGCGCCACCAAGACGGTCAAAACCGGCTCGACTATCGGAATAAGACACTGCTGCGCCAGCGATAGTGTGATCGCCAAATTGTTTGTCGACACCGAACTGCCCGCCCCACATCGCGGTGTCTGCACTTGCATAACCACTTTGCGCCAGCTTGCCGGATGCGCCAAAAGTGGATCCCCACAATCCTGTTGCTCCTTGCTTGTCTTGATTGCCCAATAAGGCCATACGATCCGACAAGGCACGGTTGACTGTCTGCGATTGCTGGAACGTCAGTGCTTGCGACGATGCATGAATTTGTCCGGACAGACTATCCAACGCCGCCCCCAATGCCGCGATACTCGCTGTCTGCTGCAGTGCCGCCGCACTGGTGAGCAAGGCGTTGCCGTTGGGGCTATTGGCTGCGGAAGCATCTGCAACCAGCATGGCTTTTTCAATATTGGCAGCGCTATTCATACGCGTTGCGTCAGCGGCAAACGCTTGCGTAGCAACGGACGTTGTAGAAACACGGCTGATGGTCAGATCAACTTCTTTGGCGGCGTACGTGACTTTAGCCGTCAGCAAAGGCGGGAAAGCCGCGCCTACAGTTTGAAAACCAACATCACCGAAGGTATTGACGATAGAACCAGCGGTCAATATCGTCTTCGGCGTGTTGCTGGCTTGTGCTGTGACATAGTTGCTGGCGTTACCGCTACCAGTTGGTACTGTCGCCACCAGATGTGAATTACCGAGCGTCGCAGTGCCGCCGACCACCAAGGTCGAATTGATATCGTTTGCCAATATCGATCCAGCCGAGCCTGTGTAGTTACCAGCAATCGTTAAGCCTTTGCCAGTATTGCTCAAACGACCGTTATTCGTGACGTTGCCACCAATCTGACCGCCATCGCCGGACAGATTGCCAGCGGCATCGATTTGCACAGCAGAGCTGACCGAACCGGTGATGTTGAGCGTGCCGCCAGAAATCCGGCTATTGCCGCTGTAAGTATCGTTGCCTGACAAAGTCAGCGTGCCGGTACCGCTTTTGATCAATCCGGCATCACCACCGATGTCATTGCTGAAGGTCGATGACATGCCATTAAAGCTGACATTTACATTTGCTCCCAGCGCCAGACTTTGCGTAAACAAGGCTGGTCCGTTGATCGCTTTGCCCGCGTTGAGCAAGCCCCAACCGTAAGTCGCCGTATCACCCATGCTGGTGGCGGTAGACAAAATCGTTTGTCGCAACAAATCTGCATTCATCCACGGATAAACCTGCTGCACCAGCGCCAGTGCGCCGGTCACTGCTGGTACGGCAAACGAAGTGCCATACACGCGGCCGCCAGCCGTAGGCGAGACAAAGTCGCCAGGCGCTGCCAGGCACCAATTGGCGGCAACGCCGCAGCGGTTCGCATAACTGGAAATAACACCAGCCGTTGTATCCGCACTGGAAAATCCTTGCCCGCTACCAGAATTCACGGCGGTGACTGCGAGCCAGCCAGTTTGCAGACTCGGATACAGCGCCGGCAAGCCTGCAGTCATACTTGGCTGGCTGCTGTAATCGTTACCGGTAGCCCAGACGAACAACGCCCCTTTAGCGACGAAGGGCTGATAAATGCTGTTATACGTTGCACTATTCGAGGGAGCGGCTATAGAACCTGCTGTATTCGACTGATTGAAAATCCGCACGCCGCTGTTGTACAGACGATTGTAGATATCAGTATTGAGTTGCACGCCGTTACCGCTAGTGCCCGCAGCAATACCGTAAATATGCACATCCGGTGCGATGCCAGTGTGCGTACCACCCAATGCTTCCGCCACTTCGGTGCCATGTGTATCGCCGTTGCCACTGGCACCGACAAAACCTGCTGGTGTATACACTTCTTTGGTAATACGCCCTGCAAGTTCGGGATCATTGACGTTGAAATCAGTATCGACCACCCCGACCGTCACACCGGCACCGGTAATGCCGCGTGCATGTGCCGCACCAACATTGCTGGGATCAGCAACGACATAAGATGGCACGCTACCACCTGGATTTCTGGCGCTGCCACCACCTCCACCACCGCAACCTGAAAGCACAGCAGAGACCGACATCGTGAGCAGAGAAAGCTGAAACGGAATACGGGTTAAAGGAGTTGGGGATGATGTATGGATGGCGCGCTTGTTGCTCATAGTGGACCGATATAGTTGCGAGAGAAAGGCAGTCAAAAGTCACAACAAGGCGGTGCAGAACTACGTATGCGCAGATGGGGGATGATGCGTTGATGGCGCAGCGTTAATGTTTCCTGAAGGCAAAATAAATCAATCAAAAGAGAAGCTGCGGATGCACTGCGGCAACGTCTCTTTATGCGTGAATCAAGAAGCGGTCAATTCCATAACAGGCGAATCATCAATGCAAAAAAGCCAATCCGCCGAGCAGAACTGCAAGCCTGACTTCATTTTGATGCTGCTGATCATAGAGTGACGACTCTGTATTTTCCCGACAAAACCTTGTCAATATCCGCCAACTTATGGCGCGAATATCGATAAGTTGTGGCTTAGTAAAGTCGTAGTGATGACGTTCAGGAAACAACGGTGGCAGGCGATTAGCAGGACGTTAACATTGCGCCTTGTATTGCATTGGAGGAAGATTGCCGGTTATCTATTCCGCGCTTAGAACTACACACTGACCGAGCATGCGATATTCATCTGCACGACTTTTTGCCAATGCGATATTCGTCTTTTCTTTGACGTTATTAATTGCCGTCGGCGGTTGGTATCTATCAGCAGACAATAGTGACTCGGCGCAGGAAAGCGAGCATCTGACGCAGGCAGATTGGCAAGTGACCGCGGCACCAGTTTGGAATATGCCACCACTTACCTTCGACAGTACAACCCTGCCCGGTTCGTGGCACCACACTGCGCTGCCAGTATCATTACCTCTCGCTGAAAAGCTGGAGAACCGTCCCGCTAATGCGAAAACATCCCTCAGCACAACCTGGATCAGACTACCCATAGATGGTTCCTCGCATCCTTCCGATTCCTTGACCTTATACGGCGTACGCATCAAAACCGAAGGCAGCGTCGCTCTGTATGCCAATGGTCGACTGGTATACCGTGCACAACAACAAGGTCCGCTTTGGAATAGCTTGTTCACGCCGCTATGGGTCACGCTGGACAAGAGCAACCTTGATGCGCCCTTGCATGAAATTCTGGTGCAGATCGAACATCCATCCAATACCCGAGTCGGCATGTCTTCGTTATGGCTTGGAACTGCAGAATCACTGAAAGCGCGCTACTACGTGCGCCAATGGTTGCAGCGAGAATTGCCGGCAACGCTCAGCGCTGCATTTTTGGCGGTAGGGATTTTTGCCTTGTTTGTATGGCTTAGACGCGGGCGACAAATCACCTATCTGCTTTTTTTCAATCTCGCAGCCATCTCCTTTGTTGGACACCTTCATTACTATGTTGAACGGCCCATCACGCATGACTGGTTTGCGTGGCTCACCAGCAATGCTCTGTTCTGGTTGATTGCCGTTGTCCATCTTTTCCTCTGTCAACTGCATGGCCGCCCGCTTGTTTGGTTGACTCGCGTTATCTTCGCTATAGCCGCCATCATCAGCGCTCTGACCTTAGCCAACATACTGCCTTACTACCCCAGCACGTCGATACTCGTCCCTGTGATTTATGGCTTGGCCGTTTTGATAGGCGCAATCGTTTCGATCGCCGGTGTGGTGTATTCATGGAAGCGTTCTCGCGATGGACTATTGGTAGCAATCTGCGTCGCCATAGGAACATTGTTAGGGCTGTCTGATTGGCTGCTGTACTCCAACTTCATCAATCCGGAAGGCTGGTTCCTCGGTGCATACACCAATGCGGTTACGTTCGCCGTATTCGGCACGTTGATGTATCGACGTTACGTCAATGCGATTGACGAGGTTGAACAAGCCAATGCCAATCTGGCGCAGCGTCTGCAGGCGCGTGAAGCCGAGCTTGAAATCAGCCATAAACAGTTACGTGAAGCTGAGCTGCGTCAAACCATCAGCGACGAGCGGCAGCGCCTGATGCAGGATATGCATGACGGCTTGGGCTCATCACTGATCAGTGCCATTCGTTCACTGGAGCAAGGTGGCGTAAGTGAACTCAAGATTTCGCAAATCCTGAAGGATTGCCTGGACGATCTGAAGTTAACCATTGACTCAATGGAGCCAATTGAAGCGGATCTGGTGTTGCTGCTGGCCACCCTGCGCTTCCGTCTGGAACCTCGTCTGGAAGGCACAGGCATCACTTTGTTGTGGGAAGTACAGGATCTTCCTGCACTGGACTGGCTTGATCCTTCCAGTTCGCTGCATATTCTGCGCATCGTACAAGAAGGCATTGCCAATATCCTGCGTCATACCCGCGCCAATGAAATTCGTATCAGTACATCCAAAGATGCCAAGGGTGTGACCATCAGCATAGAAGATAACGGCCAAGGTTTTGATGTTGAAAAAACACTGAGTAGCGCGGCTGGACGCGGCTTGCATAACCAGCAGCGTCGAGCCATGGCACTTGAGGGAGCGATCAGCTGGAAGTCGAGTAAGACGGGAACGCAATTCATGCTGTGGTTACCGCTGGAACGTCAGACGAAAAAGAACGAGATGCAAGTTGTTGAATAGATTCAATAACTTACTATCATTTTCGCTGCAATAGCTTTAAGTTTTGGCGCTGATGCTGCAAGCAGAAAATCTCATCTCATACACTTTCAAAAGCATGCGAACTGCAAGTAGCTACAGTTGAAAACTGTATAGGCATGCAACTTGCATCGTAGATATTGTTATATTTCTTGGCGTTCGCGTAAAATGCTGCAGATGCGTCATATTTATGTGCTATTCCTCCTGCTCGCTTTACCCCTTCAATGGGGATGGGCAAACTCAGCCCCATGCGGGGCAGAGACTAAGGTCCCAGTCACATATATAACGCTAGGCGAAATGCTCAGAATGAGCAGCTCTCAGCCAGCGGCTATCGCAGAACAAACATCATCCCGGGCGCCTGCAGCGCCGGAAACAGTCATTTCTCGCTCTATCTTTATAGAAGACTCCACTGGCCTCAGTGAAATATCGCGCTGGGAGTTTGAGGTGAATGGCACAGAAGATATAGCCGCGCAGATTTATGCACCTGATTGGGGCGATCTGATGGTTGATAACCTGTCGTGCAGCTTGCCGCCAACGAAAAGCACGAATGTGGTCTCGCAATCGCATGACCCCTACGAATTCGATCTTCCATTACCACTATCCCTAGTCTGTTTGGCATTGGGAGACACTCCTTTTATTGCATCGCAACACCCTCCTCTACCAGCGCCCATCTTCCGCGCCTACCGTCCACCAGCCCTGACGGTCTAGTCTCACTACGTCCATTTTTCCAGGGCGGCTTTCGGGCCGTCCGCACGCTATGCGGCACTTCGTCCGCGGCGTGTACACGCTTAACTTAAATCAATGAAACCTATCACACTACTCATTACGTCAGTGTGGCTGGCAGGCATGTGGTCGCACGCGACCGCAGCACAGCCATATACATTGGATCAGCTGTTGTCGCTGGCCTTGCAAGGAAACAAAGGTGTGCAAGCAGTCGCCGCTGGCGTCGAAGCTGCACGCGCTGGTGTCACCACCGCAGGTGCCTACCCTAATCCAGAAGTCGAATACACAAGCGGCCGTGTATCACCTCGAGTGCCCAGCGCTACGAGCGGTACCGGTCAAACGGTATCGATCACTCAGCGTCTGGATCTGCCTAGCCAGCGTTACTTGCGTCAGGAAATAGCGCGCAAGACTGTGAGCGCAACTATCGCGGGGCAGGATCAGTTCACGGCTGAACTGGTTGCTCGGGTCAAGCACGGCTACTACGAAACACTGCGGCGCCAGGCTGAATTCGAAGCTGCACAGGAAGATTTAGCCGTGACCCAACAGTTGTACGACCGAGCACAAGTGCGCGTCGATGTGGGCGAAGCGCCAAGATATGAAGCGATCCGTGTTTCGACCGAGTTGCTCAACGCGCAAAAGAATAGTCATAGCTCTCTGTTGCGGGCAAATCAGGCCAAGTCTTTCTTGCGTCAACAGGTAGGCGATATTCTGCCTGCCAGCTTTGCTATCGCGGGCACCATGGGCGACGTTCCGCCTTTGGCACCACTGAATAGCCTGCGCGAAATCATGTTGTCCACCAATCCGGAATTGACCCAGTACCGTATGGAACTGCAACGTGCCGGTGTGGCGGTGGATTACCAGCGTTCGCTGCGTCTGCCTTCGATTGCGCTGAAAGCGACTTCCAATCGCGATCCAGAGGTGCGTGACACTCAGTTCGGCGTCGTGATGACCATTCCTCTATGGGATCGTAATCGGGGACCGATTAATGAAGCCTCCGCCAGCGCGATGCGTGTGCGTTACGCGCTGGAAGCACGCGAATTCGAACTGACACAGCAGCTGGATTCTGCCTATCAGCAATCTCAGATCGCCTCCTCGCAAGTCGAAGCGCTGGAATCAGGCATCGTGCGCCAGGCTGAAAGCGCCCTGCGCGTGGCTGAAGCCGCTTACCGCTACGGTGAACGCGGCATCATCGATTACCTCGATGCGCAGCGTGCTCTGCGTACTGCGCGCAACGACCTCATCGCGGCTCAATTCGATCTGCAAGTGGCCACTATAGAAATCCAGCGACTGTTAGCTAACTCTTCCACAGGTAACAAACCATGATGCCCCGTCTTTCTACTACTGGCGCGATGATCGCGCTTTGCATTTCCCTCGCGGCTTGCGGCGACAAAGCTGAACCAAAAACCGAGACACCGGCCAAGAAGGTCGATCCTAATATCGTCGTGGCTCCCGACTCCTTGCGTGAACGCATCAAGATCGGCACCGTTGGTCTGAAACCGTTCAGCGATGTGCTGCGCGTTCCTGGTCTCATCGATTTTGATCGTCAACGCATGGTACGTATCGGTGCACCAGTCACTGGCCGTGTCACTGACATCACAGCCTCACTCGGTCAAACCGTCAAGCCAGGTGATGTATTAGCCCGTCTGCACAGCACCGAACTGGGTAGCGCGCAATTAGCCTATCTGAAGGCAAAAGCGCAATCCGAACTGCAGCAGAATAATCAGGCGCGTGCACGCCAGCTGTTTGCTGCTGACGTCATCGGTAAGGCAGAACTGCAACGTCGTGAGAATGAATATGCAGTCGCCGCAGCTGAATCACGCGCTGCAGCCGAACAACTCAAAGTGCTTGGCATGTCATCAGCCGCCATCGCACGTATGGCTCAGAGTGGTGACATCAGTTCGTTCTCGCCAGTGGTTTCTAGCCTGGGTGGCTCCGTCGTCGAACTCCAGGTATCACCTGGTCAGGTGGTACAACCGGCAGACGCACTCTTCACCGTAGCAGACTTGTCGCATGTATGGGCAGTCGCTGAAGTGCCTGAGCAACAAGCCGACATGGTCGCCGTCGGTCAGGCTGTGGACATCGAAGTACCTGCACTTGGTAATCGCAAGATCACCGGGAAACTCATCTTCGTCGGACAGATCGTTGATCCTGCCACACGCACAGTCAAAGTACGTACCGCAATCGATAACAAGGATGGCCGTCTGAAACCAGCCATGCTGGCGACCATGCTGATCGCGAGCCGACCTACCGAGCAACTGGTCATACCAGCAGCTGCGGTAGTGCGTTTTGAGAATGAAAATCTGGTCTACGTTGAAACGCAACCCGGCCACTTCCGCGCTACCAAAATACAGGTGGGACAGTCGAATCACGATGAACTCGTCGTGACCTCTGGTTTGAAGGCCGGTGATCGTATTGCCATCGACGGCGCCTTCCATCTCAACAATCAGCGTACCGGTATCGCACAGGAGTAATGCAATGTTAGAGAAGATAGTTCGCGCTGCTCTGCAGCAGCGACTGATCATTGTCGTCCTGGCAGCCATCGCCCTGATCATCGGGCTGGATGCTATGCGCAAGTTGTCGGTCGATGCCTTCCCTGACGTTACCAACGTTCAGGTCCAAATTGCTACCGATGCTACTGGCCGCTCACCTGAAGAGGTCGAGCGTTTCGTGACGGTACCGATTGAAATCGCCATGACCGGTCTGCCGGGAATGGAAGAAATGCGCTCGCTCAACAAACCGGGCTTGTCGCTGATCACACTAGTCTTTACCGATGCCACCGACGTGTATTTCGCACGACAGCTGGTGATGGAACGGCTCATCGAAATCGCTGCACGCATGCCCACTGGCGTCACGCCAGTATTGGGTCCGGTGTCCACTGGTCTGGGTGAGGTTTACCAGTACACACTCGACAAACCAGATGATGGTGACCGCGAGTTAACACAGAAGGAACTGACCGAGCGACGTATCGTGCAGGACTGGATGGTACGACCATTGCTGCGCTCGATTCCACAAGTAGCGGAAATCAACTCGCAAGGTGGCTACGTCAAGCAGTATCAGGTGCTGGTCAATCCTGATCGCATGAGCCATTACGGTATTTCGCTCAAGCAGGTGTACGAAGCGTTGGCGCGCAACAATGCCAACTCGGGCGGTGGCATTCTGCCTCACTATGCGGAGCAATATCTGATCCGTGGCGTGGGTCTGATCGAGAATCTGGATGACATCCGCAATATCGTATTGACCGAGTCCAACGGCACACCCGTCTACATTCGTGACGTTGCTCAAGTCAGTATGGGACATGAAGTTCGCTACGGCGCTCTGGTCAAGAATGGTGTTACCGAGTCCGTAGGTGGCATCGTGATGATGATGCGTGGCGGTAACGCCAAGGAAGTCGTGTCGCGCATCAAGGATCGCGTGGCTGAAATCAACAAGGCAGGCATGTTGCCGGATGGTTTGCAGATCGTGCCCTACTACGACCGCAGCGAATTAGTGGATGCTGCTTTATGGACCGTCGCCAAGGTCTTGCTGGAAGGCGTGGCACTGGTGGTCATCATCTTGCTGGTATTCCTCGGGGACATACGGTCGTCAGTGATCGTCGTCGCCACCTTGATACTGACGCCTTTGCTGACTTTCTTCGTCATGAACCGGTTTGGCATCTCCGCCAACCTGATGTCGCTAGGTGGTTTGGCGGTGGCGATCGGGCTGATGGTGGATGGCTCAGTGGTCGTGGTAGAGAACGCTTTCGGACATTTGGGGCAGCCCAATAAATACGGCAAGAGCAAGATACAAATCATACTGAAAGCAGTGATTGAAGTGGCAACGCCGGTGGTATTCGGCATCGGCATCATCATCCTGGTATTCCTGCCTTTGATGACGCTCAAGGGTATGGAAGGCAAGATGTTTGCGCCGCTGGCGTTCACCATTGCGATTGCACTGGCGATTTCCTTGCTGCTGTCGTTGACGCTGACCCCGGTGCTGTCTTCTTATCTGCTCAAAGGTGGTGCCGAACATGACACGCGCCTGGTTGGTTTCCTGAAAAAACACTACCTGCGCATGCTCGACTGGGTATTGGCCAATGCCAAGAAAACCGTATTGTTCTCAGTACTGGCTTTCGTTGCCGCGGTAGGCATGCTGCCGTTGCTAGGCACAGCCTTTATCCCGGAAATGAAGGAAGGTTCACTGGTGCCGGGTATCAATCGTGTGCCGAACATCTCGCTGGAAGAATCCATCGCACTCGAGAAGCAAGCGATGGGCATCATCATGAAAGTACCTGGCGTGAAGTCTGCCATTTCGGGTGTAGGTCGTGGCGAAAGTCCGGCTGATCCGCAAGCGCAGAATGAATCGACTCCGATTGTCAGCCTGAAACCGCAAGATGAATGGCCTGATGGCTGGACCCAGGATACGATCGCCAGAGAAATCAAGAAGCGGCTGGAGGTTATCCCAAGCGCGCAAATCATCATGGCGCAACCGATTTCGGATCGCGTGGATGAAATGGTGACCGGCGTACGCTCTGACGTCGCAGTCAAAATATTCGGCGAAGACCTGGATCGCTTATTGGAGAAAGCCCACGAAATTGCACGTGTGGCCGAAACGGTAACCGGTGCACGCGACATTCGAGTAGATCGCGTCAGTGGCCAACAATACTTGTCGATCAATATCGATCGACAAGCGATCGCGCGCTACGGCCTGAACGTGTCCGATATCAATGACGTCATCGAAGTAGCCATCGCCGGTAAAGAAGCGACAGATGTCTACGAAGGTGAACGACGCTTCTCGGCTGCCGTCAGGTTGCCTGAAAACTTCCGCGGCAACGTGCAAGAGATCAAGCAGATCATGCTGACTACGCCGAATGGTGCGCGCGTGCCTTTGGATAGTCTTGCTCACATCGAGGTGCGCGACGGACCGGCTCAGATCAGCCGCGAAGGTGGCAAACGTCGTGTGGTGGTGGCGATCAACGTACAGGATCGCGATCTGGGTAGTTTCGTAGCGGAACTGCAGCAAGTTGTGCAAGGCAAGATACAACTGCCTCCTGGCTACTACCTCGAATGGGGTGGTCAGTTCCAGAACATGGAACGTGCACTGGGTCACCTTGCAGTCATCGTCCCGGCGACAGTAGCGGCAATTTTCTTCCTGCTGTTCCTGCTGTTTAAATCGGTACGCTACGCGACACTCATCATTACCGTACTGCCCTTTGCTTCGATCGGCGGCATCATCGGCCTCTTCGTTACCGGCGAATATCTGTCGGTACCAGCGTCGGTCGGCTTCATTGCCTTGTGGGGTATCGCGGTGCTTAACGGCGTTGTGATGGTGTCTTACATTAAGAAGCTGCGCACTGAGGGCTTGAGCATTGCAGACGCGGTGGTACAAGGCGCAACCATGCGTTTCCGTCCGGTCATGATGACGGCCACAGTCGCGATGCTGGGACTGGTGCCCTTCCTGTTCGCAACTGGCCCTGGTTCGGAAGTACAGCGTCCGTTGGCAGTCGTCGTGATTGGCGGCTTGATCACATGTACCGCGCTGACCTTGCTGGTACTGCCTACCTTGTATCGCTGGTTCGATGATGAAGAAGGCGAAGCCTGATCTGCAATCTTGAGCATGGCGTCGCCGTAGATGGCGACGCCTATCGTTTCATACTGAACATAGGAGTCAGAACATGAAAGAAATCAAAGCCATTATTCGTCCGGCGCGTCTGGACGATGTGCGTGAAGCCTTGGGGCAAGTAGTCGGATTCCCCGGCATGACCATCACGCAAGTGGAAGGCTGCAGCTCCCCTGCACGGCATCAGCCGCATAACCTGAAGGAAGAGTTGCTCGATTATTCACCGAAGGTACGTATCGATATCATCGTTGACGATCAATACGCGCAAGCCGTGTACGACACCATCAAGAGTGTCGGCTCGACCAAGCACATAGGCGACGGCATCGTATGGATCACCACAGTAGATCAATTCGATTACATCTGGCAGCCGGAATCTTAGTGCTGCGAGTTTAAGCTTGGTGCACTAGTCAATTGTTTTTCAAAACGCCTGCTGATTGCAGGCGTTTTTTTTACATCATGCGGACTCTTGCCTGACCGCTATCTCACTTTACCCTCGGGATCTTTTTCAACCCGGCACTACTCTATGTAACGATGTCGTCACGGTCTGCATCGAGAATAGGAAGTATTAGCGGTTCATAAAACAAATCGCCAGATTTGGCGTATATTCATCCAAACGTTGTCGAGACAGTATCAACCTGCCTCATTAGTTCCGGGAAGCGCTCCCTGGGCAGTCGCAATTTACCAGTGGATCGTCGGTGTTCATCGTCAAAAAATGAGCCTTGCATGCCAGAGATCGAGCTTATTCAGTTACGAACTAACAGCGGCACACTCACAACACTGCGTGCGATGTCTTACATCGCCATCGCGCAACAAGTCCCCATTTCAAGTATTTCTGCTTCTGTTGACCGCATCCATGCTGTCCAGGCAGCAAAAAACACACGACTTATTCCATCTCAAGACACTTTGCTCCAAAACAGGATGGCAAAGTGCTTGCGTACGTCGGTAGACATGCCAGACAGCAATACCAACCGTAAGCGTTATATAACGCCGAAAATTAGCGTCACTCTCCACAGTTAACGTCCATCAACAAACCACACGGAAGAAGGTATGAACTCCACTACCCGCCTGCCAGCACCGCGCCGAACACGTATCGCTGCCTGCATAGCCGTGGCACTACTTGCTGGCTGTGCCGTTGGACCTGATTTCAAAGAGCCAGAAGCACCCAAGGTCGCTGATACTAGTCGGCCTTACACGACTAAGCCATTGCCGGCACAGACTGTCAGTGCGCCAGTTGTTGGTGGCAACGCTCAAAGCTTCGTCAACGAGCAAGATATTCCTGCGCAATGGTGGGAAGTATTTCACTCAGAACCATTGGATCGCTTGATACGTTCAGCACTGACGCGCAGTCCAACGCTTGCTTCGGCTCAGGCGGCACTGCGGCAAGCACAGGCATCGTATGAGGCTACGGTCGGCAACAAGCTTTTCCCTAGCGTCTCCGCGCAGATTGGCCCGACGCGGCAGAAAGTCTCTCCGATTACGAGTGGCACAGCGAACGGCGGGATATATACCTTGTATAACGCCTCGGTAAATGTCTCCTACAACATCGATGTCTTCGGCGCGACACGGCGTGACCTCGAAGGCTTGCAAGCCGCAATTGATTATCAGCGTTACCAAGTTGAGGCGGCCTATTTGAGTTTGACTGCGAATCTGGTCACAACGGCAGTGCAGGAAGCCTCATTGCGTGCGCAAATACAAGCCACGCGCGAAGTGATAGATGCGCAATCCCAATCACTCACCATCGTCGAAAATCAGGCGAAACTTGGCGCCATCCCGCGCTCGACTTTATTGGCGCAGCGTACGCAATTAGCACAAACGCTAGCAACGCTGCCGGCACTTGAAAGCGCATTGGCACAGACACGCAATCAACTTGCTGTGTACGCAGGCCGTTTGCCTAACGATGATGGATTGCCTGAATTTTCACTGGCGTCGCTACAGTTACCACGAGAGTTGCCGGTGAGCCTGCCGTCATCACTAGTGCGTCAGCGTCCGGACATACGTGCCAGCGAAGCCTTGCTGCATCAAGCCAGCGCACAAGTCGGTGTCGCCACGGCCAATATGTATCCGCAGATTACATTGAGCGGCAGCGTTGGCTCGCAGAGTCTGACATTCGGCAATTTGTTTACTGCAGGTAGCGGCGTTTGGAGCATAGGCGGAAGTTTGTTGCAGCCTATCTTCAATGGTGGCGCTCTACGTGCGCAAAAACGCGGTGCGGTCGCAGCGTTTGAACAGGCACAAGCGCAGTATCAACAAACCGTCCTCAACGCATTCCTGAACGTATCCAACACGCTGCAAGCTCTGGATAGTGATGCCCAGACTTTGCAAGCACAAGCCGAGGCCGCATCACTGGCACGTCAACAGCTTGATCTGGTATCGGGTCAATACAAGCTGGGCGCGATCAGTTATCTATCCCTGCTGGATGCGCAACGTACTTACCAGCAAACACAGATCTCGCTGGCGCAAGCACAGGCAGCGCGTTATTCAGATACAGCAGCCCTGTTCCAGGCGCTGGGCGGTGGCTGGTGGAATCGTCCAGAACTGGCTCAAGTGCCAGCCACGACCACCGTGGACGGCACGATATCTGACGCCAAGCCGCCCTCCCCGTAACGCTGGCTAAAAGCTGCACATTTTTGAAAAAATCGATGCATGAACCGTCTTGAAAGATGACCATGAAAAAACGAATAATCATCATGTTGGTAGCTGTGCTGGTATTGGTTGCGCTGCTGGCTTTGGGCTTCTATTTTCATATTCAAAAATTGATCGCCTCTGCGCCTAAAGCTGGCCCGCAGACGGTGACAGCAATGAAAGTGCAATTGCTTGAATGGCAGCCGCAACTGGCAGCAGTCGGCACGCTTAGCGCAGTACGCGGCGTGGATGTGACGACAGAGATTGCCGGTCTGGTGACCAACGTGAATTTCAAGTCAGGTCAGGAAGTCGAAGCTGGTGCCGTGCTGGTGCAATTGAATGCCGATGCCGATATCGCGCAATTGCAATCACTGCAGGCAGCAGCAGAATTGTCGGCCAGCGTACTGGCACGTGACAAGCAGCAGTTCGCAGTGCAAGCCATCAGCCAGGCGCAATTGGATGGTGATGTCGCAGATCTAAAAGGAAAACGCGCGCTGGCCGCACAACAGGCTGCGCTGATTGCGAAAAAAACGATACGCGCACCGTTCGCCGGCAAGCTCGGTATCACGACCGTCAATCCCGGCCAGTATCTGAATCCTGGCGACAAGGTTGTGACTCTGCAGCGTATCAATCCTATCTACGTCACTTTTTACCTGCCGCAAAAACAAGTCAGCAAATTATCCTTGGGACAAAAGGTTAACGTCACCACAGACGGCTTCCCAGATCAGCTATTCCCAGGCCAAATCACGGCCATCAGTCCCAAGGTTGATACAACAACCAGTAATTTGCAGATACAAGCCACGCTGACGAATGCCGAGCGCCAATTATTGCCGGGCATGTTTGCCAGCGCCAATGTCGATGTCGGTGAAAAGAAAAGCTATCTGACCTTGCCGCAAACAGCGATCACCTACAACCCATACGGTTCGACGGTTTTCATCGTGAAAGACGCTGGTGAAAAAGCGCCTGAAGGCAAAACTGACGACAAAAAAGCACCAGCGCCTGCAACACCTGCTGCCACTAGCGGCCTGGTTGTACAACAAGTCTTCGTGACTACCGGCGAAACGCGTGGTGATCAGGTCGCGATTCTGCAAGGTCTGAAGGAAGGCCAGCAAGTTGTCACCAGCGGTCAGGTTAAATTGAAAAACGGTACGTCGGTGGTGATAGATAACACGGTACAGCCGGAGAACAATCCGAACCCTGCTCCGCAAGAGAAGTGAGGCCAGCACCATGAACTTCACCGACATCTTTATTCGCCGGCCGGTCCTTGCCATCGTTGTGAGCCTCTTGCTTGTCGTACTCGGCATGCGCTCGCTCTTCAGTTTGCCTATTAATCAATATCCGAAAACGCAGAATGCGGTCGTGACCATTTCCACGACCTATTTCGGCGCTGACGCACAAACCATCGCCGGTTTCATCACGCAACCGCTGGAAGGCGCCATCGCACAGGCGCAGGGTATCGACTATCTATCGTCGTCCAGCACCAGCGGTGTCTCCACGATTACGGCTACCTTGCGTTTGAATTACGATGCCAACCGCGCATTGACGGAGATCAGCAGTCAGGTCAACTCAGTCAAGAATCAATTGCCGGTACAAGCACAAGCGCCAGTGTTGACGGTGGCCACTGGTCAAACGACAGATGCCATGTATATCGGCTTCTATAGCGATACCTTGCCGACCAATAACGTGACGGACTTTTTGTCGCGGGTCGTGACGCCTAAACTCAATTCAATACAAGGCGTACAAAATGCCGAACTGCTCGGTGCACGCTTGTTCGCATTACGTGCATGGCTGGATACGAAAAAACTGGCGGGTCACGGTTTGACGCCGGCCGACATCAGCGCATCGCTGGCGAACAATAACTACCTGGCTGCGCTCGGTGTGTCCAAAGGTCAGATGGTGACGGTGCCGCTGACAGCCGGCACCGATTTGCACTCTGTGGAGGAGTTCAAGAAACTCATCGTCTCACGCAGTGGAGATTCCATCGTACGTCTGGAAGATGTGGCAACGGTGACGCTGGGTTCTGAAAACTACGACTTTAACGTTGCCTTTAGCGGCGTACGTTCCGTTTTCGTCGGTATCAAAGTTGCACCTGAAGCCAATGTGCTCGACGTTGCCAAACGCGTACGTGAAGCCTTCCCTGAACTGCGCGATCAATTGCCGGCAGGCGTAACCGGCGAGATAGTCTACGATTCCACCGAGTTCATTAGTACATCGATTACAGAGGTCATCAAGACCTTGGTAGAAGCACTGCTGATTGTGACTGTCGTCATTTATCTCTTCCTCGGCAGCTTCCGCGCCGTTGCGGTGCCGGTGATTGCAATGCCCTTGTCGCTGATCGGTACCTTCTTCGTGATGCTGATGTTCGGCTATTCGATCAATTTGCTGACTCTACTTGCGCTTGTGCTAGCGATCGGGCTGGTGGTCGATGATGCGATTATCGTCGTCGAGAACGTGGACCGACACATGATGGAGGAACACAAGACACCGTGGGAGGCATCGCTCATCGCGGCGCGAGAGCTTGGTAGCCCGATTATCGCGATGACCATCGTGCTCATTGCGGTGTACGTTCCGATTGGCTTTCAAGGCGGTTTGACCGGTGCGCTATTTACTGAATTCGCCTTCACGCTGGCGGGTGCTGTAGCAGTGTCAGGCATAGTCGCGCTGACCTTGTCACCGATGATGTGTTCACGCTTCTTCAAGCCTAGCCAGGATGAAGGCAAGTTTGCCAAGAAGATCAATCACATCTTTGAACGTGTACAGGGCAGCTATCGCCGCTTATTGCACACGTTGCTGGATACATGGCCTGTGCTGATTTTGATGGGCGTCATATTAAGTGTCTTGCTGATTGTGATGTTCAAGATGGCGCAATCCGAACTGGCGCCGGAAGAAGATCAAGGCATCGTCTTGTCACAAGTGGTCGGCCCGCCAACAGCAACGGCCAACCAGATGCAAACCTATGCGGGACAGGTTTTCAATGTTGCCAAAAGCGCGCCTGAATACAGTCAGATGTTCCAGTTAACCGGTGTCCCTTCTATCAACGCCGGTATCGGTGGTGTGTTGTTGAAACCCTGGGATCAACGCACGCGTAGTGCTCATGAGATTCAACTTGATCTGCAAGCACAGTGGAATAAAATCGCCGGTGCACGTGTCGCGGCCTTTCAGTTTCCTGCCTTGCCGGGTGCTTCAGGTTTGCCGGTACAGTTTGTCATCAGTAGTACCGAACCGTTCCAGAACCTGAATACCGTTGCGCAGCAGGTGCTGGCGAAAGCGCAAGCTTCGGGCAAATTCTATTTTATTGATACCGACTTGAAGATTGATCAACCACAGGCAACAGTCGTGGTGAATCGCGATATGGTCGCCGCCTTGGGCATGACGCAGCAGGATGTGGGTGCCGCACTCGGTGCAGGCCTGGGTGGTGGTTACGTCAACTACTTCTCGATTGCCGGACGTTCATACAAGGTAATCCCGCAAGTGCTGCAAGTTGATCGCCTGAATCCTGATGACGTACTCGACTTTTACATCAAGACACCAAGCGCGGGCTTGATACTGGCCAGCACCATCGCCAGCATACGATACGACGTCGTGCCGGAATCGATCAATCGCTTCCAGCAACTTAACTCGGCAACGATCTCCGGCGTCTCTGGCGCATCGCAAGGTGATGCGTTGCAGATACTGCGTGACGCAGTCAAGGAAGTGGCCCCTAGCGGTTACTACGTCGATTACTCGGGCCAATCACGCCAGTTCATCAAGGAATCTGGTGGTTTCCTGGTGACGATGATATTTGCGGTGATCATCGTCTTCCTTGCACTGGCTGCGCAGTTCGAGAGTTTCCGCGATCCTATTGTGATTCTGGTTTCAGTGCCGCTGGCATTGTTTGGTGCGATGATCTTTATCTTCCTTGGCTTCGCCTCGATGAATATTTACACCGAGGTTGGGCTGGTGACACTCATGGGCTTGATTAGTAAGCACGGCATCTTGATTGTCGAGGTTGCGAATCAATTGCAAAAAACCGGCAAGAGCAAGCGCGAGTCGATTGAAGAAGCTGCCAGCATCCGCTTGCGCCCTATCCTGATGACAACTGCGGCTATGGTGTTCGGTGTTATACCGCTGGTGATTGCATCAGGTGCAGGCGCAGCAGGACGACATGCGATGGGCTTGGTGATTTTCACCGGCTTGTCTATCGGTACGCTCTTCACCTTGTTTGTTGTTCCTGCGATGTATCTCTTCATCGGCACAGATCACAGCAAACAAATTGCCAAGGAAAAACTGGCACATCCAGATACGCCAGCGCCCGTAGCGACGCCGGCTGAATGAGCTAGAACCTCTTATGCCAGTCGCACATCCTTGATGTGCGACTGGCTTTTCTTATACGCCTTTGCGTGCAAGCACCGTACAATTACTTCAAACATCAGGAGGATTTCATGCTGCAGGTTTGGGGGCGACGTAACTCGATTAATGTGCAAAAGGTCTTGTGGCTAATCGGCGAGCTTGGTTTGCCACATGAGCATATTCCGGCCGGAGGAAAATTTGGCATCAGGGATACGCCCGAATTTCTCGCCATGAATCCGCATGGTCACGTTCCGCTCATCAAAGACGGCGAGACCGTTGTTTGGGAATCGCACAGCATCTTAAGATATCTGGCCGCACAGTATGGCGGCTCGCATTTTTGGGATGAAGATGCAGGTCGGCGCTCGCAGGCTGATCGCTGGATGGATTGGTCGCAGAGCAGTTTGCAACCAGCCTTTATCGCAGGTGTTTTCTGGAATTTCTACCGCACGCCCGAAGCGTTACGTGATTTGAAGAAGATAGAAGAAAATATTCAACTCTGCATGCAATATTTTCAACTTCTTGATGGCGTTTTATCCAAAAGTCCGTTTCTCGCTGGTGGTAGTCTAACGCTGGCGGATATACCGGCAGGCACGCTGCTTTATCGCTACTTCGAGCTGGATATTCCACATCCAGATGTGCCTAATGTGACTGCCTGGTATGAGCGCTTGCAGCTTCAACCAGCCTACCGCGAGCATGTGATGCTGCCCTTCGACGAATTGCGCGGTAGATTGAGTTTTTAATCTAAAAAATAGAATCAGGAGAAGATAGAAAATGATTGCCGTTATTTTTGAAGTCATTCCGCATGCGGATCACAAACAGGATTATCTGGACACCGCAGCCGCATTACGCCCATATCTGGAAAAGATAGACGGCTTTATTTCGATAGAGCGATTCCAGAGTCTGATCGATCCGGCCAAAATACTGTCGCTGTCTTACTGGCGCGATGAAGAAGCGGTGCAAAACTGGCGCAATCTGGAAGTCCATCGCCAGGCGCAGTCTGCAGGCAGAGCAACGATCTTTGCCGATTATCGTTTGCGTGTGGCGCATGTGCTGCGTGATTACGGCTTGAATGAGAGAGCAGAAGCACCGACTGACTCACGCAAGGCGCATCAGGCATAAACAGTTCTCTGGCTCATTCATATCCACATGATGAACGCATGTTCACCTGCGTTCTTTATGCTCTCTATCGAATTTTTTCTCCGCATCACTGAGATGAGCGATCAATATATGCGAAATGATATTGACGCCAATACCGGCAAAAATGGCGGGAATCAGATAAAGCGCTACCGACATTTCAGATGCAAAAACTCTGTCATCCAGCAAAGATGGTGAATGCTTGGCCATTACCCTGAGCAGTTGCAAAAGGAAAATGTTCGTCCCCGAGACAAGAATCAGGATAATGCCGAACAACAGCACGACTTTGCGGGAAATGGAGCGCTTCCACATCATGTAGCTGTAGATCCCGATTGGGATGATGAATGTTGAAGCAATGAGCAGAAAAAACTGAATTTCAACGAATACAGAATCAACCATTTGCAATTCACCTCTTCTTTACGAGCACACTGCTCGGTCTGCATACACAAATAATGCCCGATGTATTGCCTTATTTAAGCATGCGTATGTAAAGAAATTCCTTCGATTTCAATACGTTTTGTAAAGTAATTCATCGCGCAACTTTTTTATGCAAATGCGCCATATAATTAATTTTCCAAATCGCGCAGATACACCTTGCCGCACATGACAAATCACCCCGACACGAATACTGACAATACTTCTCCACCCCGCTCTACGCGCTTGCCTAAAAGCAAGCTTCGCCGAACGATAATCTGGGTTCTTATCGCATTGTTGGCAGTAGGTGCCGGATTCTGGTGGTGGAAGAGCCCTTCTTCGGCAGATAAGGCCGCGCAAGCCAATGGTGGTCGTTTCGGCGGTCCGAATATGGTGCAACCGGTATCTGTGCAGGAAGCACGACGACAAGATATACGCGTGACTGTCAATGCAATCGGCAGTATTAATGCGGCCAACACCGCGATTGTTCATACACAGGTCACTGGCGTGCTGCAGCAAATCAATTTCAAGGAAGGCCAGCAAGTGCAGGCCGGCCAACTGCTGGCGCAAATCGATCCGCGTGCCTTCCAGGCCACGCTAGGACAAGCCGAAGGTGTACTCGCACGCGACAAGGCGCAACTGGACAATGCCCGTATCGATCTCGCCCGCTACAAGGATTTGCTGTCTAAAGACGCCATTGCCAAACAACAGCTGGATACGCAGGAAGCACTGGTGCGCCAGCTCGAAGGTACGGTCAAGTCTGATCAAGGTACGGTCGATAGCGCCAAACTGCAGTTGTCATATACACGTGTTACCGCGCCCATCACCGGACGCGTCGGCCTCAAACAATCCGATCTTGGCAATGTGGTGCAGCCTTCAGACACCAACGGCATCGTCATCATTACGCAAACCCGCCCTATCGCACTCGTATTCTCGGTACCGTCCGCCAACGTGCCACTGATTACCACGCGTTTGCGTGCCAACGAGGTTGTTCCGGTAGAAGCCTGGGATCGCACCGGCAAGACCAAACTGGCTACTGGTCAGTTATCTACCGTCGACAATGCCATCGATGTGACGACAGACACCATCAAGGTCAAAGCCCTGTTCCCGAATCTGGACGATGCACTCTTCCCTAACCAGGCAGTTAGCGTCGTCATGCAACTCAATACACTGAAAGATGCGCTGGCAGTGCCGCAAGCGGCCGTCTTGCGTGGTTCACAAGGTTTCTACGTATATGTCGTCAATGCCGACAATACAGTGAACACACGTGTCGTCAAACCCGGTGCAATCGATAGTGGCTGGATGGCAATCGAAGCCAAACTGGAACCAGGCGAGAAAGTCGTCATCGATGGCACCGATCGTCTGCGCGAAGGTGGCAAGGTTGAAGTCATCGCCGCAGATCCGAAACAGCGTGCCGGTGCCGCCGCACCACCAGCTGACAGCAAACGCAAGAATATCCCGCCAGAAATGGCCGAGAAACTGAAGAATATGAGTCCGGAAGAACGCCGCGCCTGGTTCCAGCAGAACGGCGGCAAGAAAGACAAACCAGCGGCCTCCACCAACTAAGCCAGCATCATGAATCCATCACGCATCTTTATCGAGCGTCCGGTTGCCACTTCGCTCTTGATGCTTGCGATCCTGCTGGCTGGTTTGCTGGCCTACCGGCTGCTGCCTTTATCCGCCTTGCCGGAAGTCGATTACCCGACCATACAAGTCACCACGCTCTACCCGGGCGCCAGTCCGGACGTCATTTCGACGACAGTCACCGCACCGCTGGAACGCCAGTTCGGCCAAATGCCAGGTCTGAACCAAATGACCTCGACCAGCTCCGGCGGCGCTTCGGTCATCACACTGCGCTTCTCGCTAGGCCTTTCACTGGATGTGGCAGAACAGGAAGTACAGGCCGCGATCAACGCCGGTAGCAATTTGCTGCCTAGCGATTTGCCGATGCCGCCTATCTATAGCAAGGTTAATCCGGCCGATGCGCCGGTACTAACAATCGCGATCACCTCACCGACGCTGCCTATTATTAAAGTGCACGACCTGGTGGAAAATCGCTTGGCACCGAAGTTGTCGCAAGTCGATGGCGTCGGCCTGGTCAGCATAGCCGGCGGCCAGCGCCCTGCGGTGCGCATACAAGGTAATCCGCAAGCTTTGGCTTCGCTCGGTTTATCGCTGGACGATATCCGTACGGCCATCGTTGCCGCCAACGTCAATCAGGCCAAAGGTAGTTTTGATGGTGCGCAACGCGCGTCAACCATCGATGCGAACGACCAGTTGAAGTCCGCCGCCGAATATCAAAATCTCATCATCGCGTGGAAGAACGGTAATCCGCTGCGCCTCAGCGATGTCGCGACCATAGTCGATGATGCGGAAAACCTGCGTCTGGCCGCATGGGTAGATCGCACGCCAGGCGTGATTTTGAATGTGCAGCGTCAACCGGGCGCGAACGTGATCGAGACCGTAGACAGGGTCAAAGCGTTGCTCCCCAAGTTGCAGGCCTCGCTGCCTGGTTCAGTCGATGTGCAAGTGATTGCCGACCGTACTACCACCATTCGCGCCTCGGTTAACGACACGCAGTTTGAGTTGCTGCTCGCGATTGCTCTGGTGGTGATGGTGATTTTCCTGTTCCTGCGCAGTGCCTCTGCCACGATTATTCCGAGCGTGGCCGTGCCGCTATCATTGATCGGTACCTTCGGCGTGATTTACCTCGCCGGCTTCTCCATCAATAACCTGACGCTGATGGCGCTAACCATCTCGACCGGTTTCGTGGTTGATGATGCGATTGTGATGATTGAAAATATCGCGCGCTTCGTCGAAGAAGGCGACTCGCCGATGGAAGCGGCCTTGAAGGGTTCCAAACAGATCGGCTTCACAATTATTTCGCTGACGGTGTCATTAATCGCTGTATTGATCCCGCTGCTGTTCATGGGAGATGTGGTTGGACGTTTATTCCACGAATTCGCGATTACGATGGCAGTCGCCATCCTGATTTCCGCAGTGGTATCGCTGACCTTGACGCCGATGATGAGCGCACGCCTGCTGCGCCCTGAACATGAAAACAAACCTGGTCGCATCGGCAAATGGAGCGAAGAACAATTCAATCGCATGGTCGCCGCTTATGGCCGTGCGCTGGTGTGGGTACTGGATAGACCGCGCGCCACGCTGGGCGTATTTGGCTTGACGTTAGTCTTGACTGGGCTGCTGTATGTGATCGTGCCGAAAGGATTCTTCCCGGTACAGGATACCGGCCTGATCCAAGTGATTACCGAAGCCACGCAAACCAGTTCCTTTGAAGCGATGTCGCGTAAGCAGCAAGCGCTGGCTGATGTCATCCTGAAAGACAAGGATGTCGATCACCTCGCTTCCTTCATCGGCGTCGATGGCGCGAATCCGACACTCAGTACCGGGCGCATGCAGATCACACTCAAGCCGTTTGCCGAACGTAGTGACTCTGCCTCAGACATTATTCGCCGCCTGAATGAGTCGACGTCGCGCCTGCCCGGCATTACTGCCTATATGCAGCCGGTACAGGATTTGACGATTGAAGATCGCGTCTCCAAAACCCAATATCAGTTCCTGCTCAGTTCGCCAGATTCCAACGATCTAGCTAAGTCCAATGACTTATTACTGGCAAGTCTGAAAAACATTCCTGAGTTGGTGGATGTGGCCAGTGATTTGCAGAATCAGGGTTTACAGACTTATGTACAGATAGACCGCGAAGCCGCTGGGCGTCTCGGCGTAACCGTCGCCGCGATTGACACGGCCTTGTATAACGCCTTCGGCCAGCGTCTGATTTCCACCATCTATACGCAATCCAGCCAGTACCGCGTGGTGCTGGAAGCAGAGCCAGGACGTCGTCGTGGCCCAGTGTCACTGGAAGGTTTGTATGTGCCGGTCACGAACAATAACAATAATAGTTTGAATGGCACCGGCGGCACGAGTGCTACGGTTGTTTTCAACGCCACCGGACAAGTACCGCTGACTTCGGTGGCGGAAATCATAGAGCGTCCGACTGCACTTGCCATTAACCACGTCGCACAATTCCCGTCAGCGACGATCTCGTTCAATCTGGCACCGGGCGCTTCGCTCGGTAAAGCGGTCGATGCAATCAAAGCAGAAGAAGCCAAGCTGAACCTGCCGCCTAGCGTGGAAACCAGCTTCCAGGGTGCGGCCGAAGCCTTCCGTGCATCGCTCAGTAGCACGCTGCTGCTGATCCTGGCTGCGGTCGTCACCATGTATATCGTGCTGGGTGTGCTGTATGAAAGCTATATCCATCCGATTACCATCTTGTCCACGTTGCCTTCGGCTGGCCTCGGTGCCTTGCTGGCTTTACTGGTCGCCGGTCAGGATCTGGGCATCGTTGGCATCATCGGTATCGTGCTGCTGATCGGTATCGTCAAAAAGAACGCGATCATGATGATCGACTTTGCCTTGTATGCGGAACGCGAAGAACACCTGCCGCCGCGTGAAGCGATTTACAAAGCTTGCCTGTTGCGCTTCCGCCCTATTCTGATGACCACCATGGCAGCTTTGCTTGGTGCCTTGCCTCTGATGTTGGGCACCGGTGCAGGACATGAATTGCGTCATCCATTAGGCGTAACCATGGTCGGCGGCTTGATAGTCAGCCAGTTGCTGACGCTGTTCACCACGCCGGTGATTTACCTCGGCTTTGCCAAACAGGCGCAACGTTTGAAAGACTGGCAAGAACGCCGCGCTGCAGAACGTGCCGCCGGTGGAAGCGCAACGTGAATATCTCTGCGCCTTTTATTGCACGGCCGGTCGCGACGACGCTGATCACGATAGGGATAGCCCTGGCCGGCATACTGGGTTTCAACCTGCTGCCGATCGCGCCTTTACCGCAAGTCGATTTCCCGACCATTTCGGTCAGTGCTTCGCTGCCAGGTGCCAGCCCGGATACGATGGCGGCCACCGTTGCAACACCATTGGAACGTGCGCTTGGCAGCATCGCCGGCGTCAACGAGATTACTTCGCGCTCGTCGCTGGGCTCGACCAATGTGGTGCTGCAATTCGACCTTAATCGCGATATCGATGGTGCAGCGCGCGATGTGCAGGCGGCGATCAATGCGGCGCGCACGCTGCTGCCGACCGGCATGCCGAGCAACCCGACTTACCGCAAGGTGAATCCGGCGGCCGCACCTATCATGATCATCTCGCTGACCTCGGATACGCTGACGCGCGGTCAGATGTATGACGCGGCCTCGACCATATTGGCGCAGCGCCTGTCGCAGGTGGAAGGTGTAGGCCAGGTCAATGTAGGCGGCGGTGCCTTGCCTGCGGTGCGGGTGGAATTGAATCCGGACAAGCTCGCAGCCATCGGTATCTCGCTCGACAATGTGCGCACTGCGATCACTAACACCAATGCGAATCGCCCGAAAGGTTCGGTTGAGCTGGATGACCAGTACTGGCAAATAGGCGCGAATGACCAGGCGCGTACTGCGGCTGAATATGCGCCGGTTGTAATCAGCTATCGCGATGGTGCTTCGGTGCGTTTGCGTGATGTCGCCAATGTTGTCGATTCCGTGCAAGACGTACGCAACTATGGTCTCGCCAATGGCAAACCTGCGATCGTCATGTTCCTGTTGAAGGAACCGGGCGCCAACATCATAGAAACCGTACAAAACGTCCGTGACATCCTGCCGCGCCTGCAAGCTTCAATCCCGCAGGCGATAAAGATGGACGTCATCACCGACCGCACACCAACGATCAAAGCGTCGCTGCGTGAAGTTGAACGTTCAATGGGCATCGCGGTGGGTCTGGTGATCCTGGTTGTGCTGTTGTTCCTGCGTAACTGGCGCGCAACGTTGATCCCGGCGGTTGCCGTACCGGTGTCGCTGGCCGGCACCTTCGGCGTCATGTATCTATGTGGTTATAGTCTGGATAACCTATCCGCTATGGCTCTGACAGTGGCGACCGGCTTCGTGGTCGATGATGCGATCGTGGTACTGGAAAACATCACGCGCTATATAGAACAAGGTTTAACACCACGTGAAGCCGCGCTAAAAGGTGCGCGTGAAATAGGCTTTACCGTGGTATCGATCAGCCTGTCGCTGATTGCCGTCTTCATCCCTTTGCTGATGATGGGCGGCGTGGTTGGTCGCTTGTTCCGAGAATTTGCGGTGGTGCTAACAGCCGCGATTCTGGTCTCTATGGTCGTATCACTGACCACTACGCCTATGATGGCCGCCACGCTGCTCAAGCAAAACACTGAAAAGCGGAAGCCCGGACGTGTCATGCAATGGTTTAATCGCTTTAACCGCGCCGTCCTACGCGGCTACCGGCAGTCGCTGATCTGGACCCTGCGGCATCAACCGCTGGCCATACTGGTCCTGCTGGCGGTAGTGGCGCTAAATGTCCACCTCTACGTTACGATACCGAAGACCTTCTTCCCACAGCAGGATACCGGCGTCTTGATCGGTGGCGTGCAAGCGGATCAGGGCAGCTCCTTCCAGATGATGCAAAAACGGCTGGAGACCTTTTCGACCATCATCCGTTCCGATCCCGCAGTTGCCAACGTGAGCGGTAATACTGGTGGTGGTCAGAGTAACTCTGCCATGTTTTACATCACGCTCAAGCCTCTGGCCGAACGCAAGGTTTCGGCCGATGTCATCATTGCTCGACTGCGCAAACAGCTGGCGCACGAACCGGGCGCTAACCTCTTCATGGTGCCGGTACAGGATATTCGGATCGGTGGCCGGCAGTCGAACGCGCAGTACCAGTACACGCTGCAGGCAGATACCATCGAAGATCTGCGCACCTGGGATCCGCTGATACGTAATGCCTTGTCACAAATACCGGAACTGACGGACGTCAACTCCGACCAGCAAGACAAAGGTATGCAAACGTCGCTGGTGATAGACCGCGATGCCGCCGCGCGCCTTGGCATCAGCGTCGCCACGATAGATAACACACTCAACAATGCTTTCGGCCAACGTCAGGTCGGCGTCATCTATAACCCGCTCAACCAATACCGGGTGGTGATGGAGTTGGCACCCGAATTCCTGCAAGGACCGGAAACCCTGAAACGCTTGTACGTGACCAGCAGCAACGGTGCACAAGTGCCTCTGTCCGCCTTCACGCGGGTGGAAACCACGAATACACCATTGGCGGTCAGTCATCAGAGCGGTACGCCGGCTTCCACCATCAGCTTCAATTTGCCTTTGGGTGTGTCGTTGTCGGATGCTACGGTCGCCATTAACAATGCGATAGGCAAACTGGGCGTGCCGGTCTCGGTACGCGGCGGTTTCCAGGGCACGGCGAATGCCTTCCAGGAATCACTGTCTTCGCAACCGCTGCTGATAGGCGCGGCCATCATCGTGATTTATCTGGTGCTGGGCATACTGTATGAAAGCCTGATTCATCCGATTACCATTCTCTCTACCCTGCCCTCGGCCGGTGTCGGCGCGCTGCTCGCACTGAAGATGTTCAATACCGAGTTTTCCATCATTGCGCTGATCGGTGTGATCTTGCTAATCGGCATCGTGAAGAAGAACGCGATCATGATGATCGACTTTGCAATTACGCGGCAGCGCCACGGTGTAGTTAACGCCGGTCCGGCGATTTATCGTGCGGCGCTATTACGCGTGCGGCCGATTCTGATGACCACCTTTGCCGCCATCTTCGGTGCACTGCCGCTGGCTTTAGGTAGCGGCGACGGTGCGGAATTACGCCAACCGCTGGGCATAGCCATCGTTGGCGGCCTGATACTGAGCCAGTTACTAACGCTTTACACGACACCTGTCGTCTTTGTGCTGATGGACAAGCTGCGCCGCGACAAACATAAGCACAGCCCGGCTCCACAATTGGCGACAGCCTGAGTTTTAAAGGATTTTTTATGCGCCCCTACTTCTTATTAATCGCGCCCACTTTGCTGCTGGCAGCTTGCGCCACGGCACCAACTCCGCCGCCTGTGGCAGCCGCTCCGACGCAATACAAGGAAGCCGGACTGTGGCAAGAAGGAACTGCCAATAGCGCGCCTAATGTGCCGGATAATTGGTGGACCTTGTTTCAGGACCCAGTCCTGAACGATCTGGAAAGCCGGCTGGTGGTCGGCAATGAAAACCTGAAGTCT
The DNA here is from genome assembly GCF_900130075.1 of Herminiimonas arsenitoxidans. Lineage (NCBI taxonomy): Bacteria > Pseudomonadati > Pseudomonadota > Betaproteobacteria > Burkholderiales > Oxalobacteraceae > Herminiimonas > Herminiimonas arsenitoxidans. The sequence continues at coordinate 715,859 of NZ_LT671418.1, forward strand.
CTGGTGGCGCAAGTTGCCGCCGCTCGCGCTGCAGTCGCCGCCAGTTATAGCGCGCGCCTGCCGACCTTATCGGTAGGACTGGACGGCACACGCAGCAGCAACGCGACCAGCACCACGCGTTCGACTGCTGTACAGAACCCAAGCAATAACGTTTCCCTATCCGGTAATGCCAGTTGGGAAGTCGACCTCTGGGGCCGCCTGGCGCAAGCCACGACCGGTGCGCAAGCTAGCTTGCAAGCCAGTGTTGACGATCTGGCTGCTGCGCGCTTATCCGCCCAGGCTACGCTGGCACAAACCTACTTTTCATTACGTACAGCAGATGCGCAGATGGTCGTACTGGAACGCAGCGTTGTGGCTTACCAGCGTTCACTGGATCTGACGCAATTCCGTTATGGCGGCGGCGTGGCTGCACGGGTGGATGTCTTGCAGGCGCAAACTCAGCTCAAGGCAGCACAGGCGCAACTGGCAGAAGCCGTCGCGCAACGCGCCATACTCGAACACGCGATTGCCGTATTGCTGGGCGTGCCACCTTCGGCGCTGGCACTGGAGCGCAATGCCGCCTTGCCACAAGCGCCGCTGGTGCCGCAGATGTTGCCGACTACCTTGCTGGAACGTCGGCCAGATATTGCCGCCGCGCAAAGACGGGTCGCCGCAGCTTATGCCCAGATTGGTGTCGCGCATGCTGCCTACTTCCCATCGCTGGTACTGTCAGCGGGTGGTGGTTATCAGAATAGCTCGTTGAATAATTTGATCAGTGCACCTAACCTGTTCTGGTCGCTGGGTGCATCGGTGGCACAAGCCATATTCGATGGCGGGCAAAGACAGTTGGCCAGCGCACAGGCACAAAGTGCCGCGGACCAGGCCACATCGACTTACCGTCAAACCGTGCTGACGGCTTTGCAGGAAGTAGAAGATAATCTGATCCTTGCCGCGCAACTGCAGCAAGAAGCACAGTTGCAGCGAGAAAGTCTGGAAGCCGCACAACGCACCTTGGAAATTACGCTGGATCAATACCGCGCTGGCACCGTCAGCTATTTGAATGTAGTCATCGCGCAGAACACTGCGCTGACGAGTGAGAACAGTTTGCTCAGCACGCAGAACCGACAATTGGCTGCAGTGAATATATTGCTGAAGAACATCGCCGGTCGCTGGGAAGTCGATAATCCGAATGCCAGCAAAGCCAAACAAGAAACAAAAATAGAATAAATTCAAATACTTGTAACAACATTTGAATGTGAATTAGCTAAAGTAAATCATGACCAGATTATCCATCCTGCAATATCCCGACGAGCGTCTGCACACCGTCGCACAGCCGGTACAGCAGATCAATCAGGATATCCGTCGCCTAGTCGCCGACATGGCGCAGACCATGTATGCGGTCGATGGCATCGGCTTGGCGGCAACACAGGTGAACGTGCATCTGCGCATCATTCTGGTAGATATTTCCGAAAAACAAAACCAGCTACTGGTATTGATCAACCCGACCGTAATCAAAATGGGCGGCAGCGCCGAGTTTGAAGAAGGCTGTTTATCCGTCCCCGATGTGTACGAAACAGTAAAACGCGCTGCCTGGATACGCGTGCGCGGACTCGACTTGAGCGGCAAAACAATAGAAATTCAGGCAGATGGTTTAAAAGCCATGTGCATACAGCACGAGATGGATCACTTACAAGGCATGGTGTTTGTCGAGCATTTGTCGCCACTAAATCAGCGACGCATACTTTCCCGTGCCCAATCGACCAAATCGCACCGGACTCCTATTCGATGAACATCAGTTCAAATGAAGGAATCAAAAAATGACACGCGTTCGCGTTGAAGGCTTCACGATCTCTCTAGATGGATATGGCGCGGGACCGGATCAAGATATCGATCATCCGCTCGGCGTGGGTGGGACGGACTTGCACCAGTGGCTCATCCCGACACGCACATTCCAGCAGATCCATGGTGCAGGCGATGGCACGACCGGTGTCGACGATGATTTTGCCGCGCGCGGATTCAAGAACGTCGGAGCGTGGATTCTGGGGCGGAACATGTTCGGACCGATCCGCGGCCTTTGGCCCGACATGAACTGGAAAGGCTGGTGGGGAGACAACCCGCCCTATCACGTTCCAGTCTTCGTCTTGACGCATCACGCGCGTCCATCTATCCAGATGGACGGCGGCACGACGTTTCACTTCGTCACGGGTGGCATACACGAAGCACTAGACCGAGCTCGCGTAGCCGCGAACGGCATGGATGTACGCATTGGAGGAGGAGCCAACGTGATTCGACAGTATCTTCAAGAGGCTCTCATTGATGAACTGCATATCGCGATCTCGCCGGTCCTACTCGGCCGGGGCGAGCGTTTGTTCGACGGGGCGGACCTGCGGGTTCTGGGATATGAATGCGTCGAGTTCGTGGGATCGGAGAAAGCAACCCACGTTGTACTCCGCCACCAAAAGGCTAATGCCGCCTGACAACTGCATTAACGGCACGCCTACGGCGCAAGATGGAAACAAGTCATACAGCCTGCTTAAAGCATTTCCCATCACGCGCTTCTCTCCAAGCTCTGCGCAAAAAATCTCCGCATTAATCAAATCTGCTATAAATGCAGATCCCGAGCATTGGAAACTATCAGTGCCATTGATAACAATTACGAGACAATTCTTCCATGCTGAAAACCACCGTTTCCGCCCTTGCCCTCATCATTTCCACTCAAGCAGTTACTGCATTTGCCCAACAAACCGGTCCTCGTGACGAGTTCTTCTGGTTAGGTGAAATCAATAAAGCCACGACTGTCATCAACTCCGAAGAAGGATTGCTGGACAAATCGATGGTGCCGCGCATTACTTCAGGCATAAGCAAAGTTCTCAAGGACGGCAACCAGCCAGGCGGCAAGCGTCCGGCCCGGGTAATTGAGTTTGAACCACTATTGATAGAAGCCGCTGGCGTGGAAGTCACCCTGCTCCATGCTGGTCGCTCAAGCCAGGATATGCATGCCACCATGCGCGCAGCAATCATGCGGGAAGACATGCTCAGATTGGCCAGCCAGCTTAACAAGACGTCCGGCACTGTCGTCAAATTGGCTGAACGGCACGCTAATACCATCGTCCCCAACTACACAAATGGCGTGGCGGCTCAGCCCAATAGTTACGGTCACTATCTGCTTGGGTATGCCGCCGGGCTCGATCGTGACGCACAACGCATACGCGAAGCCTATACCCGCCTTGACCGCTCACCGATGGGCACAACTGTTTTGAATGGCAGCAGTTGGCCGTTAAACCGCAACAGAATGGCCGATTACCTCGGCTTTTCCAACATCGTGGATAACGCCTACGACGCCGGTCAGATTGCCTCGGTCGATTATCCGGTCGAAGCCGGCTCGATAGTGACCAGCATCGCGCTGCACACAGGCTCTTACATCGAAGACATCATGACCCAGTACGCGCAACCGCGTCCCTGGATGCTGCTGCAGGAAGGCGGCGGAAATACATATGTCTCTAGCGCAATGCCGCAAAAACGCAATCCGGGCTTGCTCAACTCAGCTAGACAAAATGCGTCAACCGCCATCACATTGGCGATGGGACCCATCTTGCAAGCGCACAACATTCCTCCCGGCATGATGGATCCCAAGGATGCCAAGACAAATAGCGCGATGATCAACAGCGCCATCAAGGTATTGCAGAATTGGGACACTATCCTGAACGCCTTGGTCATCAGCCCAGAACGCGCGCTGGAAGAGTTGAATAGCGACTGGACGGCTTCACAGGAACTGGCCGACGTCTTGATGCGGAAGTACAAATTCCCCTTCCGTGCCGGCCATCATTTCGCGTCAGAGATCGTGGATTATGCGAAAACAAACAACATCAAGCCTAGCGAGTTTCCATATAGCGAGGCAAAACGTATTTATGCAGAAGCCCTGAAAGGACACGGTAATGATGAATTACCGATGAGTGAGGAAGAGTTTCGCGCAACGCTGAATCCACTCGCCATCATCAAGAACCGCGCAACTGTCGGCGGCCCTCAACCGGCTGAAATGGTGCGCATGCTGAAAGCGGCCAAACAAGGACTTGCGCAGCAGGACGCGTGGATCAAGGAAAGGCAAGCCCGTATCAATTCCTCATTAGCCAAACTTGACCAGGATTTTGACAAACTTCCGAAGAGCAACAAATAGGTAGCCAAGAGGCAATTGTTAATTAATATTATTTTGTTTAAATTCAAATAGATATCGAATCTATTTGAATTTAATTATCAAGAAATTTAACCTGCATTATCCTGAGCTAAACACGCTTCTACCTTGGCCATAGCACCAGTTGCGGGATGTCTGAGCTTGCTGATGCGCCCGACTAAAACCTCCCGCAACTGATCTTGTTCTAGTTTGTGCTGCACCAGGAACGCGTCCGGGACTTCTATTTCCGCAGTCACTATCCCCTGCTCCCGGGAAATTGTGAGCGCGGTCACTTTGCCGAACAAATCAATTTGCAGACCGGTCACCGGATTGCGTATATCGATCAAGCGCGGTTCTATCGCGTTGATGAATTGCTGCTCATTCAAGGCATTCAATACCGGGAAGCAACCCGAAACTTCAATTAATGTTTTCATTTTTCCTCAAAGACTCAAGGTGCCTGTTGCGCCAATATCGCTGCCAGCAACCCTGGGAATCGGCTTTCTATGTCAGCACGCCGCAGCGTGTTCATGTGCATGGTGCCGGTATTTTCCGTGAGGACCAGACCGGACTCGCGTAGCACTTTGAAATGATGGGACACAGTAGATTTGGGACGTCCGCCATCCAGCTCACCGCAGGACGCGGTTTCCACACGGGCGAGATGCCGAACTATGTCCAGGCGTATCGAATCGCTCAAGGCGTACAGCACGCGTTCGAGTAACAACTCATCGGCGGCAGGATGTTTAAAGGGTCGCATAAGCAGCATCATACACTTTCGGCTATACTTCTTCCATTGTTCGTATATATACGAACTAACGAAGTAATATCACTCACATATTTAAGGTCACCATGTCCGCCCTATTCCAGCCATACACACTCAAAGACGTTACCCTCCGTAATCGCATTGCAATTCCACCTATGTGCCAATACATGGCCGTTGATGGCATGGTCAACGACTGGCATCTTGCTCATTACTCCAGCCTTGCACGCGGCGGTGCCGGACTGGTGATTGTTGAAGCGACTGCAGTTGCCCCCGAAGGACGCATCACCCCCGCTTGCACAGGCATCTGGAATGATGAGTTGGCGCAAGCCTTCGTGCCAGTCGTGCAGGCAATCAAGGCCGCAGGTTCAGTACCGGGAATCCAGATCGCGCATGCAGGACGTAAAGCCAGCGCCAATCGCCCATGGGAAGGCGACGATCATATCGACGAAGGCGACGCACGTGGCTGGCAAACCATCGCGCCGTCAGCGATCGCATACGGCAAAGGCTTGCCTAAACAACCACAAGCGATGAGCCTGGATGACATTGCCCGCGTACGCCAGAACTTCGTTGATGCTGCGGTGCGTGCACGCAACGTGGGCTTTGAATGGCTGGAACTGCATTTCGCACATGGTTATCTGGCACAGAGTTTCTTTTCCGAGCATTCGAATCAGCGCGATGACATCTATGGTGGCAGCGCCGAAAACCGCGCCCGCTTCCTACTGGAGACATTACGTGCAGTGCGCGCAGTCTGGCCGGAAAACCTGCCATTGACCGTACGCTTTGGTGTGATCGAGTACGACGGACGCGATGAACAAACGCTGCTTGAATCGATCGCGCTGATACGCGAGTTTAAAAAGGCCGGCATGGACATGATCAGCGTCAGCGTCGGATTCACGATTCCAGAAACATCGATTCCTTGGGGCCCAGCATTCTTGGGACCCATTGCAGAACGCGTGCGTCGCGAAGCGGATGTGCCGGTATCGTCGGCATGGGGTTTCGGCACGCCGGAAATCGCCTCACGCGTCGTCGAAGAAGAGCAATTGGATCTCGTCATGGTAGGACGCGCACATCTGGCCAATCCACACTGGAGCTATGCGGCAGCGAAAGAACTCAATGTCGAACGTGCATCGTGGACCTTGCCAGCGCCCTACGCGCATTGGCTGGAACGTTATTAATCAATTGCTCGGAGATTGTGTGCAGCAGCGATGCCATCCATCGCTGCTGCCTCAGCTCCGCGCACGTTGACAAGATATCGAGTTGCTTCGACTAGCCTGCTGGTATGAAGGAGTACTTGCTGCTAGTACTCCAATCGCATCAACTGGATAACTTGCTCTTCTTGCGCAAAAATAATAGTTGAGCAGTCACTCCAATGATAAGAATAGCGGCGAGACCGGCCAGTGATCCGAGTAGCAATGGAGACTTTGGATCAGTCACGAATGGATGGCCGTTCGGAACGCGGCGCAGCGTTTCGCTTACGGTAGGAACCATCAGTAAGAAGGCAGTAAGGCTGAGGCAAATCGTTTCGATGTAAATGGCTGCTCGTCCCAAAGAAGTCATGTGCGCTATTCCATAACCGATCGCCAAAAACAGAATCGTAACAATGGCAATGCCATAACTCACTGTTTGGTGCGCAACAAGAAATACCGTCAGCGCCCCTATGAGCATCGAAATAAAGTACGCAATGCCTGCCCCATTACGAGGAGTAATCCTGCCATACCGTACAAACATGTATATGGCTAAAGGGATGGCAGGCAGGCTGCCCAGTGTATGTAACCAGCCTAAGGGTGATATTCCAAACATGGTGATTCCTTTCGTCTTTTGATCAAATGAAGCTGCAAATTAAAAACAATCTATCCAACAATATCCCTACTAGTTGGTAGGCAAAAAGGCGAAGTTGTGCCCTATAACCATTGATAGCGTCAGATTTCCAGAAGACGCTTCAGCAGTGGCTGGGTGATCACACTGAATATTTTCGCGTCGTCGTAAGCACGCGCTGAGAGCATGGCGCCATGCACCGTAGCCATAAAACCTTCAGCCTCGATGCTAGCTGACGTAGTTAGTCGTATCTTGCCTTGTGCAACACCACGCTCCAGGACAGAAGCCAACCAAGTCGACAGAGTCCCAAAATGTGCGCGCACTTCGAGTGCAACCTCTTCAGGAAGAACAGGTAATTGAGTTGCGAGCAATGCGCATACGCAGAACGGGGCACTAGAGTCAGCGATGCAGGATTCCCAATATTGAATGTACGCACGAAGCTGTTCAACTGGCTCAGGAACATTGCGCTCTAACTCAGCTATACCCAGCTGAGCTTCCCATCGATAGTTAACTATAAGTGCTCGAACCAAATTCGATTTAGTTGGAAAATGATGATGAATGGTCGCATTGCGTACTCCAACCACTTTGGCAATATCGGCGTAACTAAAGCCGTTATATCCACCGGAAATTATCAGCGAACGGGCGCAATTAATGATTTCGTCAGATGTATTGTTTGGCTTCATTTCAAGCAGTCTACTTACTAGTAGGTATGCAGTCAAGTTAATCGAAATGTCCACAACCGATAGATAACGAACCGCGCCCAGCTTTCAATCCCAAACGAACTGTCACCTCATCTGTTGCCCGTTGCCGTTTAACAAAAGCTTGCCAATAGTAAATTCTATTTTTGACAATAAAACCCCAGGTGAAGAGAGGACTTGTTATAGAATTCGCGCTTCCCTGCTCTTTCACCGCCTCTTGCCTCTTATTGCCGTAGAGAATGAAAACCAAGCTCGCGCCAACTATCCGCTCAAAGCTGGTTTTACTCGTGATGGCATGCGTGGTCCCCGCGGCGTTAATGGCCGTCCTGCTAATCGCGCATGATTATCAACGTGCGCGCGACCAATTACTGCTCAACTCGCTAGGAATGGCGCGCGCCATGATGTCGGCCGTAGACCGCGATTTCGCCAGCATCGAATCCTCACTGACAGCACTCGCGACGTCCCCTTACCTGGACTCCGACGATTTGAGCGACTTCTATATGCAAGCGCAAGAAGTCTTGAGAAATCAGCGGGATCAGTCCGATATCAACGTCGCTCTTGCCGACGTTACAGGCAAGCAGCTCCTCAATACCCGTCGCACCTTCGGCGACCCTCTTGACGGAAAAAGAAGATTTATTCAGCTGGAAACCCTGTTCAAAACGGGGAAACCTGTCATTTCTGATTTATTCCGCGGCGATATTACGCAACGGAATATGTTTGCCATAGGCGTCCCTGTTTTAGATCAGGGAAAAGCGCGCTACAGCCTCAGCGCTGGTATTTTCCCGGAGCGCTTTGACAAACTGCTGCGACAACAAGAAATGCCTGAAGGCTGGATTGCTGCGATTTTTGACGGAACAGGCACCATCGTTGCCAGAACTGGCAATAGTCCGCATTTGATAGGCAAAAAAGGCGTATCTGAAGTAATCAAACACCTGCAAACCAGCAAAGAAGGCATATTTGAAAGCGTGACCTACGACGACGTGGCAGTGCAAACCGTCTTCAGCCGTTCCAAGCTTTCCAACTGGTCGCTGGCAATCGGGATTCCAACCAAGAACATCGTGCACGAATTGCGCTATACCTTGTTCTGGCTGATTTTTGCCACCATCGCTCTCTTGGCGAGCAGCGTGACCGCAGCCTGGTTGATAGGCGGACGCATCGCAGATTCCATACATGGCTTGACCGGCCCGGCACTGGCGCTAGGTACAGGCGAAGTTGTCACCGTACCGCCACTGCATTTACGGGAAGCAGACGAAGTCGGCGCATCGCTGATCCGCGCATCGGAAATGCTGCATCAAGCACAGCACCAAGCCAATCATGATGAACTGACCGGCTTGGCGAATCGCACTTTGTTCCATGAAATCGTCAGCCAGCAACTGACATTGTGCGAACGTAATAATGCTGTCTTATCTATCCTTTATATTGATCTGGATGGATTCAAGGCTGTTAATGACAAATACGGCCATGAAACCGGTGACAACGTGTTGCGTACAGTAGCTGCTCGCCTCAAGGCCGGCAGCCGTCATTCTGATGTCGTGGCGCGTTTGGGTGGCGATGAATTTGCGATGGTGATGGTCGGTGCACGGTTGGACGACGCACGCATCGTTGCAGAAAAACTGGTTGAGAGCGTATCCGCGCCTTACGTCATCAAGGATGCATTGACGGCGCATATCTCCGCCAGTATCGGCGTTGCAGCCTACCCTGACTCGGGCACGACCAGCGAAGCATTACTGCATCGTGCGGATGGCGCCATGTATAAAGCCAAGAGTCTGGGACGGCGACGCGTGGCGATAGCCACGACAGGCTGATTTAATCGATAAGAAAAATATTTACCTGCAAGGTAATCCAGGAATGAAAACAAAAGAGATGCCTTTTATCCGCAAGCTACTATCTACTGGCAATACCTCGCCACTGCTTTCGTGCACACTGTTTGCACTGAGTTTGTTCACTATTGGGTTCAGCGGAACAAGCGCATACGCTGCTCGACCGATGATTACCGATGATGCACGTATCGTTGATGCCAAAGCCTGCCAGGTAGAGAGCTGGGGCAAGCGGAACCGTGACAGTACAGAATACTGGGCGATCCCTGCCTGCAACTTCACCGGCAATCTGGAAGTAAGTCTGGGCGGATCGCGGATACACGACACCTTAGGCACACAAACACAAAGCATGGTGGTGCAAGGTAAAACCTTGTTCAAAACACTGGAGCCAAATGGCTGGGGCATCGGCCTCGCCTTCGGCAACTCGTTTCAACCAGTATCCAATACCGATCGTCATTTGATCAGCTCGCCCTACGCTTATATTCCGGCCAGCTTCTCGTTCAAGGATGACCGCTTCGTCCTGCATACCAATGTCGGCTGGCTGCATGACAAACCAAATAATCGTGATCGTGCAACATGGGGTCTTGGATCAGAGACACAGCTCACTGATCGCACATGGCTGATTGCAGAAACCTTTGATCAAAGTGCGGGGCGGCCTTTCTTCCAGATAGGCGTGCGCCATTGGCTGGTACCGAATCACGTGCAGATCGATACTACTTACGGCAATCGTCTTGGCAGCGGTAGCGAAGAACGCTGGTTCTCCATCGGCTTGCGTCTGCTATCCTTGCCCTTCCTTCCGTAAAAAAGAAAGCCCATGCCTGAATCAACCATCCTGTTGATCGACGATCACACCATGTTCCGTGAAGGCATGGTGTTGGCGCTGGCACAGGTTGCTCCCCACTTGCAGATACTCGCAGCATCCAACGGTATGGAAGCCATTACCGCTCTGGAAACGCATGCGGAAATCAGTGCGGTTGTGATGGACTACTATCTGCCCGATATTGGTGGTAGTGCTTTACTGCATAGCCTGCGTCAAGCGCGTCCCGGCATGCGCATCCTGGTTTTGTCCGCGTCGGAAGATTCGGATGACGTACATCATGCGCTGGCGGCTGGTGCAAACGGCTTCATCCACAAATCTGCCGACAGCCACACTTTGCTGGAAGCCTTGTCTACCGTGATGTCCGGTGGACGCTATGTACCAACGGCTTACGGACTATCGACGCCGCCGGCAGAACAATCTGACGATGCGACCTTGTTAAGCAACCTTACTCCCAGACAGCGTGAGGCCTTATTGCTCGTGTGCGAAGGTTGTCCTAATAGCGATATTGCCACCCGGCTCGGCACGACTGAAAAAACCATCAAGGCTCACCTCTCTGCCATTTTCGCCACCTTGAATGTCCGCAATCGCACGCAAGCGGCACTGATTGCGCGACGCGGCGGCTTGCTCGGCAAGCCCAAATAACAGCAAAAAATATAGTGAAACGCTAAATAGCTTATTGCACTGCGCGATCAGCCGAGCGCGCAGCTTGTGCAATCGTTTCTACAATGACTTGGCGCAGATGCGCCGCATCCACCGGTTTATGCAGCAAAGGCCATGCGCGTGCGGAAGCTTCCGCCAAGCGTTGTGGATCGGTATCACCAGTCATCAAAATGGCAGGAATGGTGTCGTCAGCATACTCATCATGCAGGCGATCAATCACGGCAATGCCGGTTTCGTGATCACGCAAGCGGAAGTCGCTCAAAATCAATGCAGGCGTATCCGTGCAATTGGCTGCCGCTTGCACGATCTCATCACCACTGGCTCCCGCGACCACCTGATAGCCCCACGCTTCCAGCAACAGGCGCACACCTTGCAGATTGTCTTCGTCGTCTTCAATCACGAAGATGGTTTTTCCTTGCGGCGCATCGTCATGAAGACTGATGGGTGGCGTGATCGTAGTCGAAGCGTGCACACCCTTTTCGTCGAACAAAGGCAAGGTCAGTGTAAAAACGCTACCGCGACCTGGTCTTGAGCGCAGAGTCAGGCGATGCCCGAGCAAATCCGCAGTACGACGCACAATCGCCAATCCCAAGCCCAAACCTTTGTTCTGGTTACGCTCAGGATTGCCGATCTGATGAAACTCCATGAAAATTTTCTCTTGGTCTGCCGGTGCGATTCCCACACCGGTATCCCACACTTCCACTTGCAAGAACTGACCGCGACGACGACAGCCGATCAATATGCCACCGCGTTTCGTATGGCGTATGGCGTTATCGACCAGATTGCGCAAGATGCGATCCAGCAAAACCGGATCGGAATATACCGCCGGCACCGAAGCATGATGCAATCGCAGGATTAAGGATTTAGCCGCGGCCTGTGGTGCATATTCCAGTTGTAGTTGATTGAACAAAGCCGTCAAAGAACAATGGCGTAGACGCGGCCGGATCACCCCTGCATCCAGGCGAGAAATATTCAACAAGCCATCGAACAAACTGCCCATCGCAGCGGTAGCACGCCCGATGTGATCAACCAGTTGGCGGCTTTTTGCATTCAGGGTTTGTTCGCGCAGCACACCAACGTACAAACTCAGCGCATGCACCGGTTGGCGCAAATCGTGACTGGCTGCTGCGAGAAATTGCGATTTCGCCTGATTGCTACGATCGGCAGCCTCTTTACTACGCTCAGCTGCTTCTTTCTCAATTGCCAGCCGTTCGAGCAGATCGCGATTTTCAAAACGCATTTGCAGGGAATCACGCTGAGTACGGTACATGCGCTGCGCAAAGGCCAGCGTCACAAATAGATAGAGCATGCCGGCAGCAGCCAGAACATGATGCAAGATGTCTGGATCCACCGCCAGAGCGATGAAGGACGGTAAAAAATAAGGTATTTCAAACGCGAGCAACAAAGGCATGTAAATGCAGTAAGCGTAAATCGCACCAGTACCCAGCGTGAGCAAACCGATAATCATGAACATCTGGTATTCAAATGGTGCCTGAAACAACCAGTAGCCATAAGGCAGTCCCCACACCACACCAGCCAAGGCCGTACACCACAGCATGCGTTGTCCCCAACGGCGTAGCGCAAGCACTTCATTCTGTGCGACCTTGTAAGTACGCATAACACCGATGCGCAACGCCATTACAGCAATATTCAACACCAGCCACGCTATCAATTCACGTTGCGGCAGCACATTCCACAAGGCGATCACAATCAAACCAACCGTCAGTAAAGAACCCAGCAAGGCAAAAGGGAAATTGCGTCGCAATATCGCCATCTGAGCGATAAAAATTGCGTCTGCGTGCGCGTTCTGGTCTTTATGGTTTTGCATCATGTGGCCGAGTTTTACACAAAATAAAGTTCTGCACATAGGACTTTAGTCGTATGCGCAATCCGAACAATTTTCCTAAGATATTTGCATCACCCATGCAAATTCAGGAAAAAACAGTGAAGCATCACCCCGTCATTCGCACCTTGCAGCCACTCACAGCAGCCTTGCTTGGTAGTTTTTTCGCCATTCCTGCACTGGCACAAGGCATACCTAATGCCGGACGCCTGCTCGAAGAGATCAAGCCGCCAGTTACGCTGCCAAATACCAGCATCGAAGCCCTGCCGATTGAAGAAACCGTACGTACACCGCTCTCCTTACCGACAGATATTCGCATCAAGGTAAGCGCCATCCAGATCACGGGCACGAAAGCCTTTAGCGAACAGCAACTGCAGCCTTTGGTCGCTGATCTGATCGGCGGCGAGCACAGTCTGGCCGAGCTGGAACAGGCCGCGCAACGCATTACGCAGTACTACCGGCAGCAAGGCTATATGCTGGCACGCGCGTATTTGCCGGCGCAAGCAATCAAGGATGGCAAGGTAGAAATCAGCATACTGGAAGGCCGTCTAGACAAGATAAAACTGAATAATCAATCCCGTATCGCCGATACCACCATCGGCAACAAGCTGACCAGCATCAGCAGCGGCCGTGCGCTTAAAAGCGACGAAGTAGAAAAAAACTCTTGTTGCTCAGCGATACGCCCGGCATAGACGTACGCTCCAGCCTGCGCCCTGGCGCATCCGTCGGCACCACCGATCTCGACATTCTGATCAAGGATGGTAAGCCGCTCGACGCCGATATCAGCGTCGACAACTTCGGCAACCGCTATTCCGGCGAATATCGCCTGAACGGCAATCTGACCTTGAATAATCCCTTTGGACTGGGTGATGCGCTGCAAATACGCAGCACCACTGCCGGCGAAAAATTCAACTACGTACGCCTAAGTTACCAACTCCTGCTCAATGATAGAGGCACCCGGCTCGGCGTGGCCTATGCAGCAATGCAATACAAACTTGGCGAAGACTTTAAACGGCTGGATGCACACGGCACGGCGAATATTGCCAGCCTCTTTCTCACGCATCCATTCATACGCAGCCGCGCCTTCAACCTCAATGGTCAGATCAATTTCGATCACAAAGTGCTCAATGATCGTATCGACTTAATCGGAACGGAGAGCAACAAGAAGCTCAACAACTTCACCTTCGGCGTATCTGGCGACAGTAACGATCAATTCAACGGCGGTGGTATCAATCAAGCCAGCCTTAGTGTGACGGTCGGCGATCTGCAACTCGACAGTGCCAGCGCCTCGCTCGATGCCATCGGTCATCGTACCCAAGGACGCTTCACGAAAACAAATCTGCAAGCCCTGCGCCTGCAAAGACTCACAGAACAACTCAGCCTGTATGGCCAATTAAGCACTCAACTGGCCGGCGATAATCTCGATTCTGCAGAGAAGATGTCGCTCGGCGGCTCCTACGGTGTGCGCGCCTATCCACAAGGCGAAGCGCCAGCCGACGATGCCTGGCTCATCAATCTGGAACTGCGCTACGCCTTCGCTGCGCAATGGCAAGCCATGCTGTTCTACGACGCTGCGCAAGGTCGCATCAATCACAAGCCGATAGCCGCCGATGGCAACAACCGCCGCAATTTATCCGGCGTCGGCGCAGGGATCAAATGGGCCAATCAAGATGGCTACAGCCTGCAAACCACTGTCGCATGGCGCACCGATGACGAACCAACTTCCGACAAAGACAAATTACCCAGAGTCTGGCTGCAATTTGCCAAAAGCTTCTAATAAAGGAACACCATCATGAACCACTGCTACCGTCTGGTCTGGAACGAACTACAACGCGCCTACGTCGTTGCGCCCGAGAATGCACGCGGCAAGAGCAAAAGTAATGGGCGCAAAACCCGATCACTAGCAGTCCTGCTCGGCACAACTTTACTGGCAAGCTTTGCTGCAAACGCCCTCGCCGCACCGACCGATGGCGTTGTCACCAGCGGCAACGGCCACATCGCGACTAACGGCGCAGTCACTACCATTACGCAGAACAGCGACAAGCTCTCGCTCAACTGGGGCAGCTTCAATATCGCCGGTAACGAAACCGTCAACTTCATCCAGCCCGGCAGCAACTCGATTGCGCTGAACCGCATCATCGGCAGCGGCGCAACCGAGATCTACGGCAAGCTCAACGCCAATGGGCAAGTGTTTCTATTGAATCCGAATGGTGTGCTGTTCGGTGCTGGTGCCAGCGTCAACGTTGGCGGTTTGGTGGCAACGACGCTGAACTTGAGTGATGCCGATTTCAATGCCGGCAAATATCAATTCACTGCATCACCCAACAGCACAGGCAAGATCATCAACCAAGGCAGCATTACCGCCGCCGATGGCGGCTACATCGCGCTACTCGGCGGACAAGTCAGCAATCAAGGCACGCTCGCAGCCAAACTCGGCAATGTGACGCTGGCGGCTGGTAGTGACATGACGCTGGACTTTGTCGGTGATGGTTTGTTAAGCGTCACCGTCAATCAAGGCACGCTCAATGCCTTGGCCGAGAACAAGCAATTGATACAGGCCGATGGTGGTCACGTCTTGCTGACAGCTAAAGCGGCAGACAGTCTGATTCAAGCGGTGGTGAACAATGAAGGCGTGATCGAAGCCAGAACAGTAGACAACCGCAACGGCACCATCATGTTGATGGGTGATATGCAGAATGGCCTGACCAAAGTCGGCGGTACGCTGGATGCCAGTGCGCAAAATGGCAATGGTGGCTTTATTGAAACCAGCGCTGCCAAAGTCCAAATAAGCGATAACGCTCACGTCACGACCAAGGCCGCCAACGGCCAGACCGGAACCTGGCTGATCGATCCGAATGACTTCACGATTGCGGCCAGCGGTGGCGACATGACGGGTGCTGCCGTATCCAATGCGGTGCAGAACAACAACTTTGAAATTCAAAGCACCAGCGGTGCAACTAGCGGCAACGGCGACATTCACGTCAACGACGCCATTAGCTGGAGCAGCAACAACACTTTGACACTGACGGCTGAGCGCAATATCAACATCAACCAGAGCATTACCGCTACCGGCAATGCAGCAGGCTTGGTACTGAACTACGGTAATTACACGACAGCAGGAACAGCGACCGCCAATACCGATTACCACGTCAAAGCACCGATTACGCTAAGCGGTGCGAACGCGACTCTGGCAATCAATGCCGACAATTACATGCTGATTCACAGCATGGCGGACCTAATCGGAATCAATGCAGGATTGAACGGGAAATATGCGCTGGCGCAGAATCTTGATGCTGGCGGCACGACTTATACCGATGCCTTGATCGGCAGCCTCAACAATAACTTCAATGGAAGTTTTGCAGGATTGGGGCACACCATCAGCAATCTCACTATCAACAGTACTGCCAATAATATTGGTCTATTCCGCTTTGCCGATAGCAACAGTGTGATCCGCGATATTGGTTTGCTGGGCGGCAGCATGATCGGTAACATTCAAGTCGGCGCGCTGGTCGGCAGGAACCACGGCAGCATCAACAATGCATATGCCACCAGCAACGTAAGCGGCGACACCAGCGTCGGTGGGCTGGTCGGCTGGAACCAGGGCGATATCAGCAATGTCTATTCGACCGGAAGCGTGACGGGCCTTCAGCAAGTCGGCGGTCTGGCCGGCTACAACGAGAGCAACATTAGTGACGCCTATGCTATCGGTAACGTGACTGGTGATAAAAGTGTCGGTGGACTCGTCGGCTGGAACCAGAGCAGCATCAATAACGCTTATGCCAGCGGCAACGTATCTGGTTATCAAGTCATCGGTGGCTTGGTGGGCGGCAATGATGGAAGCATCAGACAAAGCTATGCCACGGGTACCGTGACCAGCACTGATTATTCCGCTGGCGGACTGGTCGGCCAAAACAGGGGGGATATCAGCTATACCTATGCCACCGGCAGTGTGAACGGCTCTGACCGGGTCGGCGGTCTGGTCGGACATAACATCGGTAACCTCGACTACAGTTATGCGACTGGACGCGTGAATGGCAACATGAGAGTTGGTGGTTTGATCGGCAGAAACGACAACATCGATGGCGAGGGCAATGCCAGCAACTCATACTGGGATCAAAACAGTACAGGCCAGATCAATGCCATTGGTCAGGACACTGGTAGCAGCAGCATCAACATCGCCGCAGTCAACAGCACTAGCGCTTACAGTTACGCCAACTACACCAATCTGGGTACCTGGAGCGAAACGGCCAGCGGCTCGGGCGTATGGGTAGCAAGAGATGGCAGCGGCAATCCGCAATGGATCATGATAGAAGGTTCTACTCGTCCCTTCCTTTACAGCGAATATTCCACCACTATCCGCAACACACATCAGTTGCAGTTGATGGCACTTAATCTGAGCGCAAGTTATACCCTGTCCGGCAATATCAATGCAACAGAAACCAATGGCAGCAGTCCCAGTGGCATGTGGACTACGGCTGGTTTCTCGCCGATTGGCAACAACACCAACCGTTTCACCGGCACCTTCGATGGACAGAACCACGCCATCAGCAATCTATTCATCAACCGTCCAACAACCGACTATGTGGGTCTGTTTAGATATACCGCTAGCAGTGGCTTGATCCGTAATATCGGCTTGCTGGGCGGCAGCGTGAGCGGCAAAGACTTCGTCGGCGGACTGGTCGGCTGGAGCGGCGGCGGCATCAGCAACGCCTATGCCACTGGCAGCGTGAATGGCAGCGACTCCGTCGGCGGGCTGGTCGGCGTCAACGGCACCGGCAGCATCAGCAACGCTTATGCCACTGGCAGCGTAAATGGCAATAACTACGTCGGCGGGCTCGTCGGCTACAGCCTCAACAACGGCAGCATCAGCAACGCCTATGCCATTGGCAGCGTGAACGGCAATAACTACGTCGGCGGGCTCGTCGGCATCAACCTCGGCAACGGCAGCATCAACAACGCCTATGCTGCTGGCAGCGTGAGTGGCGATAATGTCGTCGGTGGGCTGGTCGGCAAAAACTCTGGCAACATCAGCAACGCCTATGCTACTGGTAGCGTGAGTGGCAGCAATCTCATCGGTGGATATCCTGACGGCGATCAAATCGGCGGGCTGGTTGGGTTGAATGAGGGCAACATCAGCAGCGTCTATGCTACCGGCACCGTAATCGGCAACAACTTTATCGGCGGACTGGTTGGACTTAATGGCGGCAGCATCAACAACGCCTATACCACTGGCAACGCCAGAGGCAGCAACAATGCCGGCTGGCTAGTTGGTTTTAGCCACGGCGGCGTCAGCGACAGCTTCTACGCTACCACCGATGCCAACGGTAACCCGATCAATCCACCCACTAATGGGAGTGTCGCGGGCACGGCGAAAACCTTTGCCGAACTGACGCAACTGTCTACCTTTGCATCATGGGGTAGCGATATCGATGCGCAAGGTGGTACAGGTTCTGTCTGGCGTATCTATGAAGGGAACAGCACGCCATTACTGCGCAGCTCCCTGAAAGCAGTCACGGTCACTATGGACGGCATACATAATGGCGCTGCGACGGGTAGCAATGTGCCTTATACCTTATCCGATACGACGGCGACGCTATCCGGACAACTGAACTACAACGTAATCGGTAATGCACTCGTGTTTTCCGGTTTGTATTCGGGTCAGCAAGGATATGACATTAGCTATGCCCCTGTGAGTTCGACCTACCATCCTGCTCCCACCACGACTTCTGGCAACACAAGCAGCCTGCCGACATATCAATCAGCACTCAATAGCGCACTCGACAATGACGAAGCGGTGCAGATTGCAGAACAAAAAGATATCTTGACGATCGTCGATGGCGGCATGCGTTTGCCAGCGGGATTGGGACATTAAATAATGCAATATCAAATACTTATACGTATTTTTTAAGGCGAATTATTTAAAGTAACTGGAATGTTTCTATCAGTATTGATGGTCAATTTTATTGCCATCAATTACTACAGCATCGCCATCCAGGGTTTGCAATTTCTTGCGACCAAGGATGGCGATCTTATCTGTTAGCCTCGATATAAATCGTCTAGACGTTTTTTATCTTTGTCTTCCGGCGTGATGTTCGCTGGTGGCGCTTGCAGTTGCGGTTCTGTGTTCGGAGCAGTATTGAACATTCGTTCCCAGAAACTCTTCTGCTCATCGATATCCAGCGATTTGACCGAATCGCCATTGACGTATTCGTCATACATCCAATCGCCATCAACCTGCGTCACGCCCGGTGGAACGATGGGAGCCAACTCAGGCTTGCCGCGCAAAGCGGTACGCATGTAGTCGATCCAGATAGGTAAAGCGAGCGTGCCACCGAATTCGCGCG
Organism: Herminiimonas arsenitoxidans; assembly: GCF_900130075.1. Taxonomy (NCBI): domain Bacteria; kingdom Pseudomonadati; phylum Pseudomonadota; class Betaproteobacteria; order Burkholderiales; family Oxalobacteraceae; genus Herminiimonas; species Herminiimonas arsenitoxidans. Next base: position 734,763 of record NZ_LT671418.1, read on the forward strand.
TGCCGAGTGAACGTGGTTTGTCGTAACCCATCCATGCGACTGCGACGATGTCGCGACCATAGCCGGCAAACCAGCCATCCATTGCGTTATCAGTGGTACCAGTTTTACCTGCCAGATCACTGCGACCCAACTTCTGGCTCGCCATATAACCGGTGCCGGAACGTACGACATCACGCAACATCGAATCAGTGAGGAAGGCATTGCGCGGATCGATTGCGCGTGCGGCTTCATCCCCGGCTTGCGGATGCTCTGCTTCCATCAAGACCTTGCCGCGTGCATCGACGACTTTCTGGATCAGATAAGGCGTGACCTTGAAGCCACCATTGGCAAATACCGAATAAGCGCCTGCCATGCCCAGCGGTGTAACCGAGCCGGTACCGAGCGTTAAGGTCAGATTGGACGGTTGCTTGTCTGGATCAAAGCCAAAGTGCTCCAAATGCTCTTTGGCATACGCTGGCGTGATTTTGCGCAGGATGCGGATAGAGACCAGATTCTTCGATCTCTTCAAACCGGTACGCATGGTGACAGGGCCATCGTATTTACCGTTATCGTTACCCGGATTCCAGGCCTTGCTGCCCTGCTCCGAATCGCTGTCTTCAGCCAAAGGCGCATCGTTGATCATGGTGCCAGGCGAGAAGCCTTTTTCCAGCGCAGCGGAATAGACGAAAGGTTTGATCGTGGAGCCAGGTTGACGCCATGCTTGCGTGACGTGATCGAACTGGTTCATCGCAAAATCGAAGCCACCGACCAATGCGCGTATCGAACCATCCTGCCCATTCACAGCAACAAAAGCAGCGGCGACTTCCGGCAATTGCGAGATGGACCATTTTTTCCTGGAATCTTGCACCACGCGGATGACTGCACCCGGCTTCAATTTTTTCTGCGCAGTTGCCTTGTCGGACAAATAAGCTACGGCAAAGCGCAAACCGTCGCCGGTGATTTCTATGCTTTCACCAGAGAGCAATTCTGCACGTACCGATTTGGCGGAAGCGTCTGTCACAACGGCAGCGCGTAGATCGTCACTATCGGGATATTTGACCAGCGTGTCGTCGATTGCTTGCTGGCGATCTTCTGCATCGGTCGGCAAATCGATCACCGCTTCCGGGCCGCGATAGCCGTGACGTTTATCGTAGTCGAGCACGCCGCGTCGCACAGCATCGTAGGCTGCATCCTGATCGGCCTTGGTCAGCGTGGTGTAGACGCTAAAGCCGCTGGTATAAATCTCGTCTTTATATTGTGCGTACATGAACTGACGCACGGTTTCTGCCGCATGTTCTGCATGCGTGCGGAAGCGATTGCCGTCTGGCAGCACATTGAGCTTTTCAGCCGCGGCCTGTTTGTACTGCGCATCGGTGATGAACTTCAGCTCGTGCATGCGCTTGAGGATGTATTGCTGACGCTCGGTTGCACGCTTGATGTTAACAACCGGATTGGCGCTGGCAGGTGCCTTCGGTATGCCAGCCAGCATCGCCGATTCTGCAATCGTCAGATCCTGTATAGGCTTGCCGAAGTAAATCCGTGAAGCACTACCGAAGCCGTAAGCGCGTTGCCCCAGATAGATCTGATTCATGTACAGCTCAAGAATCTGGTCTTTGGTCAGGTTCTGCTCAATGCGATATGCAAGGATGACTTCCTGCAATTTACGGCTGTAAGTCTTTTTTCGTGTGAGCAGGAAGGTACGTGCGACCTGCATCGTAATGGTCGATGCGCCTTGCGAGCGGCTGCGAACCATATTGGCCAAACCGGCGCGAACCACGCCGAGGATATCGACACCGCCATGCTCGTAGAAGTTATTGTCTTCAATCGCGATAATCGCGTTCTTCATGCTGGCCGGAATATTCGCAACCGAGACGAAGTCACGGCGCTCTTCGCCGAACTCACCGATCAATACGTTATCCGCGGTATAGACACGCAGAGGAATCTTGGGCTTGTAATCAGTCAGCGCATCAATGGACGGCAGATTCGGCACGATAAACAGCAGCGTGTAAGCGACACCCAGGATGGCTACGAAGATGGAAGCGATGAAGGCAGCGATGGCCGCTTGCCGGAGCTTGATATTGGTAGGTCGTTCAGACCAGGCAACTATGTGTGATGAAATGTACGAGAAAAACCGCAACGCGATCCCCTATGAAGTCTTGTGCGTCGCAACTTTAGCAGGCATTGAGCTTTTGAGTTGAAACCAATTGTTATCTTGCTATAAATGCATTTCTTTTATGCATGTTCGTTTTGACGGTTTTTTGATCTCTGCAACATAGGGGAAATACCTCTGAAATCGGCAGAAACCGTGCTTCTTTTCAGAAACACGAACTATTGCCTTATAGAAGGAAATCGGTGAGCGACATGCAGTTCATGTATGTCGATCACCGATTTACGGCTTACCTTCTACCAATCTCACTACCTATAATGCCGCCAACCGCAGCGCCACCGACAGTACCCAGCGTGCTGCCGCCGGTCAGAATCGCACCGCCGACCGCGCCTATACCGGCACCAACAGTCATGTTCTTATCGCGTCTGGTCATACCGCCACAACCAGCGACACTCAGCAATACCGCTGTAATCATTGCTGTACACGCAACTTTTTGCATCATTTTCATTACAAATACCTCTCTTGGTTAATAGCTGGATACCTGCCACTGACCGTAAAGAGAGTAGAAAAATTCCCGACAATTTGTACTAAATACAAATCATTGCCTGTGTTCAACAAGTCGACTGCTGGCTGCAACGACCTGTACTTGACTTGCTCCACCACCAGAATTTCTGCAGAACATCAACTTTCGCTGTATCTCAATAAACATAGCGAGATATAATCTTCCTCCATCACTGCTTTCGAATTGGCGTCATGAACACCACACACTATCTGCCGACACCTACAGATCAAACGATCATGGAATCACATCGCGAAGCGTATAAAGGCTGGAAGATATTGGTCGAAATTTCTGGAAGCTCTCGCTTTGATGATGGTGCTTGCGTTTATGCGCCCCGCATCGTCGCGACGGAGCAGCTTTCCATCGGCTTCAGAGAACTGCAGGTGCCGACTGAACGCTGCTTTCCGACGGCCAAACTATGTTTGCAAGGCGGCATAGCCATCGCGCGGGATTTTATTGATCGCAGAGCATAAGCGACTGCATATTTAACTAGCTATATTTAGAAAGGAAAATGGAAGGCATGAGTGCAAATTATTGGCGTAACCGTTGGATCGGTGCTTTGATACACAATGGTATTAAACGTAGCGATGCTGAAGAAGCTTTTGCAAAGACATATAGCAAGCAGTCCGCAGATCATTCGAAAAGCCCTGAAATTCAGGCGCTCATGACGCTCGGCATAGGCAACGATCAATCCGACGCACGTACATCTAAATCTGTATCGCAGCATTAAGCTGCAACCCGCGCCTGCAGAACAGTCCAATTTATTGAGTTGTACTTATCCTTAGCCCAAGGATTTACTCAATAAATGGACCTGCTTCGATGCCGCTCAGCACTGCCTGCTTTATAAGTTGAGACTGATGACAGGTATGTATTTCATCATACCGATCATCGATCTAGGCAGTAGCCAATTACACTCGCAAATATCGCTTTGACGCTCTATTTCTGAGCATCTTTTGCGGCATCTTGAATTTTGTCGCCAGCTTTTTCAATTTGCTGACCGGCTTTATTCATTGTCTGGTCAACTTCTTTCCCAGCTTTCTCTGCAGGGCCTTCTTTTTGGCATGCGGATAAAGTCAAAGCCAACATTCCGATCGCCAATACGGCAACTGCACTGCGTTTATATTTGATCATTCCATCTCCTTAAAATCGATTATCGAATTTTTACCGATTACCCTTGCCAACTTCGTTACCGATAACGCCACCAACAGCAGCACCACCAACTGTGCCCAGTGCACTACCACCGGTAAGAACTGCACCACCGACGGCACCAACACCGGCACCAACGGCCATATTCTTGTCGCGTCTGGACATGCCTTCACAACCAACTGCACTCAACAACACTGCAGCAGCCATGACAGCGAACACACATTTTTGTATCGTTTTCATTGAAAGACCTCTTTTTACACAACTGATTACAAGGAAATACCTGCAACTGTCATTAAAGATAGTCCGAAAAATTTGTCTCGTCCGTGCGATGACGCACGTAAGCCATAGAAACATTTACATTCAGAATGAATTAATGCGGAGCACGCAGATTGATGTTTCTTCGAACCACGCTATTGGCATGAAGAAAGCGTCAGAACCGTTAAATAAGTATGTGCACTCAAATGACCGACAAGCATCATTTAAAAGTTGTATTTGTGATGATTCAGATGGCGTTCCGACTGGCTACAAACGGCCAGAAGCAATCTCTCAGAGCTGTAAAAAAAGCGACCATGAGGTCGCCTTTTTCATTTCACGTCGAATTAATCAGAACGCCCGAATCGATGCAGTGTGCTTCAGATAATCCGAACGATCTTCCGCATCGTAGCGGAAACTAATTTCTGCACCGTTTGCCATCATGGGAAGTTCAAGTCCAAACCAAGCTTTGTGGCAAGGACGAAGGTGACGAGCACCAGGGCCACGAGCGATAGCACAAAGACTACGGCCACCTTGCTGCCGGCGCGTAGCACCGCGCGCGTCTCCTTCGCCCTATCCTTCTCCTTCGTCCCTTGATCGTAATGCCACTTGATGGCGAAGAACATGCCCGTGCCGAGCACGAGAGCCTTGAACGTAACGAAGGTTATAAGGGTCCAATCCATGATTTTGAGTATTTCCAGGCTATTACTTGACACTATCTATCGTGAGGAGCACGAGCTCAAAACGCTGCATGACATCTCAATCGAAGTCACTTTATTCTAGATTAAGCAAACAGCAATCAACATTGGACATAAAGCCCTAGGACATAATGTCCTTATAGCCTTATTAGACCTTCTACCTCGCGAATTTGGGGTGCCAGGCCCAATCTCAGACTCGCCACGAATTCCTCCAAGCCTAGAGGGCATTGCGTTGCAAACAACTAAAAATGACTCAAAGCGAGATGAATAGCGCCTCTCCCATTCTTTAAAGATTTCCGGCAATCAGCCGTTATATCAATAACAAGCATTACAAATTTCCTGACCCACGAGACGCCGTTGATTCCTCGTGGCTTACACTTTTTAATCCATTCAGATGATATTGCTGCCATGGTGACATTACCTACCGTGGGATCAACAGGCCTTCCCGCCTCGCCATCCTCAAGCAAGAACGTTGTGTCGCCCGGTACGACTTCGACCAGCTCTATCACGCCACAATCAGTAACTTCCGTCACACTTGGCCAAACAGGCATGACGGCAGTTGATCAGATGTATTCCCCGAGCGGCTCGCTTCTGTCCGTGTTGAAGCCTATACAGATATGGGAGCGCGTTTCTAATGATGCATTGAGCACGCTGATGGCGACGAATTTTGCCTCGCGCTCGTCATCGTTTGGATTCAAGGATCTTGGCGCTGCGTTGTTGGAACGGTTCAAGAACGGCACCGAAGATAGCGATAATTTCTCGCAATCGATTATTCAATTCGCACCGGACAGCGAACCTAGCGAAATCCTTGAAACCATTACGCGCTCGCAACTGCACACGCGGGCCGACAATCAGGTTTCTCTGAAAATCCAGACTGTAGGTGGCGCGCAAGTCGAGTTGACGCTAGGCTCACAAAAGAATGGTATGGCGGTGCAGGTACAAGTAACCGGCGGTACCCTCACCGAGTCCGATCGCAATGCATTGGCCAAGCTGTCAGGTTCATTTCAGGATGCCATCGATGGACTTGCGAGTGATCCGCCACGGCTTAATCTCACTGGACTGATGCAGTTCGATCCGACCGTGCTGTCATCGGTGAGTCTGCATACGAGCTTGACAACGGCTAAGGGCGAAAATCAAATCCTTGATTTCCAGGCCGACAGCAAGCAGCGCAGCGTCAGTACGAGTGGCCCCATCGGCAGCATGAAGGTCAATGTCGATCTGACTAATCCGACCATCATCGGCAACGCCAAGCAACAGGCAAAAGCCGTCGACAATTATTTGAAACAATTTGATGCTGCGCAAAAACGTGGTCATGGCGATGTTGCGTTGATGACCATATTTAAGGATGCGTTTGTCGGACTCAACAGCAACTACCCTGCACTAACGGCACAGCAGCGTGCGGAAGCAGTTGCAACGCCGTCGATACAATTCAGCCAGCTCGATCGTAGCGTACTGACCGGACTTGCTGATTTCTCTGCATCGGTCACGCAAAATTCAGAATTAAACAATCCGTATCGTCCAGGCGAACGGGATGCCTTTGCCTATCAGTTGTCGCAAGACAGCAGCATCAAGGGACGAAATCAGTTGGACCGTTCGATCACGCAAAAGCAGGAATCGAATCTGACGGCCAGCTATCACGAACCGCTGACAGCTAATCAGAAATTGGAGCTGTCAACTGAACTCAAGTCACAGAACTACTACTATCACCAGATAAAGGATGAGGCCAGTAGCGTTGCCAGCATAGGCTATGAAAAGGGAGTGCCGATCAACGCAACACTTATTCAGTCGGCCAGCCAATCTGCACAGCTGCAAAAATACGTGATGGGCAAGCTCAGCGAAGACAAAACAACCTCACGCCAGGCATCACATACAGAAGATTTTCTGGAGCTATTCAAAGCTAGCACTCAAGGCAAGGACGCTAAAGCCTGGCTGGATAGCTACCTTGGACAACAGGCGCTATTAACGATCAACGATCAGGTGTTCTTGCAGCCGGATCCAACGAAATTAGAAGAGCAATCAAAGGAAAAAGACTTAGCGCTTCTCGTGTCTTGACGAAGAGACGCTCACTGCTACCCGGCTTGTAAGCAATCGGTCTACTATTGAGCAAATGCGATCATCATATTGATCAGCGCACTATAGGCAGACACAAGAGGAGCCAAGATATGCATACCATAGCGACCGTTGCGACAGGACTTGTGGCTGCACTACACGTCTATATCTTGTATTTGGAAATGTTTTTGTGGGACACACCCAAAGGCAGAAAAGCTTTTGGCCTGACAAAAGAGTTTTCAGCCGCCTCGAAAGTCCTGGCGGCCAATCAAGGCCTGTACAACGGCTTTCTGGCTGCGGGCCTCATCTGGGGCATCTGCCTTGGTCCAGCGGGTGACTCAGTCAAAGTCTTCTTCCTGGCTTGCGTTGTTGTAGCGGGCATCTTCGGCGCAATTACATCAAGCAAAAAGATACTGTTTGTTCAGGCGCTGCCTGGAGCAATCGCCTTAGCATTGGTGCTCTTGGCTGGATCTCAGGTGTAAGTCGAGCGATTGAATTGATCGAGCTTGGCCTTATCGATTTGGTGCAAGAGCGGCGCGCGTCATGGTCAATTCACAAGCGCGAATCGCATGTCCGTTTGCAATCATGTTGCCCTTGCCGGAATAAGTCGGTGCGTCAGGCTGAAAATCACCGCTGATTCTGAATTGCCATTTCTTATCCGGAGTCTTGGTTAAATATCCCTCTCCAAGCAAGACCAGCATGTTCTCGGCGATCTGGCCGGACAACGTTTCCGCTACCTGTGGCAACTGCCGATGGACATTCACCGAGCTGCCTTTGACTTCCATGACAAATTTTGCTTTATATGCACTGCGTGCAATGTTGTCGTGACGTGCGTCGCATGCCATCAGACCATTCCACTTCTCAGCGTTATCATCGACCAGCGCTTGCTTGCTTTGCGCTTTTGCCAAGAAGTCATTTTGATTCGCGATTGAAATTGCGACGTCTTTTTCTCCGGCAAGCTGCTTGGCCAATAGCTTCGCCATCAATGCCTGATAATTGAGCAAAACACTATAGGACTCTCTATATTCAGTCTTGAGTGATTCAAAACCATCAAAGCCCACCACTTCTTCACCATTTTTTTGCGGAGCGGGAATTCGAACTGGCATGGAGAACAATACAGTTTTGTTCTTGGCATCAATCAACTTGGCAGTGAGTGATATCTGTGGCTTGAAGGTGGTAGAGAATGCTGCCGACATATAGCCGAATACAGTGTATTTCACATGCAAGACTGCATCGGCAGGAATATCATTTTTTCCAAAATCGAACTCACCCTGAGCATTCGGTATCGCCAGCTTTGGATCGTCGATAAAAATAACTTCATAGCCCTTCGACTCCATCTGTGCTTTTAATTCATTCCGGAGTTTTGCCGCGAAGTCATACGAATTTTTAGCAAACAGTTCGTTGTACTCTGTTTGCTTTTCGCCTATCAGCGTACCGTCAGCCGCTTGTCCCATTGCTGCAGTTGTCCCTGCGACCAATGCCGCACCAAGCACGCCCAATCCAGGTATAGAGCTCGCTATCACCCCCGCTCCAGATGCGCTGATTACTTTTATCTGCTTAGGCTGCTCGATCGTGAGTATCGCTATTTTCTTTATTGCTTTTCGATGATCGTCGTCCAATGCGACCGATGCTGGAGCATGCGCACACGCACTTAATATCAAGGTGATGAGCATAGAACTAACAATGAGAGGGAATCGACCGCAAATAGATTTGTAGATCATCATGTTATTTATTGTTGTTAGTTCATAGGCTGAAGGTGGCACAAGCCATTTCAGTTTTTTCTAGTAACGATGCTCATCCCTGCGCGATAACTTGGCACACCTAAAACATCAAACGGCTTTATCACCAAAGACATAACCGGAAACCACAACTTCCATCACTTTGTCTTCGAAAATCTTGCGCCCCAAATCATCACCCGCCGCTCCAGCTGCGACCATCAGTGGCAGCAAGTGATCGGGATATGGTTGGGTCAACTTGGCATCAGGCGCCTCCGCCCATGCTGTTAACAAGGCATCGCGCTCTTCTGCCGGTGCGGAAATGCTGTCACTCAGCCACGTATCAAACCGTTTGGATGCTTCCGTAAATGTCGGACTGAAACCACGCATATTATGAAAGCTCATGCCGCTGCCAACGATCAGTACGCCTTCATCACGCAATGCCTGCAAGGCAGCGCCAGCACGCAGATGCTCTGCTGGATCGAGATCGGTTTTCATCGAGAGTTGCACTATCGGGATATCGGCATCCGGATAGATCAGCTTGAATGGGATGAAGACGCCGTGATCAAAACCGCGTTTTGCATCCGTCTTGACGGGAATATCTACCGCACCCAGCAGATCGACTATGCGCTTCGCCAATGCTGGCGCACCCGGTGCCGGATACGTCAGTTCATAAGTGTGCGGAGGAAAACCGTAATAGTCATAGATCAGCGGCGGATGCGCGCCTGTCATGACGGTGAATTCATCTTCCATCCAATGGCCGGAGATGACGAGTACCGCCTTCGGCTTTTCACCGACGAAGGTATGCATATTCCGCAGAAAATCTGCCATGCCATCCCACATGTGTGGATCACCTGGCCAGTCCATGAAAAAACAGGGGCCGCCGCCGTGCGGAATGAAGAAAGTGGGAACACGAGTAGAGTTGGCCATGATGCTATCCATTAGCGTTTGAATTTTTCAAAACACTATTGTGCTGCCGCTACAAAATTCTTGCTTGCGAACAGCACAGTGGTTTTTTTGACATCACTGCACCGCTTGCAAGCCACGTTTACTCGGTTTCGTTTTCCGGCAATTTGAGCTGTCCGGTGTGATAGTCGTACTCATAGACTTCACCATAACGGCCCCACTCGACGACAACTTCCAACACGCGCTTGGCTTCTTCTTCTTTCAAGAATTCTTCCAGTGAATCGAGGAAGCCTTTTTCTGACAATGAACCTGCCGGTTCCTGCTCCAGACTATTGCGGATATGCGCGGCCAAAGGCACGTGCGTCAGCAACTGCTGGCCGAAGATTTCTTTTCTGCGTATGTGCGCTGCTTGCGCATAGCTATGTCCCAGCGCGGTCAGCGTGATATCGCCCTTCTCTACCTGCGCCAATCCCAGTAGGCCGAGTGCTTCGTAAGTCGGGAACAATTCTTCGTCCGGCAACTTTGCTTCTTCCGTCAATTCCGGCAAGTCGGCACGGCCGTTGAATGGCGGCGCGGCCAATAGATCGAGCACACCTTCGATATGCGCGACGTCGGTTTCCGGCAAACGATAGCTGAGGTTTGCATGCAGTGCAGCACCGGTCGTTGCTTCTTGCGGCGTGCGCATCGTCATCAATGCGTACACTTCATCGATCAAGGCTCTGACTTCAGGTGAATCGACATTGCGTGGTCGCGGCAGATTGATCTTGATCTCGCTGCGTATGCGTCCAGGGCTGCTGGACAGAACGAGGATGCGATCCGACATCATGACTGCTTCTTCAATATTGTGAGAAACGATCAAAATGCCTTTGGTTGGAATGCGCTTCTCTTCCCACATTTCCAAAATGTCGTCGCGCAGCGTTTCGCCAGTCAGCACATCCAATGCAGAAAATGCCTCATCCATCAGCAAAACATCCGGCCCGGTGACCAAGCCGCGTGCGATACCGACACGCTGCTTCATCCCGCCTGACAATTCACGTGGCAATGCGCCGCCGAAACCGGCCAGACCAATCAGATCAAGCATGGCATCTGCGCGCTTCTCGCGTTCATCTGGTGGTACGCCTTGCGCTTCCAGACCCAGCTCCACGTTTTGCTGCACGGTCAACCACGGGAATAGCGCGAAGGACTGGAACACCATCGCGATACCGGCAACCGGGCCGTAAATTTCCTGACCACGATACTTTGCACTGCCTTCATCCGCAGGAATCAAGCCCGCCATGATGCGCAACAAGGTGGATTTACCCGAACCGGATTTGCCTAACAAAGCGACGATCTCGCCTTCTGCCAATGCAAAATCCACTTTCTCCAACACGCTGCAAGGTGTGCCGTCTGCAGTCTGGAAAGATTTATCCACACCGGTCAATTCAATCAATACATTTTGGCTCATGACGGCCCTCTCAATGACTACGGTCTTCTGCCAGCAAATACAGTTTGCGCCAGAAAAATCTGTTTAATAACATGACAAATATGCACATCACGCCGATGCCGAGCGCAATGCGATGGAAGTCGCCGGCATCAGTCATTTGCTTGATGTAACTCCCTAATCCTTCGGCGACCAGTGTCGTTTTGCCCCAAGTCACATACTCGGCAACGATGCTGGCATTCCACGAGCCACCACTAGCCGTAATTGCGCCCGTCACATAACTAGGGAATACGGCTGGCAGATAGACACGTTTCCATTTCAGCCAGCCCTTCAAACCTAGATTGTCAGAAGCCAGACGCAACTCATTTGGTATCGTCGAAGCACCGGCTACCACGTTGAACAGGATGTACCACTGCGTACCGAACACCATCAAAGGACTGAGCCAGATATTGGGGTTGAGTTGCATCGTCAGCAGCACATACACGACCAACGGAAACATCAAGTTAACCGGGAACGCAGCCAGAAATTGCGCAACACCTTGCACACGTTGCGAATACTTAGGATGCAAGCCGATCCAGACTGCAATCGGCACCCAGATCAACGATGCCAAGGCAATCAGCACCAACACGCGCGTCAACGTAATCAAGCCCAGCCACACAACATGGACAACTTCCGGCCAACCGACATCACTATGTACGAAGGTAATCAGTCGATAGATCGCCAGCGCGGTAGCAAGCAAAATCACTACGCTCCATGCACGCGACCATAAAGGATGGATAACACGCGCACTGGCTTGCGGTGCTGTACCGTCGTAGCGCACGCTGAACCAGCCCAAGGTGCTGCGCAACATCGTCCAGACACGATCCGTGAATGCGCGCATCCAGCGGCTGCGGCGTCCCCAATTCAATAACCACGAACGCTGTTCGGTCTCACCTTGCGATTCTTCAAAACGGAATTTATCCGCCCATGCCAACAGTGGCCGGAAGAACAATTGGTCATACAAGACGATCCCGGCAAGCATGGCTCCAATAGCCCAACCGATCGCATGCAGATCCTTGGCCTCGATCGCGACTGCGATATAAGCGCCGATGCCAGGCAGCTTGATATCTTGCCCTGCGACCGAGATCGCCTCTGCCGCCACCAGGAAGAACCAGCCGCCAGACATGGACATCATCATGTTCCACAACAAGCCCGGCATCGCGTAAGGCAATTCCAGTCGCCAGAAACGCTGCCAACCGGATTGACGGAACACGCGCGAAGCCTCGCTCAGTTCAGCCGGCACAGTCCGTATCGATTGATACAGGCTGAAAGCCATATTCCACGCCTGTGAAGAAAAAATCGCAAAAATCGCCGCGCACTCAACGCCCAGCAGGTTACCCGGGAAGAATGCAATGAACGGCGCAATCGCAATCGCCTGAAAGCCAAGAATCGGCACCGATTGCAGGATATCCAGCATCGGTATCATGACCTTTTCGGCAGCGCGATATTTGGCCGCAATTGCAGCGAAGATAAAGCTGAATAGCAACGCAAAAGCCAGCGCGATGAACATACGCAAAATCGTGCGCAGCAAGTAATAAGGAAGATTGGAAGGATCAAGCGAGATCGGCGTTACTTCGCCGACCACAAATGGCCTGGTCATCTGCATCGCGCCAAAGCCCACCGCAACAAACACGGCCAGCACCAGTGGTAACAATGCCCAATCCCAGCGATTTGGAGAAATCGCAAGCAAGGACTGATCTGCCCGACGTGGGGCAAACAACTCAAACATGGTGACACCTTGTATTCATGATTATCCAGTCTGAGCACACCGGGAAAAGGTATAGGACCTTTACCGGCAAGAATACGCATGCTGATCCGAGTGTGTGAAGACGCGATTAAGCGGCGTCAACAGTCAGACCATGCTTGCGAGTCATCAGCAAGATACAACGCACTCAAGCTCGTACAGGTGGACACGAGATCACACCGCAAGAGCGATATATGCAATCAATTTAAAAACTAAGGGAGTAGAAAAAGAACAATCGAGGACCGATTGCCTTAAAGCCACTACCCGCCATTGCGGCAAGGTAGCGATGAGAAATCGTGGGCTACCTTGCCAGCATACTATCGGTATGAGAACTACAACTGGAACTGCCCATTCAAAAACCCCATCGGAAAATAATCGACGCACTTTACCACTCGCTTCCCCATCTTGCAATGAGCGCCGTCATTTCGGCGCACCTTGAAAAAGGCAATTCCGGCGACAGCGTTTACAATGACGCCTCTGATCGCAAAAATGGAACGAGGAAAATGCCGTTTGTCGTCACTGAAGCATGTATTCAATGTAAATATACCGATTGCGTTGTGGTTTGCCCGATGGATTGTTTTTTTGAAGGCCCCAACTTCCTTGCGATCAATCCGGATGAATGCATCGATTGTTCCGTATGCGTACCGGAATGCCCCGTCAATGCCATCGTTAACGCGGCTGAAATCTCGCCCGAACAACAGCATTTCGTCGCATTGAATCGTGAGTTATCCATGCGCCCTGACTGGAAACGCATCAGCCAGGCCAAGACGCCTATGCCTGAACATGAAAAATGGGCGCAGCGTAAGGATAAGTTGCCCTTGTTACAGATTGATGACAAGATCACATGAGTCGCCTCAGTCTTCAAGACTGAGCCTCTCACCGTTAAACCAGTCACCGCACCCATACCGCATCGCGGTTCGACTAAGCAAAGAATATGAGCCAGCCTTCCTCCTCTACCGTTGATGCAGCATTGAACGTCAACGCCTTGCGCGCCAGTTGCTCCACTTGCAGCATGCATCAGTTGTGTCTGCCTATGGGCCTGGGCGAAAACGATATGGAGCGCCTGGATCAAATCATCGGCCGCCGGCGCAAAGTGTCACGCGATGAATATCTGTATCGCATGGGTGATCCCTTTGTTAACTTGTATGCGGTGCGCGTTGGTCACTTCAAAACCTGCCAGATCAACGCTGGTGGCGAACAGCAGATTACCGGTTTCCAGATGACCGGCGAATTGCTCGGCATGGATGCCATCAGTACCGACCTCCATCACTGTGATGCGATTGCGTTGGAAGATAGTGAAGTCTGCGAAATCCCATTTCCACGACTGGAAGAGTTGTTCAGCACCATGCCAACACTGCTGCGTCACTTCCATCGCATGATGAGCCAGGAAATCACGCGTGAGCAAAGCGTCATGCTGCTGCTCGGCAACATGCGCGCAGAACAACGCTTTGCGGCCTTTTTGCTGAATCTGGCTTCGCGTTATATGGCACGCGGCTACTCCTCGACCAACTTCCAGTTGCGCATGTCGCGTGAAGATATAGGCAACTATCTCGGCTTGACGATAGAAAGCATCAGCCGCTTGCTCTCCAAGTTCAAGAAAGAAGGCTTGCTGAAAGTGAGCAATCGCGAGATAGAACTGCTGGCTCCCGCTATTTTGAAAGAAATGGCTGCCGGTAATGCCAGCTGCCGTTAAATCCAGGTATTGATTTTATTCAAGGCGCCCCGACCTTGAGCACACGTTCTTACATATCAATTTGAATAAGAAATTGGAGTAACGAAGCTAACGCCATTCATGCGTTGGCTATTCAGTGATCGCATGCACGATGCACTCGCGCGTTTAACGTTGGGCTTACCGAAGAGGATGAAATGAATATATTGATATTCGGTGCGACTGGTATGGTTGGCCAAGGCGTATTGCGCGAATGCCTGCTCGATCCAGATGTCACACTGGTAAAAACCATAGGTCGCAGCAGCACTGGCCAGCAGCATTCCAAATTGCGTGAAATCGTACACTCTGATTTGCTTGATTACGCGGCCATCGAAGATGAGTTGCGCGATATCGATGCCTGCTTTTTCTGTCTCGGCATTTCATCCGTTGGCATGACGGAGGCCGACTACACTCGCATCAGTTACGACATGACGCTGGCGGCAGCCACAACATTGGCCAGACTCAATCCGAATATGACATTCATCTATGTATCCGGTGCCAGTACCGATAGCTCGGAACAGGGATCCGTAATGTGGGCACGCGTAAAGGGAAAAACCGAGAATGCCTTGCTGCGTCTGCCCTTCAACGCTTATATGTTCCGTCCCGGTGTGATACAGCCATTACACGGCATAAAATCAAAAACCAGGTCTTATCGTCTGCTTTACGCCTTATCAGCACCACTATTCCCGATTCTTCGCGCCATATTCCCCACGCAGATCACCACTACCGAAGCCTTGGGCAAGGCCATGCTGGCTGTCGCCAGGCATGGCGCTGATAAACATGTACTGGAAAGCAAGGATATCGCTACGCTGCGATAATGCGTATCTGCAGTATTTCTGCATACTAAAAAACTGACAGTCACTCGCAAGCTACGCGAGTTGGCATCATCCATCTATTACGGAGGCAGTTTGCAATCGATTATTTCCGTCAAGGGCCTGACCAAGCAATATGCGTCAGGCTTTCAGGCGCTCAAAGGCATCGATCTCGATATCCGTCGCGGCGAAATTTTCGCCCTGCTCGGACCGAACGGTGCGGGCAAAACCACATTGATCAGCATCATCTGTGGCATCGTCAATCCGAGTGAAGGTACTGTACTGGCCGATGGTCACAATATCGTGACCGACTATCGCGCTGCACGTACCAAGATCGGGCTGGTACCACAAGAGCTATCGACCGACGCATTTGAAACGGTATGGGCCACAGTCAATTTCAGTCGCGGCATATTCGGCAAGCCGAAAGATCATGCGTACGTCGAAAAAATCTTGCGCTCTCTTTCGCTGTGGGAAAAGAAGGATTCCAAGATCTTTGCCTTGTCCGGCGGTATGAAACGACGCGTGATGATCGCCAAGGCACTCTCGCACGAGCCACAGATACTCTTCCTCGATGAACCGACTGCCGGCGTCGATGTGGAACTGCGTCGCGATATGTGGGAAATGGTGCGCGGCCTGCGTGAGAGCGGCGTGACTATCATCTTGACTACACACTATATTGAAGAAGCCGAAGAGATGGCCGACCGTATCGGCGTCATTCGCAAAGGCGAACTGATTTTGGTCGAAGACAAGGCAGCCTTGATGGCCAAGCTGGGCAAGAAGCAATTACGCCTGCATTTGCAACATCCTTTGCAAATCATCCCTGCCGAGCTTTCTCATTTACAACTCGAACTTTCAACAGATGGTAACGAGCTGACCTATACCTTCGATGCCCAAAGCGAGCAAACCGGCATCGCCGAACTCTTGAAAAAACTGAGTGAACACAATATCGACTTCAAGGATTTGCAATCGAGTCAAAGCTCACTGGAAGAGATTTTTGTCAGCCTAGTGCACAGCAAAGATTGAGAAGATAACTATGAACATATACGCAATCCGCGCTATTTATAAATTCGAACTGGCGCGTACCTGGCGCACACTGATGCAAAGCATTGCATCGCCGGTTATTTCCACCTCGCTCTACTTCGTCGTGTTTGGTGCAGCCATCGGTTCACGCATGGTCGAGGTCAACGGTGTCAGCTATGGCGCCTTCATCGTGCCCGGCTTGATCATGATGGCGTTGATGACAGAGAGTATTTCGAATGCGTCCTTCGGCATCTTCATGCCGAAATACGCCGGCACGATCTACGAGATACTCTCCGCACCGGTGTCTTATGTGGAAATCGTGATCGGCTATGTAGGTGCAGCCGCGACCAAATCCATTATTCTCGGCGTCTTGATACTGGCAACGGCACGGCTCTTCGTCACGTTTGAAATTGCACATCCGTTGTGGATGCTGACTTTTCTGATTCTGACGGCAGTCACCTTCAGCCTGTTTGGTTTCATCATCGGCATCTGGGCGACTGGCTTCGAGAAGCTGCAAATCATTCCTATGCTGATCGTGACTCCACTGGCTTTCCTTGGTGGCAGCTTTTATTCGATCAGCATGTTGCCAGCAGTATGGCAAAAGATCGCACTGGCAAATCCAGTCGTGTATCTGATCAGCGGCTTCCGCTGGAGCTTTTATGGCGTCTCTGACGTCAGCGTTCTCGTCAGTATCGTCATGACCTTGGTCTTCCTGAGCGCATGTCTGGTCGCCGTCTGGTACATCTTCAAGACTGGATATCGACTGAAAACCTAGATAGGCGTCTAGCAGACAGTTTATTGACGTTAATCAAAATATGAAGCAAGCTGCTGCCGTATGCTGCTAGTCTTGCTGAAGACGCATGTGCTTATTAATTTTTTGACAGGGATATGATGAATAAAATCACACTGGCTTTTTTGACCTTGCTTCCGATCAGCGCTTTTGCACAACAGGTTGATCTCTGTCTGTCCAAAGGGTCGCCGCAGGAAATGAATAGCTGCGCAAAAGAAGAATACAAAAAGGCGCACGACAAGCTGGATGTCACCTACAAAGCCTTGCTGAAACAAATCCCAAATCAGGATCAGGAAGGCATTCCTTACGTAGCGACTAAAAAGCAATTACGCGTCGCGCAAAAGGAATGGACTGCTTTTGTTGAACAAGATTGCAAGACCATCAGCATCTATAACAAAGGCAGCATCATGAAGGACATTGAGTTCTTCAGCTGCATGCGTTTGCATACGGAACAGCGCACGTCCGATCTGGAGCGCTTCCTCAGCCGTCGAAGCAAAGCCAAATCCTAAGCACTGCATAAGTACGAATTTGAACGAATTAACGTTCGTTCAAATTCGCGCGCATGCTGCCATACGGATCGTCGATGATGTAACGCCACGATCCATCTTCCTGCTTGCGCAATACCTCTAGCGTATCAACGCTGGCATGCACCAACTTCCCTTCCGCATCTTTCCACGACAGATTCGCCTTCATGCGATTGGTCGCAAGCGTACCGTCGCCACTGATTGTGGACTTGATGAAATCGATAGCGAACGTGGGTTTCAAGGCGATCAACGATGCATTGTTTTGACGGATCGCATCCAGTCCTGTCATCGTCCTGCCTGATTTTGAAAACAGAACCGCAGTTGGCTCATACAAAGCGACCGATATTTCTATATCGCCTGATTCCAGCGCGGCAACCAGAATGCGACTGCAATCGTCCGGTAGTCGTGCACGCTCGCTCAGTTGTATCTCGATGTCTTTACTAGCCATGATCGCTCTCGGAATAATTGTCTTCAGACATCTGAAGGAAGACTGAATGTCTATCCGAATCAATTTTGCCACGAATGATGGCGATAGACGCTATTCGAATCAAGCGTTACGTGTCAGCGGCAAGTTCGCAAGTACATAGAAGATTAGTTTTTCGGTGCTTACAGCCAACGTCTCACTGGCGCTGTTGACGACGCATTCTGCCTGTTCCGGCGCTTCATACGGCGCGCTGATGCCGGTGAATTCCTGTATCTGCCCTGCTCGTGCTTCCTTGTAGAGACCTTTGGGATCGCGCGTTTCGCAAGTAGCAAGATCAGCTGCGACATGAATTTCATGGAAAGTCTGACGACAACAC
Source organism: Herminiimonas arsenitoxidans (assembly GCF_900130075.1). Classification (NCBI taxonomy): domain Bacteria; kingdom Pseudomonadati; phylum Pseudomonadota; class Betaproteobacteria; order Burkholderiales; family Oxalobacteraceae; genus Herminiimonas; species Herminiimonas arsenitoxidans. Next base: position 753,031 of record NZ_LT671418.1, read on the forward strand.
GCACGGGCACGCGCACGATCTGCGCGATATGGTGAGATGAAAGCTGCGATACAAATCAGACCCGCATCAGCAAACAAGGAAGCAACTTCACCCACACGCCGGATATTTTCCGTTCTACCTTCGTGACTAAAGCCAAGGTTGGCATTCAAGCCTCTGCGTACATTGTCGCCATCAAGCACATAACAGGAATAACCGAGCTTGGTCAGCGCATGTTCAAGATTCATAGCCAGACTGGACTTGCCTGCGCCAGACAAGCCGGTCAGCCATAGCACCGCACCTGCATGACCGTAATGCGCCTGGCGGTCTGCTGCGGTAAGCGTATGCGCGACTGTCGTGAGTTTATTCACTGTGTTCTATTTTCAATGCTGCCAATAATGGCGCAAGGTGAGCGGCATTTCTTTTCCAGCGCCCCTTTGATGTTTTATAGATAGGTTGGCGCACTTGATTAACGCTGGCAGTACGAACCACACGACGGGTTTTGTGAAAGTCTAGACATGCTTCATCCCACGGCATGCCGACAAAATCAATCAAGCGCTTGGCCTCACCTTCCAGATCATCTACTACTGCTTCGTAATCCACTTCTATGAATCTATCGTCTGGCAGCACCTGACGCCAGTGATCCATCAGCGCTTGATACGCAAGATGGAATTGCCCCAATTCCGTCTGGTCGTAACTGAACAACTGTTCACCCGTGAAGTGTTTGCTGTAGCACGACAGACAAGTATCAACTGGATCACGTCGGCAATGGATAATGCGTGCACCCGGCAAGATCAGCGGGATCAAACCGGCATAAAAGAAATTGGACGGCATCTTGTCGACCAGACGCTTTTTGCCGTTTGCCAGCTGTGTAATGTGCGCCAGATAATCGTGGCCGATCTGCGCCAAAACATCTGATGACGGATTCGCGACGCTTTCCGGAAAAGTACCTGCTTTCTCAATCGCCAAACGCAAAGCACTCAACTCGCCCGCACCATGTATATGCGGATGTGAAGCAAGTATTTGCTCGACCAAAGTCGTACCAGAACGTGGCATGCCGATAATAAATACTGGCAATTCAGATGACACATCTACGCCAGTGTGCTGAGCCAGCAAATCTGCATTAAAGGTAGCCGCAATGCGCTCCATCCATAGCTTTGTGACGGCAGCGTCGTAATTGAACGTGGACCGCTTCAAACGATTGCCTGCATCCAGATGATAAAAGGCTCGCGCCGAATTGCGCGTATCGAGATATGCCTTGCCGAGCGCAAAATGCACAGCCATACGATCCATCAGGGACAGACTATCGGCTTGTACTAACGACGCTTCCATCGTTGCAATATCCGGGTCGTTGGATAGATATATTTTGGTATCGTTGCGATTGGTCATGACGCGTATTGAGCCTGGGAACGCGAGCAAGGTCTGATCGAAAGCAGCAATCGCATCTTCCACACGACCGCTTTCCATGAACAGCGAAGCACGACTAACCAATGCCTCTTCCTTAACCGAACCCGGCAACACCGCAGCCTGATCAAATGCTGCCAGTGCTTCCTCATGTAGACCCAATGCCTGCAATACCAGTCCCAATGTGTTGTGCGCATTAGCGTTATCGGGAGCCAGCGCCAATGCTTGCCGTGCACAGATCAGCGCATCCTCATTGCGCTCCATCTTTTTCAAAAGCTGTGCGCGCGCCGTTAATGCGGCTACGTGCTGCGGTGCGAATGCGATCAAGGCATCCAGCGAGCGAAATGCCTCGGCATGACGCAAACGTGTAGTTTCCACATCAGCCAGATTCAGATAGGCATCGACCAGTTGCGGGTTGATCTCTATCGCTTGGCGTGCGGCAGCAGCAGCCTGATCGAACTGTCCCTGACTATTCAGTAAAAAAGCCATATTGCTATGTGCTTCAGCATAGTTAGGCTTGAGCTCCAGTGCTTTTTTATAGTGCTCTTCGGCGCGTTCCAGACGGTTTAAGCGTCGATAGGTATTTGCCAGATTGTTGTGTGCGGTGGCTTCGTCCGGTGTCAGATTGACGACGCGCTGCAAGCATTCGAGACTGGCATCTAGCTTGCCGCTTTCCTGCAGAATGATACCCAGGTTATTCCATGCATCGACCAGATTAGGATTGAGTTTGATCGCCTGTTGTGCGGCCTGCTCCGCTTCTGCCAGCAGACCTTTTTGACGACAAATTTCGGCAAAGTTGCTGAAATAAACCGCCGGAGCAGTTTGTGCCGTGCAAGCCTGACGCAGATGGCTAACAGCCATATCCAGATGACCGTAGGCATGTGCAATCAGTCCCAGCAAATGCATGGCATCGGTCTGATAAGGCCATGCCAACAACACGTATTGGCATAGTTTTTCTGCCTCAGCAGCCTGCCCGTCATTCCAATGCGCATAGGCACGATTCAAGGCTTCTGGAATACTCAACTGCGAAGTATGAGGAAAGTTTTTCCCGAAGCCGGTCATCGAAGGCATCAAAATCTCCAGCGCGCGATCAGACTGCCCGTCTGAGAGGTATAAGCGCCGCCGGACTCCAGCGTGTAGTTGGTCGATAACGTCAAATTGTCATTGCGCAGCAGCGTCAGCCCCAAAGACAACACAGCAGTATCCGAAACTGGCTTTGCTCCTGTGGTCACGAAGGTCGTCGCACCAGAAGTATCGGCCGCGAAGTTGGCAACCGATTGCAAACGCGTGTCGCTGTATTCATGTCGCCAAACTAGTTGCACCGTCGGCTTCAGCAAACCGTATGAGGTTTTGTATGTGCGCTCCAGCTTGGCACCCAGATCACTTTTCAGCGAATGCGTATCCGTGCCATCGACACGCAAAGCCGCGCCGTTGCCACCGGTCTCCGTATAGCCATCCATGCGCAAGCTACTGTATGTGAGGCCCGCAAGCGGCGTGACGATCATATCGTTCACATTGAACGGATAACCCGCCTGTACCGCAGCGATGTACTGCATGCCCTTATAGCTGCTGTTGGCAATGCCATTGAAACCGGCAAAGTTAATCGCACGATGTGCATTTACATCGTTGCGCATCGCGCCAATAGACATGTTTAGATACCACGGCTTGCTTGTGTAACCGGCGTAAGCGGTCAAACCGTAGAAATCGACCTTGGCATAACTGCCAGTGTTATTGCCATCGTTAGATAGCGACGTGGTGGCATAACTAAACAGACCGCCAACGCGCCATTGATCGTTTAGCGCTGTGTCTACGCCGAGCAGCAAGCCGCTGTAGCTGGCGTGATAACCGGAGATGCCATCGCGTCCCTTGTCCGATGCGCGACCGCCAAAGGCTTGCCCCCAAGCCGCACTCTCGCTGCTGCCATCACCACTGGATAAACCACTGCCACCAGTTGGCGCGGATGCAGTGTTGTTCAAGTGATCGAATGCGATGGCGCTGACTTGGCGAGAAACCGTTGTAGATGAACCTGCAACGCCGGCAGCCATCGCCGACGGATCCAATTGCGAACCTGCACGATTGGCATCCTCTGGTGTATCAAGCGCCGCACCTGCATTAAACAAATTCATCAAGCCAGCATCAGTTCCGGTGTACTTGAACAAACCTTCTAGTGATGATCGTGCATTTGCATTGTTGGCTGGATTGATGACTTCACCGTCCAGCGTCAGTAGCAAACCAAGATTACTGCCATCGACAATAGTGCTGCCGGTGATATTTCCTCTGTAACCGTCTGCCTGATATTGCAATGTGCTTTCGTTGTAATTGCTACCGGCATTAGCAGCTTGAATAACCAGATAGCGCTGGCCGTTGGCGAATCGATAGCTGCCGTTCTTTTTCAAATCCACGCTTGAGCCGGCATCAATGACGGCAGCACCGGAAACAATCAGCCGCCCGTAACCGCTGTCGCTGATAGCGCCATTGGCAATCGCATTGCTGCCCACACCAATATTCAATGTTGCCGCCGCGCTTTGCTGGTAATTGCCAGTAATGTTGATCTGATTATTGAGTTGCAACACACCGGCCGAATTGATGACCTTATTGGTACCAACATTAATGTTGTCATTCAACAGCAGATTGCCCCCGCCAAATACCCAATTGGAGTGTGTATTGCTAATCAGACCGATGGCGCCATTGAGGCCGGTTAATGTACCGAAAACAGAACCCGTACCGCCGGAGATAGTTTGCGCTCGCGTTGAATTGTTGATGATGTTGCCGGCTATCGTTCCAGAATTGATGAGCGTCGTGATAGTCGCATTGCTGTCGATAACAATCGCATTGATCGCACTGATCATGCCGCTGTTATTCAAAGTCCCTATCGTTCCCTTTACATTATGGATGGCAGTGATGCCGTTCGTATAGGCACCACCATTCACACTGGTAACAGCAGTGCTTAGATCGGTGATGGTACCGGCATTGTTCAGTGTGGTGATGATGTTCTGGTTGATCAAGCCACCGCTGATCGTCCCATCGATACGATTATTCAGCGTCGTGATTTTCCCTCCATCATCGTTATATACACCAGCAACGCCACCATCGATCAAGCCGCTATTATTCAGTTCTGTGATGACCGCAGTACTCGATGCCCTATAGTTGTAGACGCCGTTGAATTGACCGTAAATGGTTCCGCCGCTATTGTTGTTGATGACATTAATCGTCCGATGATTATCGATACCATTACTATAGTAGCTGGTCGCACCCAGACTACTCGTCCCGCCACTAATAAGACCGCTATTGCTTATTGTTCCTATAGTGCGCGAGTTATAGATGGCTGCATTTAGGCTCCCGCCAGAAATGACAGCGCCGCTGTTATTGATCAGGGTATTGATGGTTCCTTCGTTATAGATGCCATTGAAGCCATTCGCGATGGTGCCTATTGTTCCACTGTTCGTCAGCGTTCTAACAAGGCTAGAACTGGAATAAATGCCGATACCATGCGTGCTGCCGTTAATGGAACCACTGCTGGTATTGTTTATTTCTTCTATCGCATTTCCATCGACATAGACACCGAACCAGCTTCCGCTGAGTTGCCCGCTATTGCTCAAGGTTCCAAGCGATGAGCCTCCGGCAATCACGCCTGTACTTCCGCCACTAATGGCAACGCCGGGATTAATCGCCAGATCACCGCCAGACCATGTGTACGTCCCCGAGATCGAACCCGTAATCGGCGCATCCGCTTGCGCTGACGGCGCTGCCATCATGGACAAGGCGGCCGTGACGGCAAGACTTAATGGTTTCAGTTTCCATACGCCGGCAAACGTACGATGTCGCGCACGTTTCTTATCTGGCAAAAATTGACTGGTGCAATCGCGGAGAATGATTTGACTCATATATAACCTTGCTGAACTCGCGCCTTAGAAACGCCAACGCGCCATCAAGCTACCTGTCTGAGAGGTGTAACCACCACCTGATTCCAACGTGTAGTTAGTCGACAGCGTCAAATTTTCATTGCGCAGCAATATCAGACCCAAAGACAACACGCCGGTATTGGCGACAGGCTTGGCTCCTGCGGTCACGAAGGTCGTCGCACCAGATGTATCTGCCGCGAAATTGGCGACCGATTGCATGCGCGTATCGCTGTATTCATGACGCCACAGCAATTGCGCTGTCGGTTTCAACAAGCCGTACGAGGTCTTGTAATTGCGTTCCAACTTGACACCCAGATCGCTTTTTACTGAGTGCGTATCGGAGCTACCTACCTGCAAAGCGGCACCGTTGCCACCGGTTTCGGTATAACCGTTTTGCTTCAGAGTGCTATAGGTCAAGCCAGCCAATGGCGTCAGCACCAGGCCAGGCAATACATGATCAAAGTTGAGTGGATAACCGGCTTGTGCTGCGGCGATGTAGTGCATGCCGTTGTAACTGCTATTGGCAATGCCATTGAAACCGCCAAAGTTCACTACACGATGTGCATTCACATCGCTGCGCATCGCGCCGACCGACATGTTGACGTACCACGGCTCGCCGGTATAACCGGCATACGCCGTCACACCATACGAATTGACGCGCGAGTAACTACCAGCGTTGTCGCCGTCGCTGGATACCGATGTGCTTGCATAGTTGAACAAGCCACCAGCACGCCATTGATTGTTCAGCTCTGTATCTGCACCAAGCAGCAAACCGCTGTAACTGGCGTGATAGCCGGAAACACCATCACGCGCATCAGCCGATGCACGACCACCAAAGGCTTGTCCCCAGAAAGCGTTATTGCTCATGCCGTCACCACCAGACAAGCCGCTGCCACCTTGTTGCGGTGCAGACGAACCACTGTCCAGACGATTGAATGCGATGGTGTTGACTTGTTGCGACACTGCCGTAGATGCACCGGCGACACCCGCTTTGCCGGAAGTTGGACTCAGTTGCGAACCGGCACGATTACCTTCTTCTGTTGAGCCGACAGCAGCAACTGCATTGAACAGATTCATCAAACCGGCATCGGTACCGGTGTAATTAAAGAGACCGTTGAGCGTCGATTGCGCATTGCTGTTGGTCGCCTGATTGACTGTCCCGCCATCCAGTGTCAACACCAGATCCAGATTGCTACCATCCACAACGCTACTGCCGCTCACTGTGCCATTGAAGCCGGTCGCTCCATAGCGCAAGGTACTTTCGTTGTAGTTGGTGCCAGCACTATCTGCCTGCACGACCAGATAGCGTTGACCATTGGCAAAACCGTAGCTGGTAACTTTTTTCAGCATCACGCTGGAACCGGCATCGATGATGGCATTGCCGGAGACAATCAGACGACCGTAACCGAGGTCACTGCTGACGCCATTTGTTACGGCTCCGCCTGCCACACCTATGTTCAGTGTTGCAGCAGCATCCTGACGATAATCGCCTGTGATGTGGATTTGATTATTGACCTGCAGTACGCCGCCTATATTGGCGACGATATTGCCGTCGACATCGATGTTGTCATTGAGAAGTTGATTGCCGGATCCGAATACGACATTCCCGTTCTGATTGTTGATCTGACCGATATCTGCCACACCTTTTCCACCGCTGGAGCCAGTCAGCAAGCCGAAGGTCGAACCGCTGCCACCGTTGATGTAAAGATCTTGTGTAGAGAAATTACTGATGGTGCCGGCTATGGTGCCGCTATTGGTGAGGATGCCCAGCGTGCTGCTGCTATCGAGATAAATTGCATCGACCGGCGATGTGATCAAACCACTATTGTTCAGCGTTCCTATATTGCCTTCGTTATATAAAGCATAGGCAGTTGTACTCGTGCTGGAGCCGGCGATCGTGCCTTTGTTGTCCAGGCTAATGATGGAACCGTTGGAATTATTGGAAATGCCATTTTGTATGACGCCGCCGATTTTATTATTCAGGGCAGAGATCAAACTACTGTTGCTGATGGCAGCTTGATTGTCGCCAATGATGGTACCGCTATTGTTCAATACCCCTATCGCCCCCCCGGACGTATTCATGATGCCGTTTGCAACGCCGTGAATCAGACCATTGTTTGTCAGTGTCGTGATCGTGCCTATATTGCCTATCCCTACCGCACCTTCCAAGGTGCCACTGCCGTTGTTGTTGATTGTAGTGATGGTGCCAGCATTGACAATGGCAGCGATATCGCTGCTGATCGTGCCGCTGTTGTTGAGCGTACCGATACTGCTGTTGAAGGCGTTACTGATACCTGCTACGTTACCGCTACTACTCGTACCCCTGATCGTGCCACTATTAGTTAAGGTCCCTATCATTCCTGTGTATGTGGTTGCAGTGGTGCCGCTTCCTATCGTACCGCCATTGCTGATTCCTGTAGCACCGTGGATATCGCCACTATTGCTCACTGTTCCAATCAGACCGGCATTAAAGATGCCATCCGCCCATGTGCTAGCAATGACGCCGCCTACCGTATTGTTCAGGGTCGTGATTTCGCTACCAGTGTTGTTGTAGATGGCAGCGCTGAACTCGCTACTGATGGTGCCACTATTGGTCAGGGTACTGATGGTGCCGTCATAGTTAGCAATGCCGGAACCTCCCGCGCCAGCGATAGTGCCGCTATTGGTCAAATTGCCGATGTGTCCGCTGCGACTGACCATGCTTGTGCCAGAGCCGACAATGCCTCCATTTATCAAGCCAATCAGACCGCTGATGGTGCCTTGATTATTCAAGGTATTGATCGTGCCAATATTAAAGACACTGTCTATCGTGCCGCTGGCTTTGTTTTCCAATACGGTAGTCGTGCCACCATTAGTCAGTGCCATTCCATAAGACGCGGAACTATTAATCACACCGCTGTTTTCCAGCTTGCTGATAGTGCCGTCGTTTATGAAATCAGTGATCGTGCCATTGTTTGCATTTTCCAGACTACTGATAATACCGCTTGATTGATTGTGGAAGCTTCCGATGACGCCTTGATTATTCAAGGTATTGATCGTCCCGATATTCAAGACACTATCTATCGTGCCACTGGCATTGTTTTCCAGTACGGTAATCGTGCCGCCATTAGTCAGTGCCATTCCAGAAGGCGTAGAACTATTGATCACACCGCTGTTTTCCAGCTTGCTGATAGTGCCGTCGTTTATGAAATCAGTGATCGTGCCATTGTTTGTATTTTCCAGGCTACTGATAGCGCCGCCTGACTCATTGAGGAAGCTTCCGATGTTGCCGTCATTGAGTATGCCGCCAGCAATACCATTGATAATGCCGTCATTGCTGAATACATTAATCGTAGCGCTAAAATTGGCAATGCCATAGTAAGTACCGCCCAGAATATTGCCATTGTTATGCAAGCGATTTATGTCGTTGGTGGTGGTGATGCCGCCATCTGCTCCATTGATCGTTCCATTATTCGTCAATATTCCCAGCACACCGCCGCCGTCACCAAACACGGCGGTATCGCCTGCATCAGAGAATAATGAAACTCCAGCATTGACAGTAAAGTCGCCATCACTCCAATGCTGTGTCGCGTTTGTATTGGTAGAAATAACAGTCTGTCCCAGCGTCACAGTCGGTGCCATTGCTGTCAGTGCTGTGGCTATCGCCAAACTGAGTGCTGTCCGTTGCGGTTGATTCATTTTCATTTTCTTATCCCTGATTTTGTGAGTAGTGCGCGTCGTCTCTCTCAATGCCGACGTCAAATAGTTTTTATATTTTTCTTAAAATCCGATGCTGGCTTGTACCCACAATGTCGGCGTATGCACAGCCGATTGCGGTATGGAAATCGGATCTTCATTACTGGTGCGCCAGGCGAGAGACGCCTTGATCTGGACATTGGAGAACAACGCATTCAAACCGATACCTGCGCCAGCCAATGCGCGCGTGTTCGGTGCTGCGGGTCCAAAAGGTGTGTGATTTATTTTTACTGAGCCGGTGTCGTAGAACAATGTGCCTTGCAAGGCCGCGTTGAAGTTATGACGAAGTTCAACAGTAGCCAACACGCCTTCATCACCTATGCCTTCACCTTGTGGATAAGCACGCACACCGGTGGCACCGCCCAATGCGAATTTTTCGGAAGAATCCAGGTTCTTGCTTGCCTCCTGGCCATACACCGTGACATACAAGGTGTTGCTATCGTTCAGTCGTTGTAGTCGTGCAAGGTTGTAAGACACGCGCGCATAACTGCCATTAGTTTTGGCCGATGCCTTATCGATGATCAGTGCGGATGGTGACTTGATATCCAATTGACCGAATACTGCTGACAAACTCATGCTGTTGATGCCGCCACCAGCGAAAGCATCTTGTCGCGTGCCGTAGAGTCCAGCCGTCATCAACTTCGCACTCTTGTCGGTTGTTGTCAGCGTCGCATCGACGCTATCGCTCAGTTTCTTTTGTTCCCAACTCAAGGTGCCGTTCAGATTCGCGAGTTGACTACGGATGAATGGGTAAGCTGCAAAGACGCTGGTGCTGCTGGCTGTGCCATGTGCATTCAATGATTTGAATTCCTTGCCGAGCTCATAGCGCGTTTCAAAATACGCTGCGCCTATACGCAAGCCGTCGCTGCCAACCGGCAACTGATAAGCGACACGTCCGTAGTTCAGCCCATCACCGCTAGTCAATACATTGGCCGTCAATACGTCACCGATCTTGAGCGGGCTGTTGACGTTGAGCGTGCCGCTCAGACGATACTCACCGACATAACGATTGCCGTAGTTATCGAAATCCACGCTACCGTTATATGCCGCGCCCTGTTCTAACTGCACGACCAGATCCGATGTGCCGACACTGGCACCCGGCTGCAAGGTTGCGCGTGCATTGCTGACGCCAGGCGTGTCGTTCAACAACAGCAAACCTCTATCGATACGATCAGAACGTATCGTTTCGCCATCGGGCACCTGATTCAGATACGCCGCCGCACGTTCATCCGAAAGTCGCGATTGGTTTTTCAGTTGATGCGCAGAGATGCGCCCTTCAACGATGGCTATCGTGACGGTGCCATTTTTGATTTCCTGTGCAGGTAAATAGGCACGTGCAACGGGATAACCCTGTTCGCGGTAATACGCCGTGATACGCGCTGTGGCAGCGTTCAAATCTTTCAAGGTGCGCGAACTACCTTCCAGATCAGCCACCAGCGACTGCAGCGTTGCGGTCGGAATCACTGTGTTGCCACTGATCAGAATCGTCTTGACGTCAAAGCTTGTTTCATCCCCGACTGCTGCACTCAATGCACGTTCTTCCACCTCGACAGAAGGACCTGCCTTGGGAGCGGTCAGTTCTGGCTGTTGCTGCAATTCACGGAGGATCTGCCCGGCATTAGGTGGTGTTTGCGCAGAACTGGTGACGCTATGCAGCAGCGTTAATGTCAGTGCACACAAGAGCGGTGATTTATTGCAACGAGCAGAGAACGTCATAAGGTCGGGCTAACTGAAAAATGAAATAAATGAGAAAGAAAAATTTCCTGGCAATCTGTGTTTACTAACAGCCCGCGCCGCTCGGCATTTGCATGCCGCAGCCAGTGAAGTTCAGACGTGGCGTAATTTGCGACGCATCAGCGGCTTGCTTGCCCTTTTCCTGCGCAGCCATCAGAGCAAGCTGCATCTCCTTGCTCTTGTCGGATTTATCGAGACCGCTGCTGACAGCATTGATCGCAGAGTTATAAGCAGATTCCAATGTGGAGCCACCTAACGCCGCGCTACTTTGACTGACAGGATTGATGACGAGCGCACCATTAACGAAAGTCATCGTGTAATTGCTACTACTCAATCCATTTGCCGTGATCGTGTAATTGCCGATGCCAGTCGCACCCTGCGCCGTGCCGCCGTAATTAAGGGAACCGAACAGATCGGCTATCGTTTCGCCATTGACGAAGCCAGCAATCGTGCTGCCGTTACCACCGCCATAAGCAATACCGTCATAGAACTTGTTGGCGGAATTGGCCGTAACGATCAGCGATGCCGGTGTGATATTTGCTGAGGTACTAGCAACATTGGAGATCAGGTTGTAGTTACCCGCATCGGTGCCACTCAGAATGATGTTGTTGACGTCGACAGTCTTGTTGTTGCCAACGTTCTTGTCGTTGAAGCTCGCATTACCAGTAAAGTTCAATACATCACCGGTAATACGATCATCGTTGTACGTGACCGATGCATTCGTCAGACCGTTATAAATCTTGTCGATGCCGTTAGCTGTGACGTTCAGATCTGCTTTATTGATCGTGCTGCTGGTGTTATCGACATAGCTGATGTTGTAGTTGCCAGTCATGTCAGCGCCACCAGCATCTTCAATGGTTACTCCACTGGCGCGTACGGTTTTGCCAGAGCCGGCATTCTTGTCGAGGAACGTCTGACTTCCGTTAGCACTCACCGAGTCACCCACGCCGGCCAGCGTATCCGCTATGCCGCTACCGCTTGCATTCAGCGTACCGTCATAGGTTTTGACTACCTGTTGCGCGGTGACGATCAGGTCAGCTTTATTGATCGTGCTGCTGGTGTTATCGACATAGCTGATGTTGTAGTTGCCAGTCATGTCAGCGCCACCAACATCTTCGATGGTTACTCCGTTGGCACGTACCGCCTTGTTGTCACCAGCGTTCTTGTCGAGGAAAGTCTGGCTGCCCGTCGAGGCGACCGTGTCGCCCAGGCCAGCCAGCGTGCCGGCAATGCCGTTGCCGGCGGCATTCAATGTGCCGTCATAGGTTTTGCTCGTCTGCTGTGCGGTAACAGTCAGGTCGGCCTTGCTGATTGTGCTAGCGACATCATCGACATACGTGATGTTGTAGTTGGCGCTGACGTTGGTACCGCCCGCGTCCTTGATCGTGACTGCTGCGGCGCTAACGGTTTTGTTGTCGCCAGCATTCTTGTCGAGATAGGATTGACTGCCACCCGTCAGAATAGATTCGCCAGCTGCAGCGCCTGCTAATGCACCAACGACGGCATTGCCTGCGCTCGTCGTGCCGTCATAGACCTTAGTAGTTTGCTGCGCAGTGACCGTCAAATCTGCTTTGCTGATCGTCAGGCTGGCATCTGCATAGCTGATGTCGTAACCCTGCTGGCCGGAATACAGTCCTGACTGTGTCAGTGTGCTGTTTGCCGTGCTGTAGCTACCGACGTTCTTCGAGTCGCTGGTATAGATCAGGCCGCCATCCAGCACCGCTCCGTTGACATCGGTGGTGTAGCCGCTTGAGGTGTTGGTCGAGCCGTCGTAGGTCTTGCCGCTTGCATCGCCAGTGACCGTGACCGCTGTGAGGAAGGAACGTAACAACGGTCCGCTCTGTCCTTCATAGATGCGCCAGATCGTGCCAGTGCCGCCAGTTGCGTCTATATCCCAACCTGCGTTGGCAAAGGTCGCTTTCTGACTCGCAAGCGTATTATTAATAGCGCTGATTCCGTTGGCACCGCTGCTTCCGCCACCGAAGTCGCCGACGGCTATCCCGTTACCAGATGTTTGAGAGTTCCACAGTGCGTTGTAAATACTCCAACCGTTATAACCGGCCACCCCACCAAGAATTCCAGCAAGACCACGCACTTTGCCAGTGGCATATACATAGCTGATCGTGCCTGCACTGTTATAACCAACGATCCCACCTGCGTAACCGTTCTGCTGCGCCGTGACGTCGCCTGTTGCATAGGCATTGGTAACAGAACCATAATCGCTGATACTACCTATCAGGCCACCCGCATTACCGCTTTGCCCGCCGATTACATCGCCCGTCGCATAGGCGTTGCTGACAACACCCAGACTGTGGTGATCACCGATCAAGCCGCCGGCATTACCGCTTGCCTGCCCCGTCACGTCGCCGATTGCGTAAACACGTTCTATCGTACCCAGCGTGTTGTAGCCGATCAAACCGCCCGCATTGTAGCCAGTCACTACACCAGTCGCATAAGCGTCGCGGATATTGCCGCTGTTTGTTCCTACAAGACCGCCAGCGTTGGTATCGCCGGTAACGACACCCTTCGCATAAACGGAATTAAGATCACCAAAGACGTTCTCCCCGATCAAGCCGCCTGCAACACGACCGGTAACGTTGCCGATCGCATTGGCATTACTGATGGTTGCCCCGTTGTTGTAACCGATCAAACCACCGGCATTACCATCTTGTGGTCCGCTCACGTTGCCGCTTGCATAGACATCATTGATCGTACCGGAGTTATAGCCGACCAAACCACCTGCATGACCGTCCGACACACCGCTGCTGTTACTGACGGTACTGCCGTTTACATCGCCAGTGGCATAGGAGCCGGAGATATTTCCCCCGGCTTCGCCGACCAGTCCGCCGACTATGTAACCTTTAACATCACCGGTAGCATAGGACGTATTGATAGATGAAAAACTTTTGCCAACCAATCCGCCCGTGTAATACCCCGTCACTGCGCCTTCGGCATGGGAACCAGTGATACTTGCAGAGCTCTGACCCACAAGGCCGCCCGCAAAGCCTTCACGCTGACCAGTCACCACACCGGTGGCGTAGGAGTTGCTGATATTTCCATCGCTCTGGCCCACCAGCCCGCCGGTATAACCGGTCTGATCCAACATCGTGTCATTACCGATTACTGTACCGGTCGCATGGGAGCCAGTAATCGTGCTGGAACTGTAGCCAACGAGGCCACCTGCGTAATATCCTGTCACGGTACCAGTACCGCTCGTATAAGAATCGGTGATTTGTCCAGAACTGCTCCCGACCAAACCGCCAGCGTAGTAACCGGTCACATTACCGGTTGCATACGAGCCCGTGATGCGTCGACTATTCTTGCCAATCAAGCCACCGGCATAGTCGTGAATATCATCGCCACCAGTGACGTTACCTTTGGCGTATGAATCTGTAATGAGACCTGAGTTATTACCGATCAAACCACCGGCATACTGCGATGCCTGTCCATTCACATCACCTGTTGCGTACGATCTTGTGATATCGCCGCCATTCAAACCGATCAGGCCGCCAACATAACCACCGAATACAACATCCTGCAACCCGGTTACGTTTCCACTTGCATGCGAGTCTGTGATGTTGGCATTGTTGCTGCCTACCAGACCGCCGGCGTAAGCACCCGCAACCCTACCCGTTGCATAGGCATTGCTGATGTCGCCCCAGTTCTCTCCGACCAGACCACCTGCGTAATAACCGTTTGCCTTTCCTGCTGCGTGGACATTGGTGAGCGTGCCTTCGTTGTAGCCAATCAGACCACCGGCTGAACCCACGTCAAAATCGGCATTGACGTCGCCGCTTGCGTAAGCGTTCTCGATCGTGCTGCCGCTGCTGTTGTAGCCGACCAGACCGCCGACATTTTGGCCGTTAAGAGTATCGGTACCCATGACATTGCCCGTTGCATAGGCATTGCTGATGTTGCCCCTGTTTTCACCGACCAGACCGCCTGCATTGCCGCTATCGCCCCGCACATTGCCCGAAGCGGACACAGTGTCGAGGACGCCACCGTTGTTGTAGCCGATCAACCCGCCGACGTCGTAGTTGCCGAGGACGGTAGCGCCCGCATGGACATTGTCTACCGTGCCGCCATTCAGACTGCCGGCCAGGCCGCCGACATAGTCGTGACCGGAGATACTGCCACCGACCAGACTGACGTCGCGAATCGCGCTGCCAATGACGGAACGAAACAAACCGACATAATCCATTGTCGGCATATTGATCGTCAGATTGCTGATGACGTGATTCTGCCCATCGAAGGAACCAGTGAACTCCCAGCCGTAAAGGTTACCGACAGGAGCGAAGCCTTGCGTACTCCACATGCCGCTCGCATTGCTGCCGTTGGTTGCACTCGCATCGATATCATTCGCCAGCGTGTAATTGGCCGTTACATTCAGTCCCATCAACTGCAACTGATGCGCGTTTTTTATCGAAGTCGAATACTCGCTATACAAAAATGGGCGTGTTGATCCTTCAAACATGACCCATGTCTGGCCACTGCTGTCAGTTGCTACCCACGCACCGCCGAATACCTGATTCCACGTGCCAAGATTGGCATAGCTGGAGCGACTGTAGGCACTGCTGCCCGAGATCATGGTGGCATTGACCGAAGAACCACTGGCAATACCACCCGCGGCGCTGGATTGAGCAGTTGTTACGCCATCCCAGTAACTGTTGACGACTGCGCCGCTGCGAGCGTTATAACCAATCAGTCCTCCAGAAAGCGTATCGCCTGTCACCTTGCCTGTCGCATAGGCATGGTCGATGACCCCTTCGTTATAACCAACCAATCCGCCGTTATACATAAAGCCTGTGACTTTTCCGGTTGAATATGCATTGGAAATACTGCTTCCAGCAGCGTTATTTCCGACCAGACCACCGACAGTGCCGTTGGAAGTGGCCGTCACATTACCTGTTGCATACACATTGCTCACCGCGCCACGGTTGCTGCCTACCAGGCCACCAACATACAGCGTCCCGGTAACGGCACCGGTGGCATAGGAATTTTTAATATTGCCCTCATTGGATCCTGCCAATCCACCTACATCGATCGAAGTATTTCCATTCGGAAGATCGCTGCCCTTCACCGCACCGGTGGCATAGGAGTTACTGATACTCACACCATTATTGAGAGAACCAACCAGTCCACCCACGCTTGAATGCCCGCTCACGAGGAGTGTCGAATACGTATTGGAGATCGTACTGTTCAACACCACGCCAACCAGCGCACCAACGGAATCCTTTCCTTTAACGCTCCCGTCGACGAGGCCTACATTACGAATGGTTGCGCCCACGGCGGAGCCAAACAAGCCGACGCTACTTTGGGTCGATTGGTTGATGGTCAGGTTACGAATGACATGCCCCAGACCGTCAAAAACACCGCCGAAAGTTCCAATCGGGTTGAAACCACCAATCCAGTCTCTGGCAATGAATGCATCAATATCGCTGCCAAGAACATAATTGCCCGTCAGATTGCCGTTGATGCCTTGCAGGTCGGTGCCGGTCCCGCTGCCAGCATTCCCTAGATCCGTGATGACCTGGTATTGGACCGTATTGCCGTCGCTACCGAGTTTTGTGCTGAAGTTGTTGCCCGCCTTCAGGTTGATCGGTGCATTGACGTTGTAGTTGGCGGTATTGCCCGCATTGACTGCGCCTTGTCCATACGCCAGCGCCAGCTTGCCGTTGGCGCTCTGCGCGGTAATGCTTTGATTGATATTGATGTTGCGTTCGGCGTTGAGCGTCAGTGTCGTTGCTGCATTCCACGTCACGGCATCGTTGACGTTGATGTCGCCGTTGCCACCCGCCGTACCCATCGTCGCAGTTTGAATTTCAAAGTCAGTGTTGTTCAACGTAGCAGACACATCGGCGCCGGTCATGTCGCCACCGCTAGCCGCAATCGTGAAGTCGTTGGGATCGATCAGCCATTTGCCGGTCTTGCCATTGGCGGCCTTCGTCGTGACCTTGGTACCTGTCGCAACCTTGACGTGAGCTGCTGATGTTTCGACAAAGCCGCCGTCGCCACCGGTCGGTGCAGACGCATCCAACGTGCCGCCGACGTTAACCGTGCCGACTTCCATATCGCCCATCAGCATGATGCGACCGTTGCGATTCTCTACCGTCTTCGCTTCGATGATGCCGGTGTTGTTCACAACGGCAGTCGTCAGATTATTCAGCGCCTTGGCCGACATCAAGACTTGTCCGCCATTCGCCTGTATCAGTTGCTTGTTCTCGGCCAGCGCATTCAATGCGCCATGATCTATGCTGTAGCCGAGCAGGCTACCGTTGTTGATATTGAGCGTGACCTTGTTACCGGCGGCCAGCAATGCAGTACCCAGACGTGCATTGATATTGCCTTCATTGCGTACCGTACCGGCGATCAGCGCGACATAGCCGCCATCTGCGGCATTGATCGTTCCTTTATTGATCACACTGCCATTGGCATTGCCGTCCAGCGCAAAGACCATGCGTCCTGCTGCCAGATCCGCATTGCTCATGCTCAGCGTAGACGCAACAAGACCACCGACATTCACCTGCGCACCGGCACCGAACAAGACGCCATTCGGATTCAGGATGAAGACTTGTCCATTTGCCGTCAGGCTGCCGAGCAAAGTACTGGGGCTGGAGCCGGTGATGCGGTTCAGTGCAATCGCAGCAGAGTTGGGTTGATTGAAGATCAGCGCTTCATTCGCAGCCGTCGATAAACCGACCCAGTCAATCGCGATGTTCTGCGTATGCTGATTGATGGTGGTGGTATTGCCGACCGTATTGACGTTACCGTTACCGAGAGTAACTGTCGCATCGGCCGCGCTGGCAGCATAGGCAAATGGTGTGAACAATGCTCCACCTGACAATACCAGTGCACTGACACTTAACTTGCGCGCGCCGATTGCCTTACCGTGTGCTTTCGCATTTTCTGCAACGGCAATCCAGGCATTGGCTAACTGGCTCCAGACTAGTCGGTAGATATGGTTCATTTTGCTATTCCCTGTCAACGGCCGGAGCATGCTTCGGCAACAAAATCCAAAGCGTTACGCCGCCCTTCCTCGCCAAGCCACGTGCGCTTTTATGGTATTTTTAAGTGCCATGACTATATGTAGAGCGGCTGTTCTTGTATGTAGAACAAATGTGCTACACGGAACGTTTACAGTCCGGCGTACAATGGCTGACCCATGAATTCCCCTACCACTACTCAGGAATCACTCCCCATCCACGTCGTCATCGTCGAGGACGACCCAAGCTTTCGTGAAGCATTAAGCAAAGTTGTGCTGTCGGCACCGGATATGCAACTGGTTGGTATGGCAGGTACCCGAGCAGAAGGATTGGCTTTGTTGCAAGGTCCGCCTGCGGATGTATTACTGGTCGATTTAGGTTTGCCGGATGGTTCGGGGATAGATGTGATTCAGGCCGCTGTAGTGCAGTGGCCGAGTTGCAGCATCATGGTCAGCACCAATTTTGGCGATGAGACGCACGTGATGCGTTCGATTGAATCTGGTGCTGCGGGCTATCTGCTAAAAGATAGCTCACAAGCCAAAATGATCGACGAGATTCGCAGCATCGCCAATGGCGGCAGCCCGATCAGTCCTATCATTGCGCGTCAGATTCTGGCGCGTTTTCGGCCCAATGCTGCAAGCAGCACAAGTAGCCCGCCACAGGCTGAGGACCTTGCGACCTTGCTGTCTGCACGCGAAAAAGAAGTCCTGGATTTCATCAGCAAAGGTTTTACGGCACAAGAAATTGCCAAGCTGATGCAGCTATCTCATTTCACAGTCCGTACGTTCGTGCGACGTATTTACAGCAAGCTCAAAGTCACCTCTAAAGCAGAAGCACTCTATGAGGCCAGGACACAGGGCTTGTTGTCGGATTAGCAGAGCCTACCGTCATGCCGTACCCATCATTGCCTCTGCTATTAGCGATAGGACAGTCTGAACAATGAACCGACGCTCGGCATTGCTCTCAGCACTTTTGCTGATATTTTCAGTGGTCTTGCTTGCGCTGGTCGGTGCATTTTCGATGGGTGGTTATGGCAAATCAGATGCCGATCTAAAGCTGCAACAAGCACAATGGCAAGTCACCGATGCTACCGGTTTCAGCCCGCTCACTCCTTCCAGTATCGATAGCCAGACTCTGCCGTCAAACTGGCAAATGGTTACCTTGCCTTTTGCGCCACCAATCGCCCTGTTGAAGCAAGCCAATGGCGCCCGTGCATCAGTCGGCAGCCGAACGACTTGGTTCAGATTGCAGCTTCCGAATATCGCGACCAATAAACAAACATTGGCCCTATATGCCAGCCGCGTGCGAACCGACGGCACCATTGCCGTGTATGTAAATGGTCATCTAGTACATAGAGCACAGCAGAACGGCCCCTTGTGGAATAGCAGCCGCACACCGCTGTGGGTGGAACTGAATCGATCTGACGACAACGTACCTCTACACGAAATTTTGATCCGACTAGAACATACGGCGCATACCCAAGTCGCCCTATCGTCGCTGTGGGTCGGTCCGACCGAATCTCTCTATGCGCGTTACCACTTGCGCTTATGGTTGCAACAGGAATTGCCGGCGATGCTCAGTACTGCATTCATGGCCGTTGGCATATTCGCGCTATTTGTCTGGATGCGGCGACGTCATGAAATCGGCTATCTGCTGTTCTTCAACCTCGCTGCTACAGGCTTTCTGCGCGGCCTGCATTTTTATACGGACCTGCCGATCGCCAACGACTGGTTCGCCTGGTTGACGGTCAACGCCCTGTTCTGGCTGGTTACTGCAGTGCATTTCTTCCTGCGCCAGTTGCATGGTCGTCCGCTCATCTGGCTGACGCGTGCGCTGGTCACTACAACCATACTGATAGGCGTACTCACGCTGCCGGTGCTAGCCGTCTTGCCTAATACGCCCAAGGTCACGCCATTGATCTATCTGGTCGCAGCGGTGATGGGAGCTACCGCTGGCCTGGTAGGCGGCATCAACGCCTGGCGTGTTTCAACTGAAGGACGGTTGGTGGCGGTTGGCATTCTCGTTTGCACCTTGTTCGGTGTGGATGACTGGCTGTTGCAAAACAATTTCATCAGTCCGGAAGGTTGGTATCTGGGTGCTTATACCAATGCGGTCTGCTTCAGCGTGTTCGGCATATTGATGTATCGACGCTATATCAATGCGATTGGTGAAGTAGAACAGGCCAATGCGAATCTGGCACAACGCCTGCAAGCCCGAGAAGCCGAACTGGAGCTGAGTCATCAGCGCTTGCGTGAAGCAGAATTCCGACGGACGATCAGCGACGAGCGCCAACGTCTGATGCAGGACATGCACGACGGTTTAGGTTCATCGCTGATCAGTGCAATTCGATCAGTTGAACAAGGTGATGTCAGCGATTTGAATATCTCGCAAATTCTCAAGGACTGTCTGGATGATTTGAAGCTGACCATAGACTCAATGGAGCCGGTCGAAGCTGACTTGCTGCTATTGCTGGCGACGTTACGCTTCCGCCTGGAGCCTCGGCTGGAAAATACCGGCATTACGTTGCAGTGGGAAGTACAAGAATTACCAACATTGACATGGCTTGATCCTACCAGCGCGCTACACATTCTTCGTATCGTGCAAGAAAGTATCGCCAACATCTTGCGTCATACCAGCGCGAATGAAATTCGGGTTGGCACTGCAATAGATGCCAACGGCGTAACGGTCAGCATAGAAGACAACGGCCAAGGCTTTGATATTGAAAAAGCGCTCCGCAGCGCCGCAGGACGTGGTTTGCATAATCAGCGACGACGCGCGAGTGCAGTTGACGGTACGGTTGCCTGGCAATCTGGCGCGAGCGGAACACGATTTGTTCTATGGCTACCGCTGGAACGTACTGCATAAACCCGAGATGCGGTCCAAGCAATTGATTTATCCTGACGCCATGAAGCACGCCTCCGAATCTGAAGAAACGCCCCTCCAACGCTACGAATGGATAGATGATGGCCGTCTGATCGGCTTCATCGACTATTACGTATTCGATCAGGTATGCATGGTCATGCACACGGAAGTAGTACCGGCGCTTGCCGGTCAGGGATTTGGCTCGCTGCTGGCGAATCAGGCTATGGAATATGTGCGCAGTCAGGGCAAACGCATCGTGCCTGTGTGCGGCTTTCTCGTGCATTACTTACGCAAGCATCCACAACACCACGAGTTGGTGACAATAGAAAGCCGACGCATTTTCGGCATCGGCTTGTAGGAAAACTGCGCATCCAACTCGCTATCAGTGGATGCGCATCAAAACAATCATGCCAGCGCTGGATAATCCGTATAGCCTTGCGCACCACCACCGTAGAAAGTTTCTGCGTTCGGTGGATTCAAATCCGCATTCTTTTGCAAGCGCGCCGGCAAATCGGGATTGGCTATAAAGACGCGACCGAATGCTGCCGCGTCAGCTTCACCTGCCTGCAGTGCCTTCTCAGCGGATTCTTTCGACAAGCCATCGTTGACGATATACACACCGTGGAACAGTTTTTTCAACTGCGGACCAAGACGATCATCACCAAGCACCTCGCGTACGCAGACGAATGCGATACCACGACGATCCAGCTCCTTCATCACATAGCCAAAAGTGGCGAGTGGATTACTGTCACTGATTGAATGCGATGCGCCACGTGGCGACAAGTGCAAGCCGACGCGATCTTTACCCCAGACGTCAACACATGCGTCTACAACTTCCAATAACAGGCGTGCACGATTCTCAATCGAACCACCATACACATCCGTACGCTTGTTCGTGCTGTCTTGCAAAAACTGATCGAGCAAGTAGCCGTTCGCACCGTGCACTTCGACACCATCAAAGCCGGCAAGTTTTGCATTCTCGGCACCCTTGCGATAGGCAGCAACTACACCAGGAATTTCTGTCAGATCCAGCGCACGCGGCACGACATATTCCTTTTTGGGACGTACCAGACTGACATGTCCTTCTGCAGCGATTGCACTTGGCGCAACCGGTAATTCACCATTCAGATAAACCGGATCAGAGATACGGCCTACATGCCAGAGTTGCAGATAAATGCGTCCACCTGCCTTGTGCACGGCGTCGGTTACCAGCTTCCAACCTTCTACCTGCCCTTCCGACCAGATGCCTGGCGAATCTGGATAGCCGACACCTTGCGGCGTGACCGAGGTGGCTTCACTAAGAATCATGCCGGCCGACGCACGCTGTGCGTAGTAATCGGCCATCAGTGCATTTGGTACACGGCCTGCGCTGGAACGCAGACGCGTCAAAGGCGCCATGATCACGCGGTTAGGAAGAGTGATGTCGCCAACTTTAATCGGGGTAAATAAATGATTCGTCATGATGTTCTTTCCAGAAAAATTGTTTAAATCAAGCGACGGCAGCGGCACATGCCGGCACTTCGTCGCGAGCAAGGCGCAGTGATACGCGCATTGCCAAAACTGCCGTCAGCGCGAGTGCTCCTGCTGCCAACGGTACTGCTTGCAATCCAAGACCGGCGCTGATGACAGAGCCGCCGACCCATGCACCAAGTGCATTACCTAAATTAAATGCGCCGATATTCAATGTCGCTGCCAGGTTAGGTGCAGCCTTGCCGAATATCATGACGTTGACCTGCAAGCCTGGAACCGCAGCGAAGGAGACCATCGCCCACAGGAAGAGATTGATTTCCACCGGAATCAAACTTGGGCTGGTCCAGCGCACGATGGAACTGACCACTGCCAACACGATGAAAATTCCCGTCAACGCAGTACCCAAGCTCCAGTCAGCCAAACGACCGCCGATGTAATTACCGACCGTCAAACCAAGGCCGATCAAAAACAAGGTCCAGGTAATGCCTTGTGGCGACAGATGTGTCACGTCTTCCAGCAAAGGAGCAACGTAAGTAAACAAGGCGAAGGTCGCGGCAGAGAACAGCATCGTAGTTGACAGCGCTGCCCACAAACCGGCATTACGCAACTGACCAATTTCTGCACGCAGATCTGTTTTTTCTTCATCGTGCCCGCTCGGCATCACACGCCACAAACCAATCAGCGACAACACGCCAAGAACAGCGACGACCCAGAATGGCATCTGCCAACCGGCGACTTGACCAAGTGCGGTACCCAGCGGCACACCAAGCACGTTCGCCAAGGTCAAACCGGTGAACATCAATGCAACTGCTGATGCTTTTTTATTCTCTGGCACCAGACTCGCAGCAACCACAGAACCGATACCAAAAAATGCGCCATGGCATAAGGCCGTGATGATGCGCGCCACCATCAGGAAGTTGTAATCAGTCGCCACTGCACACAAGACGTTGCCGACGATGAAAATTCCCATCAATAACAACAAGGCACGCTTGCGCGGCAAGGAAGCCGTTGCTACCGCCATGATCGGCGCACCTATGGCAACGCCCAGCGCATAACCGCTGATCAGCCAGCCAGCGCTCGGAATTGATACCGACAAACTGCGCGCCACATCAGGCAGCAAGCCCATGATCACGAATTCGGTGGTGCCTATGGCAAAAGCGCTTAGCGCCAATATAAGTAAAGCTAAAGGCATACAGTCTTTCTTTGAATAAGGGTTTTACAGATCGCCGTGTATCGAATCGAGAAAGGCTTGAATCGTGGCTTCGTTACGTTTGAAGAAAACCCATTGACCGATGCGTCTAGGCACGATGAGTTCCGCCGCTTGCAAAGTCGCCAAGTGAGCGGAAATAGTTGACTGCGACAAACCACTACGCTTGTCGATCATGCCGCAGCACACGCCGAAATCCAGCGGATGTTCCTGCTCGGCAAAATACTCTCCAGGCGACTTCAGCCAGTTCAGAATCTGCCTGCGTACCGGATTGGCCAGCGCCTTGTGGATCGCGTCTATGTCCATGGGGTTATCCTTTTTGTTAGCTTTTCGTCAAAAGACGAAATAAATATCGTCTTTCTTGAAATTTAATATCGTCATTATACGATATATAAAAAATGTGTGCAGGACACGTCATTTCTTGGTGTTTACAGAGGGGAAATTGAAGAGATACGCCAGTTGGCACTGGGCCATTCGAAATACAAAATTGCAGTTAATCGCCTAATTTAAATGTCAACTAAGCATTTATATCAATAACAATTGTCGACGCTCATCGCTGAACCGATGACATTCCTCTTTTAACCACAGAGAAAACACTGCTGTACGACGATCATCTGCGCGCTGGATCAACAACATATAGTGCGCCGGGGACGGTACCAAACGATCGAACACCTTCACCAGCCGGCCACTTTTGATTTCGTCGAGTACCAGCGCAGTACGCGCCATGGCGACGCCTTGGTGATTGAGTGCCGCACCTATGACCAAACTCGCCAGATTGAACTGTATTCCACCCAACTCAGCTAACCAATCAGGACGTTCCGCCTCCATCCATGTACGCCATTCAATGAACTCGGGCGCCCCACTCCATGGCGTTGCATCATGCAGCAGAGTCACGCCTTGCAGCGACTGCCCGGCGGCAAATGCCGGATGTTCCGAGAGAAATTTTGGTGTTGCTACCGGCATCAGATATTCATCAAGTATCCGCTCTGCTTGCAGATTGCCGTATTGCCCGGGATCGAAGCGTATCGCTACGTCGATATCATCGGCCTGCATCGCATGCAGATCCAGAGTCTGGAATTCTGCTTTCAGCCGCACTGCAATTGCCGGGTGCAGATGCTGAAAATCGCTTAGACGCGGCATCAACCATTGCAGTGCAAAAGACGGCAAACAGTTGACTTGCAAGGGAGCCTCCGCTGGCTCCAAACGTCTGAGCGTTTGTTCTATATCAAGAAAAATCCGGCTCGCACATTCAAACAGCGCCTGTCCCTTATCGGTAAGAATCAGACTGCGATGCCGGCGCACAAATAGCGGATAACCGAGATTTTCCTCAAGATGTCGGATCTGCTGGCTGACGGCACTCTGGGTAAGATTAAGCGCTTGTGCGGCCTTGGTGAAATTAAGCAGACGCGCTGCCACTTCAAAGCAGCGCAGGTTCGCAAGTATCGATGGATGAAGTTGCATTCGAATTAGTATAGCTAATGCTATAAGTAGGAAATATCATTTTTCAGAATAGGCTTATAGCCTTAGGATCATCACCTAACCCTATAAATCATTGCTCGTACAATTGCCTTCCATGAATTCTATACTGAAAAGTTTTCCATCCAATCTATTAGCACAGCTACAGTCACGCACACCCTTGCTGTGGCTTAATCCTGGCTTGGGCAGTTCGCTTCCCAAGGATGCTCCCGGCATTGCCGATGTGGCCGAAGCCGAAGCACGACTCGCGCGCTGTGCCGGGCTAATGGCAACACTTTTCCCGGAATTGAAGGCTAGCGCTGGCCGGATCGAATCTGAATTAATCGCCACGCCGCAATTACAGCAAACGATGAGCAGCGATCCAGAATGCGCTGGCAGCTGGTTCATCAAAGCCGACCATGCGCTACCTATCGCCGGCTCCATCAAGGCACGCGGTGGATTCCACGAAATATTGGCTTTGGCAGAATCGATTGCCATCGATCATGGCCTCCTTCTTCCTGATGGCGATCGTCTGCAACTTGCATCCGAAGCGGCACGCACTTTATTTGCTCGCTATACCGTCACGGTTGGTAGCACGGGCAATCTGGGACTGAGCATAGGCGTGATGGCAGCAGCATTGGGTTTCAAAGCTGTCGTCCACATGTCCACCGATGCCAAAGCGTGGAAAAAAGATCGTCTGCGCCTGCGTGGCGTCGAGGTTGTCGAACACGATGGCGATTACGCAGCAGCGGTAGCCGCTGGACGAGCGCAATCGCAGGCCGATCCGTATGGTTACTTTGTCGATGACGAGCATTCGTTGATGCTGTTTCTTGGTTATGCCGCTGCTGCGCGACATTTCGCTGTGCAACTGAAGGCAGCAGGACGCACTGTCGATGCGACTCACCCGCTCTTCGTCTACATACCTTGTGGTGTTGGTGGCGCGCCCGGTGGCATTACTTTCGGACTCAAAGCATTGTTCGGCGAGCATGTGCATTGCTTCTTCGCAGAGCCAGTCGCATCACCTTGCATGCTGGTGCAATTGGCATCTCAACAAAACACGCCGCTTTCGGTTTATGACATAGGCTTGGACAACATTACGGAAGCTGATGGCTTGGCTGTCGGTCAGGCATCACCTCTTGTTAGTCCTTTAATGGCTGTGCAGTTATCTGGCGTCTTCACAGTAAGTGACCGGCAGTTGTACACGCAACTGCTACAAGTACTGCGCACAGAAGATATCGCGCTTGAGCCTTCGGCTGCAGCTGGTGTGTGTGGACCTGACTGGCTCACGAACAGTGACCCTGGTCGCACCTACTTGCGTCACCATGACTTGGAACATCATCTGAACGATGCAACTCATGTCATCTGGACGACCGGCGGTTCGCTGGTTCCTCCGGAAGAACACCGTCGTTTTCTATCCATAGCTGCACAGTACGGATAACAAAACATCTATCTTCTTAAAGATACTGCTCGCGCCTTTAGTCCGTGGCCTTTAGTCCGTGTTGAGCGTTCGGATCAAGTGAACGCTCAACACCTGAAAAAGAACAACGCAGCTATCAACTTCCCCTCCTGCTCTCGCTAAAAATTCGGGCGCGCCTTCGTCCTTATCCTCATTTCCAAGCAAAGCAATTGCGTTTAAAGCATTTTCCCGACAGCTTCTTGTCATGAACTTGTCATGCTCCAGTGCAACAATTCCGTCCAGCAACTGAAAGTCCGCATCGCCTGTCGAGGTCGCCATTACCCGAGCGTGCTACCTGAGGCTCTTGCTCTTTACATCTAATGGGAATTCCTGCCATGACTATTCGCCTACGCATCACCCTCCTCGTCATCTTCACCTTCATTGCCATTTCGCTGATTGGTGGCTATGCCGTATTCCAGTCGCGCGGTAGCGCGGTGGAAGTAAGGACGGTGACCGAAGGCGTCGTACCCAGCACACTCGCGTCGTCCGATCTGGTTGCGCAACTTAAAGAAGTGCAGTTATCGGCTATGGCCATCGTGTCGGAGCCGGATGAACAAATCGCGATACAAAACAACGAAAAATTAACCGGCAAGAAAGCCATACTGGAAAAAGCACTCGATCTGCAATTGGCGCAAGTCGATAGTCCAACGCAACGCGGCCTGGTCGAACAGGCGAAGGAAAGTCTGGTCAATTACTTCGATGCCATCGACAGCACGATGAAGCTCAAGCTGGCTGGCAAGGATGAAATCGCTAAAGCTTCCCTGTTCGGTAATGTGGTGCAGTTCCAGCAAGAACTGGAACAAATCATCGACACACTCAGAATCGAAAAAAATCGCAGTAAAGACGTCGCGATTGCCGCATTGAATGAAAATCTGGCGACCACCACTACTGCAATTACTGTCGTCACCATCTTCGCCGTCATCTTCCTTACTATCATCGGCTTCCTGCTGTATCGCCAGATCACCGGCCCTATCAGCCGCATGCAAAAAATGATGAGCGAAATCGCAGCGAGTCAGGACTTTACACGCCGCGTGCCTATCGCGCGCATGGATGAAGTTGGCCATTCGATCAAAGCCTTTAACGGCATGCTGGAAAAAATTCAGGAAGCATCTGCACTGGTGCGTCAAAAAACCGCAGACATCCAGACCATGCTGCAAAACATCCCGCAAGGTATCTTGACCATCGTCGATGGCAACAAGATCCATCCGGAGTATTCGGCTTATCTGGAAACTGTCTTCGAAACCAAAGACATCGTCGGCCGAGACATCATGGACTTCGTCTTCGCCGATACCAATCTTGGCGCAGACACCTTGGCGCAGATGGAAGCAATCGGCGGTGCTTGCATAGGTGAAGACTTGATGAACTTCGAGTTCAACCAGCATTTGATGGTGGGCGAAATCGAAAAACGCATGACCGATGGCCGTGTCAAAATTCTCGATCTGAGCTGGTCACCTATCGTTGATGAAAACGACATGATCGTCCGTCTGATGCTGTGCGTACGCGATGTGACTGAACTGCGCCAACTCGCAGCAGAAGCCAACGAACAAAAACGTGAACTCGAAATCATTGGTGAAATCCTCGCCGTCAGCCAGGATAAATTCCACGAATTCATCACCAGTTCGATCAAGTTTATCGATGAAAACGAACACGTGATCCGCCACAACAACGAAGCCAGCGCCTTTGCCGTCGCCAAGCTGTTCCGCAATATGCACACCATCAAGGGCAATGGCCGCACATACGGCTTGTTGCATCTGGCCGATATCGTGCATGAAGCCGAACAGCATTACGAAGAATTGCGCGATCCGAATAGCGGCCGTGCGTGGGATCAAGCGCTGCTGCTGGATGAGCTGGCCGGCGTCCGCGCTGCAGTCGAGCGTTATGCACGCATCAATGAAGTCAGCCTGAGCCGTCAAGGTCCGGGCCGCGGTGGCAAGGTCGATAGCCATTTGATGATAGACAAGAAGCATATTCAAGAAAGCCTGCACAGACTGGAAACCGTCAATACCGCCAACCTGCATGAACTGGTCGCAGTACGCAATGCTGTGCGTCGTACTCTGCGCCTGCTTGGCACCGAGCGCATCGATGAAACGCTGGCAGGCGTCATCGAATCGATGCCGGCTCTGGCACAAGAACTGGGCAAAAAAGCACCGACAATCAGCATCAAGGATGGCGGCTACGTCATCCATAACCAGATTAGCGGTTTGCTCAAAAATGTCTTCATGCACCTGATCCGCAACGCGATGGATCACGGCCTGGAAACACCGGAAGTACGCGTTGCGCAAGGCAAGCCGGAAGCCGGCAAGATCAGCCTGCACATGCGCCAGGTAGATCAAATGCTGCAAATTTCATTGCGCGACGACGGTCGTGGCTTGGCGTTGAATCGCATACGCAAGATAGCCGCTGAAAAAGGCCTCAGCGATGTACCGGAACAATTAGACGATCTGGCTGCAGCGCGCTTGATCCTGCAAGCTGGCTTCTCCACTGCTGAAAAAATCACCGATGTTTCCGGCCGAGGTGTTGGCATGGATGCGGTGCTGGCTTTTGTCAGTCGCGAGAATGGCAACATCGATATCCGCTTTGACGACAATGCCGTGGGTGCGGATTTCCGCCAGTTCAGCATCATCGTTTCACTGCCGGCAGCGTTTGCCGTTAAAGCCGATGCAGCCGACGACGATCTGTTGCAGGAACTGTTGCAGACGCCATTGTCGGAACACGGCAGCGTACCGCCTAATTCCGGTGATACCGATAGTCAGGTTGCCTGAGCGTGCCAGCACTCGATAAAGACACATCGCATTTGAACAACTGAACAGAGAATCGATTTTCATCATGCTCAACTCCATTATTTTTTTCGCACTCGGTCTGCTGTGTTGCGGCATCGTCCAGCAATGGCGCATCAAAAAACTGAGACAGCGTCTGTCCGGCATGGTTGATATTGCACAAGCACAGGCGCTGGAACAGGATTTGCAAAACGTGATGCAGGATATGCAGCAAAAGATGGAGCAGCATCAGGAATTACTGGAGCAGGAAAAACTGTTGAATCAGGATCAGCTCTCGCAATTGCAGGAAGAACATGCGCAATTGATCCAAAGCCTGTCGGACCGCAATGCCGACAGCAATGCAGTCGCCGTAGAAAACTGCGAACGTGCCGCCGATACCATCACGCGTCTGATGGGCTTGATCAAAACCTTCGAACGCTGGCATGACGATATGGGCATGCTGATCAAGCACAACCGCGAAATGCGCGTGAAGAACGATGAGTTCGCACTGATCGTCAATCAAGTCATCATCGTCGCTCTCAACGCTTCCATTGAAGCAGCGCGCGCCGGCGAACACGGTCGCGGCTTTGCCGTGGTCGCTTCCGAAGTACGCTCACTGGCACAGCGTGCAGAGAAATTATCCAAGAGCTACCGCAGCAACCTGCATGAGAACGATTTGATCACCACCACGACATTTCAGGATCTGCAGGCTGGCGGCAAGATGATCATCAGTGCCGTCATCGGTCTGAATCTGGCCAACGACAAAACCAAAGAAGCGCTCACCACATAAAGCATCATGATCAGCACACAAGCACAAGACGGTTTTGACCATTTACTCATACGCTCGCTGAAAGCCAGCCTGCCCGGCTCGATAGAAAACTGCGACATCGGCATCACCAGCGACGTGACAGGAATCGAAGGCCAGGAATCCGTCGTTCTCACCGTTTCTTCCTATTTGTTCCGCTTGATGGTGATGATCCATTTCAAGGCAGATGCCACAACCATGGAATACATGGCACGCATGAATGGCATGCAAGTAGAAGAAATGAATCAACAATCCTTCCACGATGCACTTGCGGAATACGGCAATCTTTGCTGCGGCATTCTGAATCGTGAACTGGGTGCATTCTTCCCGCACATAGGCATGTCCACACCCAACTTCATCGATGGGCAGTGCATGAGCTACATACAAATGCTCAATTGCAGCCACGTTCAGCATTTTGTAGTTGGCGTCGATGGCGCAGCACTCTTCCACGTCAGTCTGTGCGTCAGTGCGTATGCCGATCTGGATTTTGAAGTGACAGAAGATGAAGAAAACGCCAATACCGGCGAGCTTGAATTATTTTAATTAAACGAAAAGAAAAACATGGCACAAATACTGGTAGTCGACGATTCCGCCACAGTCCGCAATGAAGTGGGCGATTTTTTGAAGAAGAACGATCTGGATGTCATCCTCGCCGTGGATGGTCGCGATGGCTTGGCCAAGCTGAAGAGTGATAGCAGCATCAAGCTCGTGATCTCCGACGTGAATATGCCGAATATGGATGGCCTCACGATGGCAGAAAAAATCCGTAGTGAACTCGGTAACTCGAGCGTCAACATCATCATGCTGACTACCGAGAATTCACCATTGATGAAAGAACGCGGCAAGGCTGCCGGCATCAAGGGTTGGATCGTTAAACCGTTCAAAGGTGATGCAGTCTTGGCGACGTTCAAGAAATTGGTCGCCTGATAGCGCCCTGCTTCCAGACACTGCAATCTCTCCTTCAGCCTGCGTCAATACCAGCATTTGACGCAGTGCTTCAAAAAAAGACGCCATTGCTGGCGTCCATGTTCAAGCTCACAACATTATTCCTACAGCACTGTCAGTTATAAATCGGCAGTGCCAGGAATAATTTAATGACGAGCGCATTCGCGATGTCGATAAAGAATGCGCTGACCATAGGCACCACCAGGAAAGCCACGTGCGACGGTCCGAAGCGCCCTGTCACCGCCTGCATGTTGGCAATCGCCGTCGGCGTTGCACCCAAGCCAAAACCACAATGCCCAGCGGCCAGCACTGCCGCATCGTAATTCGAGCCCATCACGCGGAACGTCACAAAGGCGGCATACGCTGCCATTGCCACTGCCTGTACTGTCAGGATCAGCAAGACCGGCAAAGCCAGCGTCGCCAGATCCCACAAACGCAAACTCATCAGCGCCATCGCCAGAAACAGCGACAAGCTGACGTTACCCAACACTTGAATCGCGCGCTCAAAAATCTTATATCCAACCAGCAGCGACAAACCATTACTCAGCAAGACGCCGACAAACAGTACACAAACAAAAGTCGGCAGTTCAAACGCAGTGCCGTTCAATTGATTCGCAATCGTGGTACCAGCAGAAAGACTTACTGCAATCAAGGCAAGTGCTTCTATGAAGGCCTGCGGTGTAATCAGCTGCACTGCTTTCGGTTGTTCAAAGCTCTGCTGCACCTCATCATCGCTTGCTTGTGTGTCTGCAGTTGCTTGCAACTTGAAGCGTTTTACCAAGAAACCTGCCACCGGCCCACCAACCAGCCCGCCCAACACCAGACCGAAGGTAGCGCAAGCGATGGCGATTTCGGTCGCTGCTGCCAGGCCATGTCGTTCCGCAAATACCTTGCCCCAGGCTGCTCCGGTACCGTGACCACCAGAAAGCGAAATGGATGCACCCAGCAAACCGATCAAGGGATCGAGTCCCATGATTTTTGCCATGCTGATGCCGATGATATTTTGCGCGACCAGCAATCCCAGCACCACTGCCAGGAACAAGGCTAGCGTGCGACCGCCGGCTTTCAAGCTGGCGAGATTCGCATTCAGACCAATAGTGGCAAAGAAAGCCAGCATGAGCGGCCCTTGCAAGCCGCCATCGAACTGCACTTGTACGTTTGAGAAGCCACGCAGCGCAAATAGCAGCAAGGCGACCAATAGGCCGCCGACTACCGGCTCGGGAATACTGTAGGTTTTGAGAAAGGAAGAAGACGAGACCAACTTGCGTCCCAATAACAACACCAGCGATGCAGCCACCAGCGTTTCCAGAATGTCGAAACTAATCATTTACTCCCTTTCGGTTCTTTGACCCTAGATCAGAAAATACCAGATAACAATGTCTTGGAGAAGACAAAGACTGGGCATTCAAGCGCTGATCATTAAATTGTTCAAGGGAATGCGACACTGGTGATTTTCAAAAATTGCTCATGCTGATAACGCGCACCTTCAAGCAACTGCAATTGCTCCTTCAGCCGGCATCGGCGTTACCGACAAGCGCAGCGCTTCGGAGAACGAAGTCAGCGCTGGCGTCCATGTATTCGTTTCCGCCGCGACAAAATAGGTATTCACTTCACCCAGTCTAGCCGACAATGCCAGACTGTAAATCGGGAAACGATGTTGATGCGCATCAAAGACCACCTTCGGTATAAGCGCATAACCCATCCCCGCACCAACGCAGCCAAGAATCGCATCCAGCGACCCAAAGTCCACCATGCGCGACGAGTACACGCCGCTATCTGATAACAAGACATCGACCCGCTGACGATAACTGCAACCCTGTCCAAAAACGAGAAAAGTGGATGAAGCCAATTCTTCGGCTGATGGCATGACAGTCAGCGGTGTCGCTGAAACCAGCACCAACTCTTCCTTGTAAGCCTTGAATTGATAGAGGCGTGGATTCTCCAGCTTGCCTGCGATGAACACGCAATCGAAGCGCCCTTCGTTCAAACCGGCAACCAGATCGGCCGTTGGGCCAGTTGTGAGCTTTAGATCGACTTCAGGAAAAGCAGAGTGGAAATGCGTGAGTAATGGCGGAAGTCTGAGCGCCGTCGTAGTTTCCATCGCCCCAACACGCAAACTGCCGCTGATATGTCCGCCTTTGAACAAGGCTATCGCTTCGTCATGCGCCTGAATAATCCGTTCAGCATAGGTCATCATCGTAAAGCCGGCAGAAGTCAGACGCACACGCCCACCGCGATCGATCAGTTGCACACCGACTTCATCTTCCATTTTCTTGATATGTGCCGTCACATTGGATTGCACCGTGTGATGGCGCTCGGCCGCCGCGACAAAGCTACCGGTTTCGGCAACGGCTATGAACAGGCGTAATGACTTCAAATCCATAAGAGCACCTTGATATCAACATCTCTAAATGTGATACAGCTTATCACTACTAATCGTTTGTAGTGTTCAGCATGTATCACTATGATCCTATTAACAGGATCGCTATTTCGCCTGCCCTATTACTCGATGGAACACACATGGCCACACGTACCGACCTACCCGCTATCGCCGTTGGCATGAGTGCAACTTTGGCTGCAGTCGGTTTGGCACGGCTCGCGTACACGCCACTCTTGCCGGCTGTCATCCATCACGGCTGGTTCTTGAGTTCACAAGCCGTTTACCTCGGCGCCGCCAATTTACTTGGGTATCTGCTTGGCTCGCTGATGGCGTATCGCTTATCCGAACGCTTTGAGGCACGTGGACTGTTAGGCATGGCCTTCCTTAGTGTCGTACTGAGTTTTATCTTATGCTCGCTGCCGGGCCCATTTGTCTGGTTTTTCTTCTGGCGTTTTGTGTCAGGCGCCGCCGGCGGCATCTTGATGGTGGTCGGCCCATCGCTGGCATTGATGGCCGCTTCCACTGGACGAAAAACGACTGTTGCCTCCTTCGTCTTCACCGGCATAGGCATGGGCGCAATACTCTCTGCGACGGTAGTACCACTGCTACTCAGCATCAGCTTGACGGGTGCCTGGTTGGCACTCGGCGCCATCACCCTGCTTGCGGGCCTTGCCTGCGATTGGGGCTTGCGTCGCATCCGTGTGCAGCAAGCGGAAACACCAGCACAGCAAACAGTAGATTCATCACCTGTGCAAGCAGTCAGCATCGCCGCACTCATCGTCGTGGTCGCTTACGGCTTCGACGCTGCCGGCTTCATACCGCACACCGCTTTCTGGGTTGATTTTCTGGATAGAGAAAAATCTCTGGGAACAAGCGCGGCCTCATTCCAATGGCTGTTGTTCGGAATAGGTGCAATTGCCGGTCCAATGGTTGCCGGTTTTCTTGGGAATCGTTTCGGTTGGCATCGCAGTTTGGCACTGGGATTCTTTATCAAGGCAGCAGCAATTGCCATTCCCTTACTGTCGATCTCATTCTTCTGGCGCTCGGCATCTTCACTCATCGTCGGCACCATGGTGACCGGATTGGTAGCACTGACATCCGGGCGCGTCATGGAGCTGGTCGGGCCGAAAGCATACAAACGTGTCTGGGGCATGGGCGCAGCATCCTTCTCCAGCGCGCAGGCTTTGTCTGGTTACGGCATGTCTGCCCTCTATGGCGTGCTCGGCACCTACGTACCACTCTTCGCCATCGGTAGCATCTTGCTCGCAAGCGGTGGCCTGCTCATTATGCTCACACCAAAAGCACACACTTCCCCTGCGGCAGCCGCGCTGGCTTTATCTAAAAAAGGAAATTGATATGCAACTCTTCCTCAATCGCACTTCACCTTACGCTCGCGTCGCGCGTATCGTCGCATTGGAAAAAGGACTGGAATCAAATCTGTTATTACTCTGGAGCGATCCGTGGGCAGACGAAGCAGATTTACTGCAGCGCAATCCTGTCGGACGCGTCCCAATTTTGATAACTGACCACGGTCAGAGCATTGCAGAATCATTGCTGATTGCGTTGTACCTGGACCAAGCGTCAGACATCAATAAGCTGATCCCAGAAAATGATCTGGCGCAAACACTGCATATCGTCGGACTCGGACAAGGTTTGATGGATGCATCTTTCTCGACCATGATCATGCGCAAGCATCATGGCAATGAGATTGATGCCAGCGTTCTTGGTCAACGCCGCCAGCGCGCCATTGAGCGCACGCTATTGTCATTGAATGAAACCTACAGCGCATTGCCTACGGATCGATTGACGCTGGCGGAAATCGTCGTGGCAGTCGCACTGGACTATGTCGCATTTCGATTGCCGCAAGTTGCATGGCAGCAGAAGTACGCGGCCTTAGTCGATCTGCACGAACAGATGAAAACGCGCGAGAGCTTTTCGCAAACGGTATTTGCATAAGCCAAGCTGATCGAGCAATGGCAGCAAAAATTTTCTCCACTTTGCTGCCCTCCAAATATCTAGCCAAACAATCATCAAAATACTGTTTGGTTTGTTTTTTCATTATATTTCAATTATTATTGAAATATTGAATTAAGGAGCCACATGGATACCAAAGACACCATTGCAGCACTCGCCGCACTCGCTCAGGAATCGCGTCTCGCCGTATTTCGCTTGCTGGTTCAGCTTGGCCCAGAAGGCATGGCAGCCACCAAAATTGGGGAACAGTTGGGCATTGCGCCCTCGTCCATGTCCTTTCACCTCAAGGAGCTGGTGCATGCAAACCTCATCGCGTCACGGCATGAAGGTCGCTTTGTCATTTACTCGGCCAACTTCAGCACGATGAATGCACTGATTGGCTTTCTGACGGAGAACTGCTGCGGTGGCAATGTGTGCTCGCCGGTTGTCGCTTGCTGTCCGTCTGAAGACGTGCGCTCTTGATTTAACTCCGACTATTCTCTGCCAATATCAACAATGCTTACGCTATACAAGGTGTGATGAAAATGTCTGTTCAATGTGAAGTCACCGGCAAACATGCAGCAAATGCACCTATGAGTGTTTTTGAACGCTATCTCACGCTCTGGGTGGGCTTGTGCATCATCGCCGGCATCGTTCTTGGTCAGATATTTCCAGTTGCGATACAAACCATAGGTTCACTGGAAATTGCGAAGGTCAATCTGCCTGTCGGCTTGTTGATTTGGGTAATGATCATCCCGATGCTGATCAAGATAGATTTCTCTGCATGGAATCAGATAAAGGGACACGTACGTGGCATAGGTGTGACCTTGTTTATCAACTGGGCCGTCAAACCATTCTCGATGGCCTTTCTTGCATGGCTGTTTATTCGTCACTGGTTCGCGCCGTATTTACCAGCCGATCAACTGGATTCGTATGTGGCTGGTCTTATTCTGCTGGCTGCCGCGCCATGCACGGCGATGGTTTTCGTATGGAGTCGCCTGACCGGTGGCGATCCCTACTTCACACTATCGCAAGTTGCGATGAACGATCTCATCATGGTGTTTGCATTCGCCCCCTTGGTAGCTTTGCTACTAGGCGTATCTAGCATTACCGTGCCGTGGGCCACGCTCGCCACATCCGTGCTGCTCTACATTGTTGTGCCTGTGGTGATCGCGCAAGTCTGGCGCAAGCTTTTATTAAAGCGCGGACAGGCCAGCTTCGATCAGGCGATGGAGCGCATACAACCTTGGTCTATTTCCGCCTTGCTGCTTACCTTGGTCTTATTGTTTTCCTTCCAGGGCAATACGATTATCGAACAACCGTTCGTGATCGCATTACTGGCTGTGCCTATCTTGATACAGGTATTTTTCAATTCGGCATTGGCTTATTGGCTGAATAGAGTTGTTGGTGAAAAGCACTCGATTGCCTGCCCATCCGCATTGATAGGCGCATCCAATTTCTTTGAACTGGCCGTAGCGGCAGCAATCAGCCTGTTCGGTTTTAAATCAGGTGCAGCACTTGCCACCGTTGTCGGTGTGTTGATTGAAGTGCCTGTCATGTTACTCATCGTCAGCATCGTCAATCGCAGCAAAGGCTGGTACGAAGCCAAAAGCTGAGTCACATCGATCACCTTAAAAAAACATCACGGAAGCACATATATGAACGCCACGATTTATCACAACCCTGATTGCGGCACATCACGCAATACCCTGGCGCTCATACGCCATGTCGGAATCGAACCTGAAGTCATTGAATATTTAAAACAGCCGCCATCACTGCAAACACTGAGCGCATTGATTGCAGATGCCGGCCTGTCGGTCCGCGCAGCGATCCGACAAAAAGGCACGCCTTATCTTGAACTGGGTCTGGATGATCCTGCGATCACTGACGCGCAACTGCTGGAAGCCATGATTGCCCATCCCATTTTGATTAATCGTCCATTTGTAGTGACGCCGTTAGGCACAAGATTGTGCCGACCATCCGAGTTGGTGCTGGATATCCTGCCACCATCGCCTAAAGCATCGTTCACGAAAGAAGATGGCGAGCTTGTCATCAATGCGGAGGGACAACGTGTCACTCAAAGCAACTGATTTACCAAATATCGTTCCTGAACATTTTCAGGTTCCGACCCGAGAAAGTTTTGCGTCTATCGAAAAGTCATCTCACGCACCAAGATTTTTGCTGTTATACGGCTCCTTACGCGAAACATCCTATAGTCGGATGCTGACCATGGACGCAGCCCGTCTGCTTGAAGCGATGGGCGGCGAAGTTGAAATCTTTGATCCTCGCGGTTTGCCTCTGCCAGACAGCGAACCGGAGACGCATCCAAAAGTGCAAGAGTTGAGAGATTTGGTGCAATGGGCAGAAGGCATGGTGTGGACCTCACCCGAACGACACGGTGCCATGACAGGCATCATGAAAGCACAGATAGACTGGATTCCATTAGCGATAGGAGCGGTACGTCCGACACAAGGAAAAACCCTCGCGCTGATGCAAGTATCCGGCGGCTCGCAGTCATTCAATGCACTCAATCAGATGCGCGTACTTGGCCGCTGGATGCGCATGATCACCATCCCCAACCAGTCTTCTGTCGCCAAGGCATTTCTTGAGTTTGATGAGCACGGACGCATGAAGCCATCGGCTTATTACGAACGCGTTGTCGATGTCATGGAAGAGCTTTACAAATTCACTCTGCTAACGCGCGATGTCTCATCGTATCTGGTTGATCGTTACAGTGAGCGCAAAGAAAGTGCCGACGAATTAAGTAAACGAGTTAATCAAAAAGCAATTTAGGAAGTGGCAGACCTTCGATCACATGCCTACATATATTTTCAATATTATTAATTTCTTTTAAGACATTCTTAAGTTTCATCTCCTAATATGCATCCCATAGCTGATCAAACTACGGGATGCATGCGTGAATCAAACCGATGAAATTACAGTATTAGAGCCTTACACAGACCTTCGCTCCCACGAGCGCCAACTAACGTTTTTCGGCAAAACATATCTAGCTAAAAACGTTACGATCCTGTTGGGCATTGCCTTTCCGCTCTTTCTTTTTCTTGCTCTGGCTATCGATATCAAGCATGGCGTCGCTTACGCGCTTGATACATCGTTCCTACTGACGCTGCATTCCTATGCGACGCCCTTGCTGGATCTTCTGGCACTCAAAATATCAGCGTTTGTGACCTTATTCAGCTTGCTTGTGCTGGCTTTTCTGGCGTTCCGTCGCCAGTGGCGTATAGCCTTTTTCTGGCTGCTGGCTGTCGGTGGCTCTGCCATTTTGAATTCGCTCGCCAAACACCTTTTTGAACGCGTCAGACCTGCCCTGTGGACACTGGTTGCGCCGGAAAGCACATTCAGCTTTCCCAGTGGCCATGCAATGCAGGCAATGACGATTGCTCTCACCCTCATTATTTTGCTGCGCGCCAGCCGTTACATTCGTGGCGTTGTCATTGCCAGCGCTGGATTTGTCTTGCTCGTCGGTTTATGCCGCATGTATCTGGGCTTGCATTACCCGTCGGATATCGTCGCTAGTTACCTGCTGTCAATAACATGGGTAAGTATTCTCATTACGTTTTTTAGTGAGCGCTACTACACGCCACTTGCTGGTTTATCCAAGCGTTAAACCTTACTGCCATGCAACTTAACCCGCTCTTAACGGGACCGTTAGTACCCTCCACGAATGACGGCACATCATGTGCAGGGTCAGGTGTGGACGAAAGGGAGTGCGGTATGCGCGTATTGCTTATTGAAGATGATTCAATGATCGGTGAAAGCCTGGAAGAAGGCTTGCGTAAAGAACGTTATGCAGTGGATTGGGCGCGGGATGGCAATACAGCCGACCTTGCGCTGCGCAGCCATGAATACGACATTATCCTGCTCGATCTTGGCTTACCCAAAAAAGATGGCATTACCGTGCTGGATGAATATCGCCGCAGAAAAGGTGATGCAGCGGTACTCATCATCTCCGCGCGTGATGCAACAGCAGCGCGCATACAAGGACTCGATGCTGGAGCCGATGATTACCTGATCAAGCCATTTGATTTGGATGAGTTATTTGCCCGTATGCGCGCACTTCTACGCCGTCGTTCCGGGCGCAGCAATCCTGAAATGGCTTACGGCGAATTAACCATCAATCCTGCTACACGTGAAATCACTTTCAAGGGCTTGCCCCTGCACTTGTCTTCGCGCGAATTTACCGTGCTCCTTGCCTTGCTCGATCAACCCGGCCGCATCATGTCGAGAGCGCAACTGGAAGAACGACTGTATGGCTGGAACGAGGAAATCGGCAGTAATGCAGTTGAAGTTTATGTGCATGGATTGCGCAAAAAACTTGGTCCCGACTTCATCCAAAACGTGCGCGGCATAGGATACAAGGTCGGTATCGCGGCATGATGACAATACGTCGTCAGCTTCTCATCTATCTGTTTGGCGGCATGATCTCAGCCACGCTGTTGGCAGGTTTTGCCACCTACATTCAGGTGCGATCCGAGATGGGCGAGATGTTCGATTATCAAATCAAGCAAATTGCGATTGCACTGCCAGCTGAGTTATCGAACGGTCACCAATTGCCAGATGAAAGCGATTTAGATGATGAAATCGTGATGCAGATATGGGATGGAGACGGCCAGCTCGTATTTACATCCTCACCGATGATACAGCTGCAGAAGGTCAAAGGTTTTGGCTTTAACTACACGTCCTTCAAAGACAAGAAATGGCGTATATACAGCGAACTTGACCAAGGTCGCACAATTCAGATTTCGCAACCTGTAGCCATCCGCAATCGCATGGCTGTATCAATGGCATTGCGCTCGCTAATACCGTTTGTCATTCTCATTCCTATACTGGCACTCCTTATCTGGATAGTCGTTGGACGCGGTCTTGCCCCTATGCAGCGCCTGGCAAAATCCATCAGTCAACGCTCGCCAGATGCGCTCGATCCATTACCGGATGAAAGCTATCCACCAGAGCTGCGTCCGATGTTCATCGCATTGAACGGCCTGTTAACAAGAGTGGATCAAGCCCGCTCGGCACAGCGCGCGTTTGTCTCGGATGCTGCGCACGAATTGCGTACACCTTTGGCAGCATTGAAGCTGCAATTGCAATTGGTTGAACGTGAAAACACCGATCGCACATTGGAACCAGGTTTCGCCAAATTGCATGAACGCATCAATCGGGCTACGCACTTGGTGCAACAATTATTGACACTGGCAAGACAAGAACGACAGATGCCAGAGCGCACTTACAAGCATATCGATTTGCGCGAATTGGTTGCTCGTGTTGTGTCTGATCACATGCCGCAAGCTGAACACAAAGGCGTTGATCTCGGCGTAGTCACACAGGATGACGACAATGGAAGTCCAATCACGATCGTGGGCGACGAAGACAACTTGCGCATACTGCTGGGCAATCTTGTTGACAATGCCGTGCGCTACACACCTGTCAACGGTCGTGTTGATGTCAGTGCATCCATGACTGGCGGCACCGCATTGCTGCGTGTTGCAGACAATGGTGCTG
The DNA here is from genome assembly GCF_900130075.1 of Herminiimonas arsenitoxidans. Taxonomy (NCBI): domain Bacteria; kingdom Pseudomonadati; phylum Pseudomonadota; class Betaproteobacteria; order Burkholderiales; family Oxalobacteraceae; genus Herminiimonas; species Herminiimonas arsenitoxidans. The sequence continues at coordinate 793,574 of NZ_LT671418.1, forward strand.
GCATTCCCGTCGAGGATCACAACCGCGTATTCGATCGCTTCTATCGTCGTGAAGGAACGGGGCAATCAGGTAGCGGACTTGGTCTTTTTATCGTAAAAACCATCGCCGCCCAACATCACGCCACAATCAAACTGGGTACCGCACAAAGCATAGGTGGCTTGCTCGTTACTGTCTGCTTCCAACCCGCACCAACAACAAATTCTCCATCTCGTGAAAGCGCTTCTGCTTCCACTCTTCTTCGAGACACCAATGAGTCACCTAGCATTTCCTGAATTAAGACCGTTTACAGCATCCGTCGGTAACAACGCGCGACCTGCAATCACGCGTACACCGCATCGTTATCTGCGGTGGTTGCTCGGCGCAGCTATCCTGTTGCTGATCTATCGCATAGGGCTCATGGCTTTACTGCCATTGGCCGACACCACTGAAGCGCGCTATGGCGAAATTGCCAGACAAGCCGTCGCCAACGGTTTTTGGCTGATGCCGCACATCGATCCGAACACGCCCTTCTTTGCCAAACCACCGCTATCGACATGGGCCAGTGCCGTCTCGATGATACTTTTCGGCGTCAATGAATTTGCCGCACGCTTGCCGGCCTTGCTGGCATCGCTGATCGCACTGTGGGTAGCAATGTCATTCGCCAAAGAACTGCAAATACGTCAACGTTGGCTGGTCGCACCGGTGCTCGCGACATCACCGTTATTCTTTCTGTGTGCCGGTGCCGTCATGACGGATGCGCTGCAGATGGTCTTGATTGTCGCTGCGCTGTATTTTGCATGGCGCGCATTGGATGCTGCTGACAAAGGTCATCCTGAACGCCACTGGCGCATCGCATTCTGGGTCATGATAGGTCTTGGCGCACTGTGCAAAGGTCTCGCAACATGGGCCTTGATCGGCTTGCCCCTGATTGCTTACGCAGTGACAGAACGACGCCCTTTGCAAATGTTCAAGCAAGTCTTCGATTGGGGCGGCGTTGCGATTGCTGCGTGCATTTTTATGCCTTGGTATATCGCGGCTGAATATTACAATCCCGGTTTCTTGAATTACTTCATCATTGGTGAGCACTTCGCGCGTTTTTTGGTACCGGGCTGGAAAGGTGATCACTACGGCATCGCACAACATCAACCTATCGGCGCTATCTGGATTTTCTGGACGCTGGGCATCTTGCCGTGGATAGGCGTGTTTGTAATGGAACTGCTACGTCTGTTTTCCAAACAACGTAAACAGACAAAACCGATAGAGCGTTTCTTGTGGTGCGCTACCTTGGCACCGCTGATTTTCTTTACTTTCAGCCGCAATATCATCTGGACCTACGGGCTAACTGCAGCATTGCCGTTTAGCGTACTCGCTGCGCGTTGGTTGGAGAAAGCTTCAGCCACGATGCAGAGACGCGCCAGCATAGGCGTCATGGCCATTGCGTGCCTCTACGTTCTAAGTGGACCATACGTACAAGAAAAAGTCGCAGCCAATTCAGATCGCGATCTTATAGCCGCCTTTAATCGCATTGCCGAACCCGGCACAGAACTAGCCTATCGCATGCATCCGGCATATTCATCCGACTACTATTCAAGAGGCAATTTGGAATACGATCCAAATGCCGCACTGGCAAATAATCCAGAGAAAGAATTGGTCGTGATTGATAGCAGCGACATCCAGAAGGATGGGATCAAAGCTGATCATGTGCTGTATGTTGGGAAATTTCACGCTTTGATACGCCCCGAATAAACAGGTAAGGCTCTATCCAGGTCTACGTCGAAACCATCCTGCAAGCGATAAGCGATCTCGCGTTGCTGGCAATACTTCATGCAGCATATCGGCCGATAGAAACAATACGAGGCGACTGCCTGAAGGCGAAATATCTTCGGTAGATTTTCCTTCCGGATGCAGACGTAGTGCGCCGCCCTCTTCCAGCAACCACTCATGGTTGAGATAAATCACGACCGAGATCGTGCGGCAGTCGTCGTCGCGAAAACGATCCAGATGTTTTAAGTAAGAAGCACCGGGTGAGTAAAAGGCGAAATGACTTTCGTACTCTTCCAATCCCAGATAGAGCGTGCGATTCAAGGCGACGCGTAGTTCTTCCATGATCTGCAAATACCGATCACACGCGATCGACTGCCCGGCTTTGAGCCAGACAATTTGATCGCCACGTATCTCTGGCCGTACTGCTTGCACATCGCCACGACCTACGCCAGCCAGTTTCAACGCGCCACTGCCCATCAATGCCTGGCACTCTGCAGCCAAAGCCAGCGTCAACTCTTCCGATAAAAAGAGATTCTGCTGCGACCAACCTTGCTCGCTTAAATCGTCACCAATATTCAGCCGCAGCGCGTCGCTGAAATGTTCGGGATGAGCGGAGAATGCTGTAAGCATCGTTTTGAGTCTTTTCTAAAAAACGTGCTTTTAAATACATCACCGCTAGTCATTACCCATGACGCAGCAATCACAAAGTACTACTCTCCGCTGGCAACGATGCGATAAACGCATCGCCCTGCATCGGCCAGCAAATGCTGCTCGCGTGTCACGGTAGCATCCTTTCCCACAACCTCTTGGAACAATTTCAGCTCGGAGCGACAAAAGCCCTGACATGTTCGCGCTGCGGCACAAATAGGACAATGATCCTCGATCAGCAGCCAATCCTTGCCATCGCGCTCAACACGCGCCATATAGCCTTCTTCCGTGCGTACTGCGGCCAATCGTTTCAATCGCTCTTGCACCGTTTTGCCGGTACAGCTTTGTATGTACACCGTGCGGGTTTCTGACTCACGCTGGGTAATCAAGCGCTCCAATCCTTCTTCACCAAACAGTTGCCGCACGCTGCCTATCAATTGCACCGTCAACTGCGCATGCGTATCGGGAAAGCGTGCATTACCTGCATCAGTCAGCACCCAGCTCTGACGTGGGCGCCCGACACCAGACGCAGCTTCCTGACGACCTGCTATCAAGCCCGCAGTCATCAGCTTCTGCACCTGCTGCCGCGCAGCTTCAGCGGTCATGTCCAATGCACGCGCCAGATCGGCAGTCGAGGTTGGCCCCTTTGTCTTGATAAAGAAGAGGATGCGATCTGCAGTTTGTGTGGAATCCATATTTTCCAAGTAATTACTTGCATAATTCATTGCGTCAGCCTATTATCCAAGACAATGATTGGATAATAGGCCGTCGTGGCCATCATGTCGAGGAAATAATGAGTAACAACCATATCCCACCTGCCACTTGGGGCGCTCTGTTGCGTGGGCAAAACGGCTTGCGCGCACTGGCACTGACGGGCGGCGTCGCACTGCATGCCATCAATGTACATATCGTCACGACCGTTTTACCCTCCGTCGTCCGAGAAATCGGTGGACTGGATTGGTATGCATGGAACACCACCCTGTTTATGGTGGCCTCCATCATAGGTGCGGCTTTTTCGGTGCGCCTGCTGGCGGCGCTCGGGCCACGTTCGTCTTATCTGTCAGCCTTGCTGATATTTACCGTTGGCTCCGCCGTCTGCGCCATGGCCAGTTCGATGCCCATGATGCTGGCTGGACGCAGCATTCAAGGTTTGGGTGGTGGCTTTTTGGCAGCGCTCAGTTATGGTTTGATACGTGTCGTGTTTGAACCACCTCTGTGGCCACGCGCGATTGCACTGGTATCCGGTATGTGGGGCATCTCCACCTTATGCGGACCGGCAGTCGGCGGTTTGTTCGCAGAAGCAGGTCATTGGCGCTGGGCGTTCTGGACTTTGCTGCCGATTGCCCTCGCCCAAGCCTCGCTTGTCGCAGTACAGTTGCGCCCGGAAAATCTGGCAACGGTGCCACGCGCTAAAACTGCACCGCCCGTACCGCTACAACAAATCGCTTTACTCACCGTGTCAGTCTTGGCTATCGCTGCGGGCAGTCTGTCGCCAGTGCTGTTATGGCAAACCGTGGGAGTGGGCATAGGCTTGCTGCTTGGTGCCGCGACGATATACTGCGAACGCCGAGCCAGCGTACACATGTTGCCGACGCGCGGCACCGAACTCAGCACGCCGCTGGGCGCGGTGTATGCCAGTGTTGCCTTGCTGCTGATAGGGATCATGACGGAAATTTTCGTCCCCTACTTCCTGCAAACCTTGCATGGTCACGCGCCATTGACTGCGGGTTACCTGACTGCTGCGATGGCTGCCGGTTGGAGCGTAGGTTCGTTGCTGTCGTCTGGGCATAACAATGCAGGCGCGGCACGCATGTTACGGACCGGACCGACCTTGTGCACGATCAGCTTGATAGCACTGGCCATCCTGATTCCATTTGATCTGGGCTTGCATGTACATCTGCGTACAACGCTGTGCGCAATTGCACTGGCTGGTGTCGGTGCCGGCGTCGGCATAGGTTGGCCGCATCTGGTGACACGCGTGTTGACACTGGCGCCGCATGGTGAAGAGTCCACTGCTTCTGCTGCAGTAACCACTGTGCAGCTTTACGGTATGGCAGTCGGTGCGGCGATTGCCGGGTTGGTGGTGAATGCTGCCGGCATAACTTCACCGGGCGGTGTCGCCGGCGCGCAGTCGGCAGCTGTATGGCTGTTTGCCAGTTTTGCTTTAGCACCAGCTTTGGCAGCATTACTTGCACGCCGTATCACTACACACAATTAATAAAGCGGTGTTGCCTGACTAGGCAACACCGCTTCAAATGCAGAACAAACAAAGATTAGTAAGTGCCTGGGATCAGGATGTTTTTGTCGACTCGCTTCACGTCCGTCAGGCCGCAAAACGCCATCGTCAAATCAAGTTCGTTTTCAATAATCTCCAGGCATCTGGTGACGCCTTCTTCGCCCATCGCACCCAAGCCGTACAAAAACGAGCGACCGATGTAGACGCCTTTCGCGCCTAAAGCGATCGCCTTGATCACGTCTTGGCCGGAACGTATGCCGCCATCCATTTGTACTTCAATTTGATCACCGACTGCATCGACAATGCTAGGCAGCGCAGCAATGCTGGACAAAGCGCCATCCAATTGACGACCACCGTGATTGGAAACTATCAGCGCATCCGCACCGCTCTCCACCGCGAGTCGCGCATCTTCTGCATCCATGATGCCTTTGATGATCAGCTTGCCGCCCCAGCGCTGCTTGATCCATTCCACGTCTTTCCATGACAGCGCCAGATCAAATTGCTGCGATGTCCATGCCGACAACGACGACATATCCGATACATCGCTGGCATGACCGACGATATTGCCAAAGCTGCGACGTTTGGTGCCCAGCATGCCCATGCACCAGCGCGGCTTGGTCATCATGTTCAGGATGTTGGCAATGGTCAGCTTCGGTGGTGCAGACAAACCATTTTTCAAATCCTTGTGGCGTTGGCCCAGTATCTGCAAATCCAGCGTCAAAACCAGCGCAGCGCAATTTGCTGCTTTCGCTCTATCGATCAAGCGTTCGATGAATGCACGATCCTTCATCACATACAGCTGAAACCAGAACGGCTTGCTGGTATGCGCTGCGATATCTTCGATAGAGCAAATACTCATCGTTGATAAAGTAAATGGAACGCCAAATTTTTCAGCGGCTTTGGCTGCCAGAATCTCACCGTCGGCATGCTGCATACCGGTCAAGCCAGTTGGAGCAATCGCAACCGGCATACGTACTTCTTGCCCGACCATCGTGGTTTTGAGCGTGCGATTTTCCATATTCACGGCAACACGCTGGCGAAACTTCATCTTCGCAAAATCGCTGCTATTGGCGCGATAAGTCGATTCCGTCCACGAGCCGGAATCGGCGTAATCGTAGAACATGCGGGGAACGCGCTTCTGCGCCAGTACGCGCAAATCTTCGATATTGGTGATGACCGCCATGAATAAGTCTCCTTTTTAAACGATCAATTCAGATTGATTCGCTGGATGTGTGCATCAGATTCGTGATTTTTCCACATGGCATTCTATTTCCTCCTTGTCTGCTTTGAGTTGAATGTTTTTAACCGATACGCCTACATTTGGCTCAAGCGGCTTTCCCATACCTGATTTTGATCCTTAAGAACATAAGAGCGCTCTTGAGAAAGCCGTCAAATATATGTTGCGTTTGATATGCAACATATTTAAACTTCTCCCCTTGAAACGCCTGTTTCGTATTAAATAGGCATGCACAATCAATTCACCGCAACTTTATAAAACAGCGCCAGCCAAGCGCCCTGTGATGTAATGCCGGATCAAGTATTTTTGCTAGGAGCAGTATGGTTCAATCGGCATGGAAGTCGCTACTTCATTTGTTCCCTACTCCAGGCACAGTCGATCGCTTTGAAAAAATGCGCGCCTGCGCTGGCGCATTGTTTGGCATCGTTCTGACCGGTCTTTGCACTTATTTCATATTGGGCAAGGACATACACGCAGCCTGGCTGATCGCGCCTATGGGCGCATCATCAGTCTTACTGTTCGCCGTTCCTGCCAGTCCTTTGGCGCAACCATGGTCCATCATGGGCGGCAATTTCTTCGCGGCCTTGATCGGCGTTACCTGTGCCAAACTGATAGACGAACCAATATTGGCCGCCGGCCTTGCCGCCTCGCTTGCAATCGCCGCCATGTTTGCCTTCCGCTGCATTCATCCGCCTAGCGGTGCGGTTGCCCTGACCGCCGTATTGGGCGGACCGGCAGTACATGCGATGGGATACAGCTTCGTACTGATGCCGGTCCTTCTTAATTCTCTGTTGCTCTTGTTGACTGCCTTGTTCTACAACAATGCAACCGGTCGCCGTTATCCGCATCGCCCCTTGCCCGACAACAGTAATAAGCACAAGACCTCGGACGTCGCTCCAACCGAACGCATAGGCATCGCACCGCAAGATCTGGATGCAGTGCTGACGCGTTACAACCAGGTGCTCGATATCAGTCGTGACGATCTCGAAGCCATCATGCTGCAGACAGAAATGCAGGCATACCGTCGACGCTTGGGTGAAACGCTCTGCTCCAGCATCATGTCGAAAGACGTCGTGACGGTTGAGTTCGGCACCGAACTTGGTGCAGCATGGACACTGCTCAAGGAACATGATCTGACCGCGCTACCTGTCATCGACAGAGGCCGACATGTCATCGGCATTATCACCAAGGCCGACTTCCTGAAGCATGCCGAGATCGAACCACATGAAGGCCTGGCTGAGCGATTAACGCATTTGATCCGTCCTTCACAACTGACGCATACCGAGAAGCATGAAGTCGTTGGCCAAATCATGACCACAGAGGTCTACACCGCCAATGCAGATCAATCCATTCTTGATTTGGTGCCTCTGATGTCCGATGCTGAATTGCATCAAATGCCCGTGATCGATGCACGTGGTCGTCTGGTTGGCATGATCTCGCAAACCGACATGATAGCTGCGCTGTACGAGCACAGCCTTGCAAGTGAATACGTAAATCGCTAATTTGATTCAGCCGTAACCAGGAGAAAAGAATGCAAACCACGAATGACGCTATCAATTTGGCCCTGTCCAAAGCCATCGTAGATCAAGCCCCGGATGCCATCATCTTCGCTGATCCTAGCGGCAAGATCATAATTTGGAATAGCGGCGCAGAAAGAATCTTCGGCCACAAGGCGGCAGACGTCATGGGCGGCCCGCTGGATATCATCATCCCGGAACAACTGTCGCAGGGTCATCACAACGGCTTTAACCATGCGATGTCTTCCGGCGAGATGAAGTATGCCGACAAGGTACTGACTACGCGCTCCATGCACAAAGATGGCACTCGCATCTACGTCGATATGAGTTTCGGTTTTGTGCGTGATGAAGCAGGAAAAATTTTAGGTGCACTTGCTATTGCCAGAGACATCACCGAACGTCAGGCCAATGACAGAGCACAGCGTCTGCGCATCGCTGAACTGGAAAAAGCACTGCAGGAAAAATCTGGAACAGATGGCAAATAAGTTTTAGCGTCATCATAAAAACGGCAACCAGGCTATCAACCTTGTTGCCGTTTTTTGTTATTCAGCAAGAGACATCAAGCCTTGAACAGACGTTCCCTCACATGTTCTTCATGGAAGGCTGTATGCGACGGTTTGAGCAAATCGCTACGACTGATAACTCCTATCAATCGCTTCGACTCCTTATCTGCCAGCACCGGCAATCTCTCGACATGCTGGATCGCCATGCGCCGTCCTACGACCTGACAAGTTTCTGTCGGCAAGGCAAATTTCAACGGTACATTTTCAAACAAGACAGCAAGTGAGTGATCCTTGCTGTGCGCAGCAACCAGCGTCAGCAGCAATTCCCTGTCGAGCATGCCCAGCAATGCGCCCTGTTCATTCACAACCGGGAAGCTGCGATGCTTCTGATCCAGGTCAAAGTATTGCTGTGCGACCTCACGCAGAGTAAGGTTTGCGGCAATGCTGATCACTTCAGTTGACATCACTTCACTGACAAAAGCACGCTCTTGCGGATCAACACTGTATTCGCGATAGATATGCAAACCTCTACGCGCGATTTTCTCTGTCATGATCGAGCGTCGCATCACCAGCACGGTGAAGCCGTATGACACACCAGTCGCCAGCAACAAAGGCAGCAAGGCATTGAAGTCACCAGTCAAACCCAAGGCAAAGATCGCTGCAGTCAGCGGTGCACCCAACACGCCAGCCAACACTGCAGCCATGCACACCAACGGCCACAAAGTCGGATCGCTGCCTGGCACCAGATTCGCAATCACTGCACCCAAGCCCGCGCCCAACATTAGCAAAGGTGCCAGCACGCCACCAGATGTACCCGAACCGAGCGCGACCACCCAGATGATCATCTTGACCAGTAACAGAGACAAAGCGACTGATAACACAATATGATTGTTTAACAGATCAGAGATCACGTCATAGCCGACACCCAGCGCACGTGGCTGAAAGTAGCCGCCTATGCCGACTACTAATCCACCTATCGCCGGCCACCACATCCAATGCACTGGTAACTTGCCGAACAAGTCTTCGACGCGATACAAAGCCAGCGACATGGTTGCGGACAACATGCCACTCAGCAAACCCGCCACGATGCAAATCCCGAATGCGGTCAAGCCAACAGGTGCTGTATGAATCGGGAACAAAGGTCCGGAATCCAACAACAAGGGACGACAGAAAGCCGCCACTGCACAGGCCAGTATCACCGGCAACAAACTACGTGGTCGCCATTCAAACAAGAGCAATTCAACCGCCAACAAAACCGCGGCAACCGGCGTGCCGAACACAGCTGTCATACCGGCTGTAGCGCCCGCCACCAGCAAGGTTTTTCTTTCAGCCGCACTGATGGAAAAGTTTTGTGCGATCAGCGAACCGATGGCACCGCCCGTCATGATGATGGGACCTTCCGCACCGAAAGGACCGCCACTGCCGATCACGATGCCTGAGGTCAAAGGCTTGAGCACTGCGACCTTGGGGGACATCTGACTTTTACGAAACAGTATCGCTTCTATCGCTTCCGGGATGCCGTGACCACGCACTTTATCGGAGCCATAGCGTGCGATCAAACCCGCAATCAAACCACCGATCACCGGCAGCGCTATCACCCACACACCCAGTGTATTTGTCGCAGGCGAGCGATCCTCGAACGAGAATGTCTGGAAGAAGAAAAGATTGGTGAAGAAGTGTATCGAGTTAAGTAATACATAAGCAGCAACCGTACTGATCGCACCGATCACAATCGCGATGGCACACAGTAAGAGAACTCGTTTATCCGGAGAAAAATCACGTTGATGAGCACGCATGATCTTAAGCTGCGCCTTCACTGTCGTTGAAAGCGGAAATGCGCGCCACCTTGAACACATTGGATAAAGAGCGCAATTCATTGCGATGCAACTCAGCCAGGTGACGCAATTGCTTCTCGCCAACAGCCGTCAGTCGCACACACACCTGTCTCCTGTCCTCCACACCTGATGAGCGCGTCACAAGACCAGCTTTTTCACAGCGCGATATCAAGGCCACCGCGCCATGATGCTGAATCTGCAAGCGCTCTGCCAACTGCCCTATCGTCGCCCAGTCTTGTCCAGGAAAACCTTTGATGTGCAGCAACACAAGGTAATGCAGCGGCGTCAGGCCCGCACTCTGCGCAGCATCTTCACTGAACTTGAGAAAGCGGCGCAATTGATAACGAAATTCAGAAAGAGCTTCGTACTCAGCTTGTTCAAGGGATGCAGAATCCGACATGAAATGCGTCCAATACCAAAAGATCGAAAACACAAATCATATCATATTGTGATGTATTTCCTAAAATGGCCCAGACACTCCTGCTCTCGTCACAACAAACCCGCCACATGAATACCAGAATGTAAAAAACCCGACTATTGAGCCGGGTTTTATTGTCCGCCGATGCTTTATGAAAATTCACATGAACATCGAACTTACTCTGCCTTCGCGCCTGCTGCCTTGATGACTGGGTCCCATCGTTTAATTTCAGCCGCCGTGTGCTGACGCAAAGCTTCAGGCTTAAGCCGATCGCCCTGAGGAATGACGATACCCATTTCAGTGAAGCGCTTGATTAAATTGGGATCATTGAACGCATCGCGTATCGCCTTGTTCAGGCGCTCAACGACGGCAGGCGGCGTACCTTTAGGCGCATAAACGCCATGCCACACCGCAAGCTCAAAACCTGGCAGTCCTGACTCGTTGAATGTAGGAACTTCCGGCATGGTCGAAATACGCTCTTTCGTCGCCATTGCATAGGCTTTCAACATGCCCGACTTGATATAGGAACCTGTAGCGATCGGCTGGTCGCAGATCAAATCCACGTTGCCAGCGATCAGATCCTGCAAGGCTGGGCCTGTGCCGCGATAAGGAACCATCGTTACCGTTGTGCTGGCGGTCTGATTGAACAGCATGGCGCAAAGATGGGACGTGGCTCCTATACCTGCATGCGAGAACTTGACCTCTCCCGGCTTGCTCTTCATGTACTTGATCAGTTCAGTCACGGTGGTGGGCGCAAAGCTCTTGTTGCGCACCAGGATCATGGGTACATCACCGACCAGCGCAATCGGCTCCAGATCCTTGTTCACATCGAAAGGCAGTTTGCTGTACAAGGCGGGAGCCGTGGCGATACCCATGTTGTGCAGCAAGACGGTATAGCCGTCATTGGGCGCGCGTACTACCTTGCCGGTTCCTATGGTGCCACCAGCACCTCCTGCGCTATCCACGATTACCGGCTGCCCGAGGCTATGTGCCATGGATGCTGCAAGTATGCGTGCCAACGCATCGGTGGACCCGCCTGCCGCGTAGGGAACAATAATAGTGATAGGTTTAGTCGGAAATGCCATTGCCGTCGAAGCGATCACCAGCGTCGCGGCAAGAATAATTTTTTTCAGATTGCGCATTGTTGTCTCCAATATGTTTTAACAGCTCATGCCTTGGCTCTTCTAGGCACTCCTTATTGAGCCAAAGCACACAAACTTCAGTTCGGTGTACTCCTCCAATCCATGATGCGACCCCTCTCGCCCCAGACCTGATTGCTTGACGCCGCCAAACGGCACGACCTCACTGGAAATCAGCCCGGTGTTCACACCTACCATTCCTGACTCGATGGCTTCTGCAACACGAAAGCAACGCGTCACGTCTTGCGAGAAAAAGTAGCTGGCCAGTCCAAATTCCGTCGAATTGGCAAGTTCTATAACTTCTTGCTCTGTATCGAATCGGACTAGCGGTGCAACGGGGCCGAAGGTCTCCTCATGCATGCACAGCATTTGCTGTGTCACGTCCAAAAGCACCGTAGGCTCCATGAAGTAGCCGGCTCCTTCGATGGACTTGCCGCCTATGGCCACATGCGCTCCCTGCTCTACTGCATCGGCGATGTGCGACAAGGCTTTGCGCCGGGCTGCTTCATTGATCAATGGACCTTGCGTGACGCCTTCCATCAGACCGTAGCCAGACTTCAGCCCCTGCACACGCGCAACCAGCTTCGCGGCAAACGCGTCATAGACACCCGCTTGTATATACAAGCGATTGGCACAAACACAGGTTTGCCCGGCATTGCGAAATTTGGAGGTCATGGCAGCTTCGACGGCAGCATCAAGATCGGCATCATCAAAAACGATGAAGGGAGCATTTCCACCCAGCTCCAATCCCAGCTTCTTGATCGTCGGAGCACATTGCGCCATCAACAATTGACCGACACGCGTGGAGCCGGTAAAGCTGAGCATGCGGACTACTGACGACTCAGTTAGCACGCCACCAATTTCAGCAGCATCTCCAACTACGACGTTCAGCACGCCAGCTGGAATACCGGCCTCGTGAGCAAGTTCCACCAGCATGAGGGCGGTTAGCGGTGTCAGTTCGGATGGCTTGATGACCATCGTGCAGCCTGCCGCCAGCGCAGGTGCGGCCTTGCGCGTGACCATCGCCGCCGGGAAGTTCCATGGCGTAATGGCAGCACACACACCGACAGCTTCCCGCGTCACCATGTTCCGCTTGTCTTGCGACGTGGAGGGTATGGTTTCGCCGTAGATGCGCTTGGCTTCTTCCGCGAAGAACTTGACGAAGCTGGCGGCGTAGCCAACTTCGCCCAATGCTTCGGCAAGAGGTTTGCCTTGTTCCAGCACCATGGTGTGAGCGATGGCCGGCGCATGCGCTTCGATCAGATCGAACCAGCGCTCCAGCAGTTTGCTGCGCTCTGCTGCCGTCCGTGCTTTCCAGGAAGGCAGTGCCACACGCGCAGCCTCAATAGCTTCGACAGTGTGTGCGGCGGAGGCCATAGGCACGCGTGCCACCAACTCTCCTGTAGCAGGATTGTTCACAGCGATGATCCGACCGTCGCTATGGGACAAGGGACTGCCATTGATGACACCCCACCCGTACTTCTCGGACAGTGAAACAAGATTCAAGCGCATGATGACTTGCCAACGAACTTGTAGAGTTCGGTGTGATCTGCCTTGGGTCCCAAGGTCTGCGAAGCGTCGGCTGTCATGGCATTTACCTTCTGCGCCAAGTCCATCGGTAGTTGCATGGACTTGCCCAGCGCTGCTGCAATACCAACGTCCTTGGATTGCAAGGCCAGCGAGAACCCCGAGTTGAAGGCGTCATTCAGCATGAACTGATGCGCCTTGTTTTCGGTGGTGTTGTTCTTGCCAGTCGAAGCGTTGATGACATCAACAATGGTGTTCGCATCGATGCCGAATGCTGCACCAACGTGAATGGCTTCAGCGGTAGCGATCAGCGCTGCTGCAGACACGTAGTTGTTGAGCGCCTTCAAAGCATGGCCGGAGCCAACCGGACCGACATAAGTAATGGCTTTGCCCATCACTTCGAGTATCGGTTTTTGCTGTTCGAAAACAGCCGGGTCGCCACCTACCATGATGGCCAGCGTGCCATTGACGGCTTTCTTCACACCGCCGGAGACGGGTGCGTCGATCAGCGCAATGCCCCGCTCTTGCAAAGAAGCTGCCAACACTCTCGTTTTGATCGGATCAGCCGAGCTCATCTCGATGATGCAGCTGCCCGCTTTTAAATGCGGTGCCAGATCGCTCACCACCGCATCGACGATGTCGGAGTTCGGCAACATGGTGATAAGCACATCGCAATCCGCGAACGATGCATTGTTGTTGGCGACCACGGTACCTGAGTGTGAGGCAGCGAAATTTACTTCGACATCGTGGTTTGCATCTTTCACCACGAGTTGGTGGCCTGCTGCGTGCAGCAGATGGGCCATGGGCGTACCCATCATCCCCAGGCCAATAATTGCAATGCGACTCATGTTCGGCCCCTTGCTCAAATGTCCATCTCTTTAAACACTTCCGATGCGACACGGAAGGAGTCGATGGCTGCCGGCACACCACAGTAGATGGCTGCTTGCAGGAATACTTCCTTCACTTCGTCCTTGGTCAAACCGTTGTTGATGGCGCCGCGTACATGCAGCTTGAGTTCATGTGGACGATTGAGTGCTGTGATCATCGCGAGATTGAGGAAAGAACGAGTCTTGCGATCCAGCCCTGGGCGGTTCCACACATCGCCCCAGCAGTATTGGGTGACCAACTCTTGCATATCGATGTTGAAATCGGTTGCGTTCTTGATCGAAGTATCGACGTACGCGGCACCCAGCACCTCACGGCGGGTAGCCAAACCTTTATCGAAAAGTTCTTGGTTCTTTGGTGCGTATGGACGTGTCATGTAAGGCTCCTTGATTGAAATATGAGAATGAATGTTCGCTGCTACGTTTTGGAATATATCAGATTGTCTGACAATAATACATAATATTATCTACAATTAATCAAACGACTATCTGTTTGTGGGATAATGTTTCCCTGTAAGAATCTAGTGGGATTGCCTAATGAATCAGATGCTGCGTGTTCCGCGCGAAGAGACTTCCCTGCGTGAGAGAGCCACACAAACCCTGCGCAAAGCCATACTTGATGGGCACTTCGCCCCTGGGCAAAAGCTCTCCGAGCGGGAGCTTTGTGAAGACTTGGATGTAAGTCGCTCGTGTGTACGCGAGGCGCTGCAACACCTTCAGGCCGAAGGCTTGATCACCATTATTCCGCACCGTGGCCCAGAGGTCACCACCATCTCCGCGCAGGAAGTACGCGACATCTACGAGGTACGTGCCAATCTCGAAAGCCTTGCGGGTCGAAATTTTGCAAACAATGCCTCACCTGAACAGATCCAGGCATTGAGGGCGAAGTTGACGGAGTTGGCGGAACCGGATGTTGCGGAAGACAGATCAACCATGTTGACTGTGAAGAATCAGTTCTACGACATTCTTATCGAGGGCTGCGGCAATCTGGTAGCAGGTCAAATGCTCCAGCAACTCAATAATCGCGTGACGGTGCTAAGACGTATTTCCATGTCGCAGCCTGGCCGCTTCGCAAACACGCTTAAAGAGCTTGATGCCATCGTCACTGCCATTGAAAATCGCGATGGCGATACGGCAGCACGTCTGTGTGCCGAACACGTACAAAAGGCCGTGGACAATGTGCTGCGTAGCATGCAGGCGTGAATTATCGAAGCGACGAAAATTTAAGCAATCGCATTTCAAATTAAGCACCGTCGATTAATGCAATGTCCGCGTTCGATCCATAAAGGACACCATGGATAGCAAGACACTGACCGCCTACGATTTAGATGCAGCGTCTTACGCAGACGACTGGCTTGCGCAACCAGCACCTGAAGATATGTATGCGTTGCTTCAGCAGTACTTCTCGCAAGGTCCTACTGCGGATATTGGTTGTGGTGCTGGGAGAGATACTTCCTGGTTGAATAAGCACGGTTATCCTGCCATCGGATATGACGCTTCTTCTGGTTTATTGAACGAAGCACGCCAACGTTATCCCGACCTTACTTTTGCTTCCGCAACCCTGCCCGGCCTGAATGAGCTGGGCACTCAACAGTATCAAAATGTACGTGCGAAACAGTCATCATGCATCTAGAGCCGCAAGATATACCGGCAGCGACAAAACGTTTGCTCGACATATTGAAAATCGGCGGCATCTTGTACCTTAGCTGGCGTGTCACTCAGGGCACTACACAACGCGACAAACACGAACGTCTGTATGCCGCTTTCGATGAAGCATTGGTGTTAGATGCATGCGAAGGCCAAGACATTTTATTCAATCGTAAAGAGACTAGCTTGTCGTCGGCAAAGACTGTACAGCGCTTAATCGTAAAGAAAATAAAGCGCTGCTCGCTT
This sequence comes from Herminiimonas arsenitoxidans, assembly GCF_900130075.1. Classification (NCBI taxonomy): domain Bacteria; kingdom Pseudomonadati; phylum Pseudomonadota; class Betaproteobacteria; order Burkholderiales; family Oxalobacteraceae; genus Herminiimonas; species Herminiimonas arsenitoxidans. Next base: position 809,154 of record NZ_LT671418.1, read on the forward strand.
TAAATTCAAGCATGAGAGTCTGCTTCTGGCCGAAAGGAATACTCAGCTTTCGACCAAAAGCAAATTAACGATGCAAGACTATTTACTTAGAAACGCACGCGCATGCCAGCGTATGCCGAGCGTCCCGGTTGCGGGAAACCGTAGGCAGTTGCGTAGTCACGATCAAACAAATTGTCTATGCCAACGTACAATTGCGTCTTCTTGTCGATGTCATAGCTCATACGTGTGTTAACTAGGACATACGAAGGCAATTCCGCAGAGCGCAGCGTACCGGTACGTGAATAGTAAGTCTGGTCAGTTACATACAGCAAGCTACCAAACCACGACAGCTTATCAGTCAGCGGTTGCCATGCATCCAGCGTCAGGCGATGACGCGGCAGGTATTGCAATGTGCGCGACTCTGCATTCACCAGATTCTTCGCGCTCAGGTAGGTATAACCTGCGCTGATTGTGCCCTTGCCAATTGCTGTGCGCGCCAATACTTCCAGACCGGTGTTACGGAAACGATCCTGATTCTGCTGAATACTGTTGCTGTCCGGCTGGATGAAATTACGGATCGCAGAATTGAATACTGTTGCATCTACCGTGGTCTGCGTACCCGCTTTCCAGACCACACCGATTTCAGCCGTGGTCGATTCTTCCATCTTCAGATTAGGATTGCCACGCGAGCTCTCATACAACTGCGTCAGGCTCGGCGCACGCGCCTTGCGTGACAGACCACCTTTGAGACGCCAAGCCGGATCGACGTCTATATAGCCACTCAAAGCAGCAATCGGAGCCGACTGATCACTGCCACCATCGTCACGACGCTGGCTTACCCAGCCTGCGCCAGCAGTGATGCCGCTGATGTCGTTAATCTTGTAGGCGGCCTCAGCACTGAAGGTATCAACATGAGTCTGCTGACTGAAATTGAGCGCACGGATGTTGAAGGTACCGGCACCACCACCGCCACCTCCGCCGCCCCCACCACCTCCCCCGCCACCGCCGCCACCAGCGGCGACGTCACGGATGCGGCCGTTTTCGCCATAGCTGTCGCGGCGAGTATCTACAGCAGCACTCAGCGTCAGGCGATCGGTCGCCAGATGTTCGACTTGCAGGTGATAACCGAGACTGCGGCTGTCTGATGTTTTATCAAAGCCACCACTAATCCGGTTGCTTTGCAAAAGCGCATAGTTGGAACCATCGAAACGACGTTCATCCTGACGCAACTGGCTCGCATAAATCCAGCCACGCAAACGGGTGCGATCAGTAATTGCCCAATCAGCGGAAAGCTGTGCTGACAGTTGTGAAATATTGTCGTAGCGCTCGTAACGCGGCACTTGCGCAAAGGCGTCAGTGCTTGGATAGATGCCCGGTGGTTTGCCCTGGCTACCATCGCCGGCATTGATGCCCAGACCTATTTTCAAATCGCGATTGACCTGATAGCCGAAGTTACCGGTGACGGTCATGCTATCCAGATCGCTGTTGCGACGTTTGCCACGTGGCTGCTCGGCAGTACCGGCGTAATCGGTGGACAAGCGGGTATCGCCATGTTCCTGATGATCGGCGGAGATGAACCAGTCCAGCGCACCAGCCTGGCCACCAACACTGGCGCTGACTGCGCGCGATGCATTGGTGCCAAAACGTGCATCAACATTCGCCGTCGTGTGATCTGCGTTACCGCGACGCGTAATGACGTTGATCACGCCAGCAGTGCCACCTTCACCATAGAGTACGGATGAAGTCGCACTGCGCACCACGATTTCATCGATTTGCGTCACAGGTATTAATGCAGGATTGAACTGGCCATCGGCATTCGAGTTAACCGGTATGCCGTTCACCAGCAATTTAATCTGACGTGTGCGTTGTCCGCGCATGTCGATGCGTGGCGAACCTTCACCGCCGGTGCGGATATTCAAGCCAGGTATCTGTGCCAGTGCTTCGTCCAGCGTACGTGCACCGCGACGCTCGATATCCTCGGCACTGATGCGCCAGACGGTAGTGGATTTTTCAGCGACGTCAGCTTGCTGGCTACCGGCAACTTCAATCTGGCCCAGTGTGTATGCTTCGTTATCGGCAAATGCCTGCGTGCCGAAGGCGCAACTAGCTAACCCTGCTATCAACAAGGAATGGCGTGCGGGTTTCTTCATAATGACTTTCTGGTTATAGCTGGTTGAATATAACGATAAATAAATACCAGCTCTGAAAAGGCTGGTACCGGAACTACTGGAAAAACAGGTTAATGACGACGCTTGCGGCTGCTACCCAAATAAAGCAGCAATCCCAGGAAGGCACCCACAGCACCGAACAGCGCATGGGTAGAAAGCGGATAGCCGATACCGTTGATGAGTGAACCGAACGCTATCTGGCCGGCACTCATGCTGTTGAAAATATTACGTGTCAATGGCGCGATCATATGTGTCAGGGCACCAACGACAGGCAGCCAGATGAAATAAGGCAGTAAGGAGCGTATGCGTGCATCAGGACGGAAAACCAGTGCATCGACGATGCAGCCCTGCAGGAAGTAAGTCAGCATCTGCGCAGATTTTCCATCCAGCCCGATGCCACCCGCATAAATACAAGCGGTGGTTGCGGCACCAAGGCCGACCACCATGCCCGCTGCTCCGCGGTTGGAAAGCAAACGTGCCAGTATCAACAGCGTAAACCATTCCATGCCGTGATAGCCAGGCATGCGCAGTGGAATACGGAACGATTGATGCAGCACCGCCGCCAGTGCACCAACGCCCAGCAAAAGTATCAGTTCAAGTGCGAGCGGATATTTATCAGCCTGCTCGCGGGTACCCGGCCAGCTAAAAGCGCTTGACGTAGTTTTTGGAAGCTGCACGCCATCCGTTGAAATCGTTTTCATCTGCTTTCTCCACTAATAAAGTTGCTTGCCCCTGCAAGAAAACCGCGCGCGGCCATTCACCCAGATCGATGCGATCCTCTGCGGCGATCACTACCTCAGGTCCCTGCTTGCTTTGTACGGTCACACCCGTTGCCTGCTCAAGTGCACCTGCCGTCCATAGTTCGCAAGACAGACCGCGCAGTTGCTTGAGCCAGAGGAAGCGACCATCACATCCACTTGCATTCAGTCCCACCGCCGCGAGCGCACCTATCACGCCGCCATGCGTTCCAGTCAGCCCGGCCATGTCTATCTCATATCCGACGATCAGCTTGCGTGCGTCGGCTTGCTCCAGCACCTGCTCCTTGGCTGCACGTCCGAACTGCTGGACGACCTCAGGCAAATCCTTGCGCTGTACCAGCACGGTGCCGGCATCCGAACCTTCTGCGCTTTCTTCCAGCAGGTAGCGACAGGTGTAATCAAAGACCGTTTGACGATCGACTATCGATTGCAGAACCAGACAGGCCGAGCTGTTGTGCGAGGTATAAGGAATGCGCGGATCAACCAGCAACTGATGACGCGTGATGGCCTTGACCTCGGCGATGCCAGCCTCTGCCATGCGCAGGGCCAACTGCCGCGCGAGAAAACCGGTGCCGCGCGATGTCAGGTTGTCGGTGTCATCGATGGCCAGCAGCCAATCGTTCTCATGCGGCGGCGACCAGCGTTTGCCTATCGCATCCAGCGCGCGCCAATGCGCTTCATTGATCGGGTCTGCGCCGTATGCTTTCATCTTTGGTTTACCTGAAAAAGTCGATATGGTACATAACGACATATCGATTGCGCAATACCCAAACGAAAATAACGCTACGTAACTGTTGTCTATACGCAATAGCGTGCGCGGAAAATCTCTACGCAATTGGTGGTGGCGACGGACTAAAAGCGATGCTGTAGCGACTTATTGCCGCGGCCGGCCAAACTGGGAACAGCTATGCCGATCAACAGAGGGCTGAGTTTTGGAAAGACGAGTTCATCTTGAGAATCACGAGAGCGCTGAACAAAGGCAATCGTCTGTTCAGCGGATTCTGTGTTGAGTATGGTGGGATATGAGCGATACAGCTGTCAGGTGGAATAGCGCGCTTTGCACTGCGCAAAGTTAATCTTTTTCCGCTTCTGCCATCGAAGCCAGTTGCACCAATCGCGCCAGCTCTATCGATGCAGCCGTGTTAATACGCGCCTCCAAAGCTGAATAGGTAGAAAGTATGTCGTCCCCGAGTTCAGTAAGACGAGCCCCTCCCCCTCCTTTTCCGCCTTTGACTGTTGCAACGACTGGTTTGCCAAATCCCTGATTCAAGGATTCAATAACGAGCCATGCATTTTTATATTGCATACCAAGGGCACGCGCCGCTGCGGATATCGAATTCAACTCAGAGATTTTTCTAAGGAGCTCAATTTTTCCTGGGCCGATAGAAATTGAATTACCTATAAAAATACCGGGGCGAATAATCGCAACTTCGTCCCTACGCTTACGACCAGGCTTTGCATCCGATACATCAGCGATGTCTGATTTGTTTGCCTGCTTTAGCTTGGATTGCATTTTTTAATATGAGGTTTTCAGAGCGTCCATTGTATTTGCACTTGATTAGGAATGGAAATGACTATCGGCCTATGGAAACAACTTTTAACCTAGCGCTGACATCCACTTTCGACTCAAAGCGGATATTCGAAATAATTTAAGTGACCTCTTCAGATTGCAAATTTATCATCACATCTTTAATATATCCGCACTCCATAATCATGGCCCTGCTGTTGGCCGGTTGCAGATATTCCAGAGCTGTCACACACAGAAGTTACCGAAAGTCTGGTTAAGTCAAATCTGCGCTCAGCCCAAGCTTCTTCAGCACGAAAGCGCCGCGGCCAGCCACTGATGGCGAGTCATCTTCGGCGAAGCGGCGAACTAAAACGAGGACTGGAATTCCGGGCATATTCATTTCCCTGGGTAAAAATTTAAAGGTTCCCGCGAGGCTGCGGTGGAAGTGTTCGCTCCCGATGACATGCTTCCCGACTATTTATGCAAGCTGTCCAGGGGGCTGCGTTTCAGACGCTTATTTTTGAGAGTACAGCTAGTGCAAAAAATCGACGTCTTTTCCCTGTTTGTCGCCATGACACTCAACTTATCCATCATGGCAGTGGCGCTGCCTTATTTCATGGGCCGGGTGAATCGTGCCGCGCGGTACGCGCAAACCGGGGTCGTGCTGCAAACAGCTGGCTGGATTTGCCTGTTTTCGTCGAGCACCTTCGAACGAGGTGGATGGGCCGACCATCTGCTATCGACTCTCGCGATGGGCTGTGTTTCGAGTGGCATGGTGTTCAACGCCATGGCTTTTCAAATATGGTGCGGCCGCAAGGTAAGCGTGCGCGCACCGATCGCCATTGCCGTATTAATGACTGTCGGCTACAGCATCGGTTTTTCCGATTATCCGTTCCGGGTGGGGTGGGCCAACGCCCTACTGGCCTTGCAGATCGCCACGGTAGTGGTTGAGCTATGTCGGCCGCCGCAGGTGGCAGTCGGACGCTGGCGCTGGCTCTTGGCCATTTGTCTCACCATACAAATGATAGTGTTGGCCTGCCGGGCCGTGCTTGGTGCGTTTTACACCGCCGAGTTCCCGAATTTCTTTGGACCGTATCTGGTCAACCAAGTGTTTGCATTGTCGTCGAATTCGATGATGGTGATGTCGGTGGTGGCCATCCTCCTGGCTCACCGCGACGAAGCGGCCCGCGAACTGGAACGGCTGGCCATGCTGGACGGCCTGACTGGTGCATTGAATCGTCGCGCCTGGCTGCTACAGTCCGGCATCGACCTCGCTAGCAGCGTGCGTTACCGGCAGCCCATTGGCCTGTTGATGCTTGATCTCGACTATTTTAAGCAAATCAACGACACGCACGGCCATGCCGTTGGCGACCACGCACTCCAACTTTTCGTGACCGGATTACGAGCAGTCAGCCGCGCCGGTGACGTGTTCTGCCGTTATGGCGGTGAGGAATTCTGTGTCCTGCTCAAATGCGCCGACTTTGCCTCGGTGATGGCGTACGATCAACGCATGCGCCAGTGGCTGGCAGAGCACTCCCCCCAAGAGTTGGGATTCAAGCTTTCTTATAGCGCCGGCATTGCCATGCGCGTGCACGAGGGCGACACCATCGACACCATGCTACAACGAGCCGACGTAGCCCTGTACGAAGCTAAGTCGCAAGGACGTGGCTGCACGCTTGCCAGCTCGATGCGGCTCAGCGCCTAAGTCGTCCACCTGTGCTATCCCTAACAGCATAGCGAGACAGGTGATATATACCCAAAGGCGCGGTCAGCCCTTGCTCTTCTCTATCTTCATTTTGCGCAGCAGCTTGGCCAAACCTGCGCCATGCACCAGACGCATCTTGTTCTCTACCGCAAACTGCATCGCATTCTGGGTGAAATCGCCAGCAGTGATATAGAAGCAATCGTGCGCGGCCTTGGCTTCTTTCGCTTTGCACAAATCACGCAAAGGCTCGACGCCGGTACTTGCTGCCTTCCAGCGTTTGCAACTCACAAGCGCAGTACGTCCCTCGCTCGTGATGGAGAAATCAGCTTCTGGCAAATCGATGCGCTTGACGACAAAGCCATCTTTTTCCAAAGCCTTTTCGATCTCCACCGAAAAATCGCGCCATGACATCGCACGTACAGCAGTCAATATTTCTGCCACACGTGCATTACTCGGCTTACCCCACTGGCGCCACAAAGCCATCATGCTCACGATCAGGAAAGGCATACCGGCAAACACGCCATAACCCACGTACTTGGGCGGCATAATGGCCACTGCAATCAAGGCAATTGCAAGCGCTATCGCAGCACTAACCCACCACGGCGAGCGCAGCAGCAAGGCAAAGATCGAATTTTGAGCCATTTTGAATTTCACACGTCACCTCATAGTTTTCTTTGGCACGCATAATAACGCAGTTCGATTGTGCGACCGAGATTCGCTCCTTCGTTACACAAGACAATCTTGTTGATACATCATCTTCGAATCTCTCTGGCCAACTAACAGGAGCATGAACAGAAACCGGTTCCGATGTAAGCTTGAGCCTTGCTTAAGCTGATCGGTACCCTTGCATGAAAAATGACATTGCTCCCCTCACCTACAAAGACCGTATTCACCAGGAACTGGACAAACTCGGCATCTCGTTGGAATTGATTGCGCAGAAGCAATTGCCTTTTTATGCAGAAGCGGAGGAGCTGACCATCGCCGAGACAGATGCCGATGGCCGCGAATACCAGATGACGCCAGCCACCGCGCAGGCGTGGGCCGCGATGAAGCAAGCTGCTGCGCAAGATGGTGTCGTACTGGAAGTGGTTTCTGCTTTTCGCTCCATTGAACGTCAGATAGCGATCATTCAATACAAGCTGGATCGCTACATGCCAATGGAAAAAATCCTGACGCTGAGCGCGCCACCCGGCTATAGCGAACATCACACCGGCCGCGCCATTGATATCAATACACCGGGCTGTATGGCGACCGAAGAAGAGTTTCAGGATACTGAAGCATTCCGCTGGTTAAGCACCCATGCGAATCGCTTCGGCTTTACCTTGTCTTACCCACGCGATAACACGTTGGGTTTCATTTACGAACCTTGGCATTGGTGTTTTCAGCCGTCTGAAACAAATACACAAACTGAATAAATCAATTCCGCTCGCATCCATATCTCTACATCTTCTGCTGCAAAAACTCCAGGAAGCAACTGATGCGTCGTGAGAGCTGCGTATTGCGGTAGTAGACCGCGTGGATGGGACGACGATAACCGGTATAGGCGTTTTCCAGCACGCGCACCAAACGACCGGCAGCAATATCTTCTTTCGTCATGAAGTCAGACAGGCAAACGATGCCTTGTCCGGCCACAGCCAACGCACGCAAGGTCTCACCGCTGGACGCAAACATCACAGGACTGACAGTAAAAGTTTCACCGCCCTCATGTCGTAACGGCCAGGTATTACCCAGTTCGTATTGCAGGAAGCCCAAGGTTTGATGCGCAGCCAGATCTTCCGGTTTCTGTGGCACACCGTGTTGCTTAAGATAAGCAGGACTGGCCAGAATCGCCATCGCACTTGGGCGCAATGGGCGGGCATGCAACGTGGAGTCAGCTAACTCACCGACACGGATAGCAATATCGGTACGATGCTCCAATAGATCGGCGATCTGATCATTGCTCGTCAGCTCCAGCGTGATCTCCGGATACAAGGTGCGGAACTCGCCTACATGCGGCACTATCGCATGCAGAATAAATGGCGATGCCGCATCGATACGCAAACGCCCGCTCGGCCTTTGGCGACGCACGCGTATGGATTCCTCCGCCTCATCCATCGCGGCCAGGATGGTCCTCGCCTGTTTCAGCAATAGCTGACCTTCATCAGTCAGCTCCATTCGGCGCGTGGTGCGCGTCAGCAAGGTGGTCGCCAGTTTTTCTTCCAAACGTGACAAAGCACGGCTCACTGCCGACGTGGTTTGCCCCAGATGCTGAGCCGCAGCGCCCAAAGTGCCGCTGTCGATGACAGCGACAAAGGTCTTCAAATCGTCTGAATTAATGTCCATTGTTGAATTTAAAGCAAATATTATTTGATAGTACAGCTATTTTTCTCAACAATAAATGCCTGCATAGTGTGGTCATCTGCTTTCAAGCACATGTTTGAAACCGTATCGGAACATCATCAACTTGCGGTGAATGCAGCAGTCAACCAATAAAAAGGACACATCATGAAGATATTCGTTACAGGCGCAGCAGGCTATATCGGCGGTTCAGTCGCAGCACGTTTGCTGAAGGAAGGTCATACAGTGCGCGGTCTGGTACGCAAGCAGGACCAAGCAGATCGCATCAAACAACTCGGCATAGAACCAGTCATCGGCACCTTGGAAGATGCTGAACTCCTGGCGCGTGAAGCCAAGCAAGCCGATGCAGTCATCAATGCCGCCAGCTCCGATCATCGCGCCTCGGTGGAAGCGATGCTGGATGCGCTGGCCGGCTCCGGCAAAGCGTTTATTCATACCAGTGGCTCCAGCGTGGTCGGCGACGATGCACGCGGCGAATGGAAGTCAGACAAGGTCTATGCGGAAGACACACCAGTTACCGTCGTACCAGAAAAAGCAGCCCGTGCCTCGCTAGACAAACTGATCCGTGATGCAGCACAACGCGGCGTACGTTCCGTCATTCTGTGCAATACGATGATCTACGGCACCGGCCTCGGCGCCAGTGCGAACAGCGTGCAGATCCCGCCACTGGTCGCACAAGCGCAGAAGAGCGGCATCGCACGTTACGTCGGACAAGGCGTCAACGTCTGGTCCAACGTCCATATCAAGGATGTGGTCGAGCTGTATCTGCTCGCATTGAAAAACGCACCAGCCGGTTCATTCTATTTTGTAGAAAACGGCGAAGCATCGTATGCCGACATCGTCACTGCCATCGCCAAACGTTTGAATCTGGGCGCGCCGCAATCATGGCCAGTGGACGAAGCCATCAAAGAATGGGGTTTCGGTCATGCTGTGTATTCCTTCGGCTCCAACAGCCGCGTCACCGCTGATTTGGCGCGCAAGGAATTGGGTTGGAAGCCGACGCATACTTCGGTCTTCGACTGGATCACAAACGATATGAAGGTTTAAGCAAAGCAGCTTGCAGGCTAATCCTTCAATTGCTCCAAGCGCTGACGTAAAAAATCACGCAAGCTGACCACGGCAGGCGACAGCATCAGACGATGCGCGCATACCAGGTTCAGCGGAGCAAGCTCGCCCTGATAGTCGACCAACGCGGCTATCAGGCGACCTTTCTTTAAATCCTGGCTAATATCCAGTCGCGATTTATACGCCAATCCATTCCCCGCAATCGCCCAACGCCGCACCAGATCGCCATCGTCGCTGACTCTATCGCCGTGCACGGTCACTGCCTCCATCTTCTTGTTGCGATGAAAAGACCAGCGTTCATGTACCGTTTCTCCCAACACAAAACGCAAACAGTTATGCGCCTGCAGGTCAGCGAGTTTTTTCGGAGCTGCATGCTTCTTGAAATAATTCGGCGACGCACACAAGACACGACGATTGTCCGGTGCCAACGGCAAAGCCACCATGCCGGAATCTTCCGGTTCGCCATAACGTATTGCTACATCGATAGTCTGTCGGTACAGATCCGCCAAGCGATCACTGATGCGTATGCGGAATCGAATGCCGGGATGCAATGTCTGAAATTCATCCAGCCACGGCAACATCACATTGCGCCCCAGATCCGATGGGATAGATAAATTCAAATCACCACTAATCGATTGCGTATCACGCGCCACGCTAGCTGCGCCCTCTTCCAATGCCAGCAGCACCTCGCGTGCATGCACCAGATAACGTTCGCCATCTGTCGTCAGACGCAGGCTACGTGTCGAGCGCACAAACAGGCGCGCACCCAATGCCGTCTCCAAACGTTTGAGCGCAGCACTCGCAGCAGCAGGTGCCATATCCAATTCACGCGCGGCAGCAGACAAGCCGCCGCAATCGGCGGCGCGGACAAACAACATCAAATCCTCGATACGCGGTATTTTCATTTTATTTTTGAAAGTGATAGTTGATTCAACGTATTTTCAATAAAGAGAATATAGCGGAAACTGCACGCATAGTGCTGACAAGTCAGAAGTCGCCAGCCAACCATTTCAAAAAGGAAGATTCAAATGAAAGCCATCGCATACAAAAAGGCATTGCCGATCAGCGACGACAACGCACTGCTCGACGTTACGTTGCCAGATCCAATCGCAACGGGACGCGACCTGCTGATTGAAGTCAAAGCGATTTCAGTTAATCCCGTCGACGTCAAAGTACGCAGCAGCGCCAACCCACCGGACGGTGAATACAAAGTCATTGGCTGGGATGCCGCCGGTGTCGTGCGTGCAGTCGGCGATGGCGTCACCTTGTTCAAACCGGGTGATCGCGTTTTTTATGCAGGTTCGCTGACGCGTCCCGGCACCAATAGTGAATTGCATCTGGTCGATGAACGCATCGTCGGCCGCATGCCGGGATCGCACACTTTTGCAAAAGCTGCGGCATTGCCATTGACGTCCATCACTGCATGGGAATTGCTGTTCGACCGTCTTGGCATCACACCGCAATCAACGGGTGCGCTGCTCGTCATCGGTGCTGCTGGCGGCGTTGGTTCTATCCTCGTCCAACTGGCGCGCAAGTTAACCGGCCTCACCGTTATTGGGACCGCATCACGTCCGGAAACTGAACAATGGGTACGCAACCTGGGCGCGCATCACGTTATCGACCACTCCCAACCTTTATCGAAAGAGCTGAAAAAAATCGGCATCGATAACGTGCAATATGTCGCCAGCTTGAACCAGACCGATCAGCATTTTGCCGAGATCGTTGAGTCGATTGCGCCTCAAGGAAAATTTGCATTGATCGATGATCCGGCATCACTCGACGTCGTGAAGTTGAAGCGCAAGAGCATATCCTTGCATTGGGAATTCATGTTCACCCGCTCCATGTTCGCGACACCCGACATGCGAAAGCAGCACGACTTGCTGAATGAAATCGCCCGCCTGATAGACGCCGGTACAATCAAGACCACGATCGCGGAAAACTTCGGCACCATCAACGCTGCAAACTTGCGTCGTGCACATACGCTTTTGGAAAGCAATACCTCTAAAGGAAAAATCGTACTCGAAGGATTCTGAAGAAATTTTAAGAAATGAAAAAAGATCCGCATCGATCTTCGTCTTCATAAAAAGATAGAACGATCTGTCTTTTTCGAGCGATTTTAAAGTATCAAAAAAACAAGCATCCGCTAGCTACGGATGCTTTTTTTACGCCATTTACGCACGTATTTTTCGCTAAATAATTCATCAATAAAATCTAAATTTTCTTTCGAAAATTTCTTCTTTTTTTACTCTGAAAAATTCTATTTCTACTTATCGAACTGCCTATTGATATAGCAGTCTGTACACAAGAGAAATATTCGCATCATCCTCCTTTTCTTCAATAAAAAAGCTGCCAAAAACCGCCATGCATGGCTGTCTGAAGTAGACAAGGTTTTGTCGTAAAGAAAAAAGTTGCGCGACCTATTATCAATCCAATCCAAATGAAACCAGACAAGCGCTGGCGCAAATGGATTAACCCGACTGACAGATATCGGAATCACTTTTTTGATGATCTCTGTCAGCCGGGACCATACGAACGAGACATCAAGGTACTGACACCCACCATATTCAGGAGAATCAAAAATGAAACGTCACATCATTGCAGTAGCCATTACATCAATGTTCGCTGTCGCAGCATTTGCTGGTGGTAATGGCCCACCTCCTCCATCACACATGCCAACGACAACAGCTGGTGTAAGTGCCGTTTCAACTGGCGGCAATGGCGGCGGCGGCGGTAGCGCAACCTCAGGAAATGTCACTGGCGGCGCAACCAACGGGGGCAATGCCAGCGGTGGCAATGCCTTTCAAATCAACAACGGTGGTCCAGCAAACACAGGCGGCAACTTTACGGCCACAGGCAGTACCAATTCAACCGGCGGTGCAACCGCAGCCAACACCAGTAGCAACGCAAGCGGTAGCGGCGGCGGCAGTTGGGGTCATAAAGGTAGTGGCGCTAAATCGGGACCAGCAGGCACGACGCAGGGCCTCAACGGTAATTCTGTGGCCGTAGGCGGACAAACAAATGCCTCCACCGGTGATGCCAGCTCAGGCAGCAATAACGGCAACTACGCTGGCGATGGAAAATCGGTAACGATAGGTGGCGATACCAAGAGCGGTGCAGCATTCGGCGGCAATGGCGGCGCTGGCGGCAACTCTGGTGCTGCTGCATTTTCGCTTTCCCATTAGTCGTTACGCAACCGACTACTGCTAAGGCAATCCGAAAGACAGGGGGAGAGCAATCTCTCTCCCTGAATTTCAAGAAACATAATGTGATGGAGTCGCCATGAAAAGCAAAATTCTAGGTGTGCTGGCAGCCTCAATGTTCTTCGCCTTGCCAGCGTGGTCGGGAAACATGCATAACGGCTCCGGTTCCGGTTCATCTTCATCGTCCTCCGCAACAGGTGGCGCAGGTGGCGCAGGTGGTTCAGCAACCGGCGGTTCAGCCACTGGTGGCTCTGCAACAGGTGGTTCTGGCGGCGCATCGAATGTAAACGTTTCAGTGAATTCAGGTTCTGGTAGCGGCGCATCACCAGCCGCAGTCGGACCAGTAGGTGCTCCCGGCAGCAGTGCCAACAATACGATGGCTACAGTCGATTACGGTGGCAGCTATACCGTCAAAAACGTACCTAGCACGATTGCACCAGCATTGACGACCACACTTTCCGACACTTGCATGGGATCAGTATCGGCTGGTATATCAGCCGTTGGCTGGGGTCTGTCAGGTGGTACGACTATGGTTGATGAAGCGTGCGTACGTCGTCTTGATTCACGTGAATTCCGTGCGATGGGATTAAATGATGTAGCACTCGCACTGCTATGCCAAAGCCCTGCCAATCGCAAAGCTGTTGAAGCAACTGGACGCACTTGTCCAGGCACGCAACCAGCTCAAGCAAAAGCTCCGGAACAAGGTGTAACAACCTATTCAGTCAACTCGCCACAATCGTCCGATGAATATACCGATCCTATCGTTCGCAGACGTATGGGACTGCCTGATTTATCAGCAACAAAATGAGATCTACTTTTCCGACGGTGTTGATGCGATAGAGAAAAGAAAGCAAAGGTCATGCGATGAAGAAAGCAATAACCAGCGATCAAATCGCAGCAGCCTTGAAACAAGAGGAATTGGGCATGCCATTGAAAGATGTGATTCGACAAGCAGGTGTATCCGAACACACTTTTCTTGACTGGAAGAAACGTTATAGCGTCATGCCCGGCTTCCCTCATGATTTGAAATGTCTGCAAGAAGAGAACATCAAGTTGAAACAAATCGTCGCTGAACTTGCTTTGGAAAATGCGCGTTTGAGAGACAAATTAAAAGAAAAATGACCATCCGAAATAACAGTTTAATGACAGTGTCATGAAAATTTAAAGGCACTGTCATCAAGCTTTTGAAAATGCAGAAATTAAATATTTTCTTTAAGCACATTTTAAGTTTGTAGTCGCAGCATCAGTATTAGACAGCGCCGATATTTTCTTTGAAACAATATGTTTCCCTGAAGAAATGAGCGCTCGATCAGCAAGCGATGGTAATAAAAATAGCAGCTTGATTGGAGATAAAAATGGAACGGATGTCCTTCAAAATGCCGGCTCTGACCGACAACAAAAGATCCATCAAACATGTAGGCATTATTGTTTTCGAAGGGGTGATATTGGCGGACGTTATCGGCGCAGCAGATGTATTCGGCGTTGGTGACAAATTGATCTCTTCCGTCTTTGCTGGCGAGACAGGTTATGCAATCTCCTTGTTATCGCTGTACGGCGGCATCGTACGATCTTCTGCCTCTGTCGAGATCATGACCTTGCCATTAACCTCCCATGATCCACAGTCATTTGATACCTTGCTGATCGCGAGTGGAACAGGCAATTTCAATGCATATCTCGAACCAGGCTTGATCGAATGGCTGCAAAAAGCGAAAAATAAAGTTCGCCGCATAGGCGCGATATGCACAGGCGTATTTGTCATGGCAGCCGCTGGCTTGCTTGACAATCGTCGTGCCACTACACATTGGGCTCTACAGGACAAGTTGATACACGAATTCCCGCAGATCAAGGTAGAACGAGAAGCGATGATGACGGAAGACGATGGGATTTTTACCGCTAGTGATGTCGGCATGGCTTCAGACATGGCACTCAGTTTTCTCGAAAACGACCTTGGTGTCAGCGTTGCCAAACGCGTCGCAGACAGTCTGGTTGTTTGTCAGCGTCGCCGCGACAACCCAACGGCAGTTCGTCCAGTGCGCTTAACTGAAACCTGCAAGAACAATAAAATCCAGCAAGCATCACGCTGGTTTATTGATCACATGGCAGAGCCGATCAACATCATTAACGCAGCTAATTTTGTATCGATGAGCGAGCGGAATTTTCAGCGTCAGTTCAAACGAGAGACTGGATGGACGCCACATGAATTTTTGTTACACCTCAGACTAGAGGCTGTACGACAGCAATTGACCGAAACGGATTTACCAGTCGATAAAATTGCTCGGCGCTGTGGTTTTTTAAATGGCGAACACGTATCAAAATTATTCCGAAAACATCTCTCGATTTCTCCTTGCGAATACCGCAGAAACGAAAGATCTGTACAAAAACAATTACTCTCTACGACACCACCGCAAGAACATCAATATGATGTCAGCCATCATCCTTGCGAATCGCCACAGCCAACAGCATCGTGTTCAATAAGATATTGAACTGCTGCCTGCCGTGACGTTTCTGGTACTGCTCAAACTAATTGAGTAATGATAAACGCGTTATTTCAACGCGCCGAATACCTTGCCCAGAATTGCGCTACCGGAACCAACAGGATCAGCACGAATGGCTTTTTCTTCCTCGGCGATCATTGTGTACAAGCCATCCAGTGCGCGCTTGGTTACGTAACCTTCTACGGTCGTTTCATCTTTCGATACCAAGCCGCTAGAACCAGCCTTACCCATCACAGCGTTGTACTGCGCTGAGAGGCCGTTCTTATCAGTGATCTTCTTCACCACAGGCAGGAATTGCTCGTTCAATGGCGTCGCTGTTTTTTGGCGGAAGAAATCAGTAACTGCGGTATCGCCGCCAGTCAAAATATTTTTAGCATCGGTGACCGACATCGACTTGACTGCATTCAGCAATAAAGGCTTGGCCAGAGAGACTGCAGATTCTGCGGCGTGATTCATCGATACCGTCAGCTCATCCACTTTCTTACCTTGCCCTGTCATGCGCAGGATAGGCATCGCTTTTTCCATCACGCTAGGCACGCCAATTTTTACTTTTGGATTATTCAGAAAACCGTTCTCTACACCCAGTTTGGACACAGCAACTGTGGCACCTTTTTCCAGTGCCGCCTTCACGCCGCTGGATGCATCCGTGTTACTGAGATCACTCAAGGACAAGGCAAAAGCAGCGGAAGCGATCAAGCCCAACGAGACTGTTAGAGCCGTTTTAGAGAAATGATGAATAGACATGGTGCCTCCTCAATAAATAACGATGAATGGAATAATGCACTCTTTTTATTTCAACGACGTGTTGTTTACTGCATTTAAATCATCACGACTACGCACAAAGCTGGCAAAACGTGGAATGCCACTGTCATTCAAACCTCGGTAACGATACGTCACCAAACTACCAATGGGCGGTGGCGCCTCTCTTTGCGCATCGCTCAATCCGGTACCCAGTTTAAAACGTTGTCCTGTTGCTGTCTCTACCAATAATGCACCAAGCCGTCCTTGATGCTTACCTTTTCCCGGCACATAGGCAATAACTTTGGCTTCTGCATCTTCATGCAATTTAACTTTGAGTAAATCATCATTACGTTCAGCACGATACAGCGAAGAGCCACGGTGCAGCATTAATCCTTCTCCTCCCTCCTTCGTCGTCACTTTCAACAACTGCTGCAAAGCACGATGGTCGCTTACCTTGAATTGCTTGACAGCCTGCACCCATGGCAAAGCCAATTTGTTCACCGTGGATTGCAATACAGGCAAACGTTGATCGAAGCTTCCTGCATGTGCAGGTAGATCAAACACCATGAAACGCATTCTGCGCCAGGCAGCATCATCAGGCACTTGACGACGTGCGGTAGAAACCGCCTCAGAGAATTTGCCGCGCCCTGCCCACAACTCGCCGTCTAATGGCATCTTCGGCCAGCCTGCAATAAACCATGCGGGTGGATGAATAAGCTCACCACCACGCGTCAGCAATTTCTCGCCATCCCAATAAGCGCGTATGCCATCGTATTTTTCGCTCACCCAGTAATCGTTCAAATCAACGCCGGGATGATAGGCGTTCGCCAGCATGACGGGAGCGGGATTACTTTGTCCCTGCGCCGATGAGAACGAGGCAAGGAAGACGAAGGCAAGCGCACATACAGCGATGCGCAATATCACCTTCTTTATATGAAAGGAGTCATTTATAGAGTTACTGTAGGAAAAGGCCATTGTGCGTTTGGAAGAAAACATCGTTAAGAAGAGATCACTCTGCATGATCGATATTTACTTAATATTATCGCAACAATCGTTCCTTGGACATTTCGCTGGCATCTCATCCCATTTTGAAGATAGAGGTAACATGAAGCAGCCTAGGCAATAGCCACGAACACCCATCATTAATTAGCTCACAGACCTTTCATATCTTCAACGAAGGATTCAATACCATGAACATCGATCTCTCCGGAAAAACTGCCATCGTCACCGGCTCCACGGCCGGCATCGGTTACGCCATCGCCAAAGGTTTGGCGCAAGCCGGTGCTGAAGTCACCGTCAATGGTCGTACCGCAGCAGCTGTTCAACGTGCTGTCGCTCAATTGAAGGCTGAAGTACCAGAAGCAGAAATTCTGGGGATCGCGGCCGATGTCGGCACCGCAGATGGCTGCGCGATTCTGGTCGAGGCACAACCGGCTACCGATATCTTGGTCAACAATGTCGGCATCTATGGCCCACAGGATTTCTTCGATATTCCGGATGAGGAATGGTCACGTTTCTTCGAAGTGAATGTGATGTCAGGCGTGCGCCTATCCCGCGCTTATCTTCCCGGCATGGTGCAACATCAATGGGGACGTGTGATCTTCCTGTCTTCAGAATCAGCGTTGAACATTCCAGCAGACATGATTCATTATGGCTTCACCAAGACATCGAATCTATCGATCTCGCGCGGCTTGGCCAAACGCGTCGCCGGCACCGGCGTGACCGTCAACGCGATACTGCCCGGCCCTACTTTGTCGGATGGCGTGGAAGCGATGCTGAAAACAGAACAGCTTGCCAGTGGAAAAACGATGGAAGAAACCGCGGCCGCATTCGTGATGAAGCACAGACCTAGCTCCATCATCCAGCGCGCAGCAACCGTGGAAGAAGTGGCAAATCTGGTTGTCTACACCGCATCCATGCAAGCGTCCGCCACAACAGGCGCCGCACTCAGAGTTGATGGTGGCGTAGTCGATACATTGGCTTGATTTAATACTTGAACCAATAAAAATGCCACGCCGACTGGAACTATGCGTTCCAATCGGCGTGGCAACAATGCGACTTTCTGACTTACTGCTTGGCTGCTAGAGCCACACCTTCTTTAGCTGGTATCGGATCCCAACCACCGCCCAGCGCACGTATCAATCCAACCGATGCAACTGCACGCTGACCTGTGCTGCGTATCTTCGAACGTTGTGATGACAAGCTGGAACGCTGCGCATCAATCACTTCGAAATAACTGGCCGAACCATAGCGATAACGTGAGTCAGCCAGACGCGTTGCGAGCTGTGCCGATTTGACCGCTTGATCTTCAAATTGAATCTGTCTATCCAGCGTGCGCAATGCACTCAGGTTATCTTCAACATCCTGAAAACCGACCAATACTTGCTGTCTATAGTTGGCAACCAGTGCTTCGTAATTGGCATCCGCACGTTCCAGATTCGAGCGATTACGGCCACCATCGAACAGCGGCATGCTCAACATGGTGCCGACCACAGGTCCCAACATCCAGCTACGGCTGGACCATTTGAACAAATCGCGTAACTCATTCGATTCGTAACCAGCAGATCCTGTCAGCAACAGTTTCGGAAAGAATGCCGCCTTCGCTGCACCTATACGTGCACTGGATGCAGCCAGTTGACGCTGTGCCTGTGCAATATCAGGACGACGCTCCAGCAGATCGGATGGCAAGCCAGCCGGCACATTGACGATAGGTGCGGCCAATGGTGCCACTGCCAAAGTGAATTCGGCCGGAGCCTTGCCGAGCAAAATCGCCAGCGCGTGATCACGTTGCGCACGTTGACGCTTCACGCCTTCCAACTCGGCGCTGGTGGTTGCCCATTCCGTCTTGGCCTGCGCGACATCCAGCTCACTGGTATCACCGGCATCGAATCTGCGCTGCGTCAGATCCAATGCTTCCTGCCGCAAAGCGACCGTTTTCTGCAATACATCCAACTCGGAATCCAGCGAACGTATCGTGAAGTATTGCTGCGCCACGTCGGACTGCAAAGCCAGCAAGACCGAGCGATACGCCGCTTCCTGCCCTTGTGCATCCAGTCTGGCTGCACGACTCGCGTCGGACAAGCGACCAAACAGATCAACTTCATAAGAGAAGCTCAAAGGTGCGCTGTACTGCGTAGAGATCGATTGGCTGTTGCCGGTACGTGTAGGGCCGACACCAACATCCACTTGCACGCCGCGATCAGCATTAACGACGCCCGCAGCAGCACGTGCATCTTTCACACGCGCCAGAGCCATCGCCAGATTCAAGTTCGCGTTGCTGGCTTCCACAATCAGGGCACTCAAATTGTCATCGCCAAACACTACCCACCATTCGCCTCTGTCTTTGCTATCGGCCGGCATAGCCAGCTTCCATGCGCCATCCAGTGCTTCTGCCTGTTCACGATATTGCGTAGGCAAATCCAGTTTCAGTTGCTCTGGTGGTTTGGCCGTCGAGCAACCGGCCAACACCAGCGCAGCTACCAGCGTGGTCAGGGATAAATTAAATTTCGTCATCATTACACCTCGTAATTGTGCGGAGTATCCGCTACGGCTACAGGATGCGGATGGGCGACATAGGCCTCACTTTCCGCTTCCTTCTTGCGCGTAAATTTCTTTTCCAGCGTGCGCAACAGCACATAGAAGATAGGCGTCAGGAACAGACCGAATGCCGTCACACCTATCATCCCGGAGAACACTGCCACACCCATCGCATGACGCATCTCGGCACCGGCACCAGACGACATAATCAGCGGTACCACACCGGCGATAAACGCAATCGATGTCATCAGGATAGGACGCAGACGCAAGCGAGCTGCTTCTATCGCTGCTGCATAGGTTTCACGTCCTTGATGCTCCAGCTCACGCGCAAATTCGACAATCAAAATCGCGTTCTTACAGGCTAGCCCCACCAGCACAATCAAACTGATTTGCGTGAAGATGTTGTTGTCACCACCAGTCAACCAGACACCGAAGATGGCAGACAACAAGCCCATAGGTACGATCAGCAAGACCGCCAATGGCAGAGCCAAACTTTCGTATTGCGCAGCCAGCACGAAGAACACCAAGAGCATCGCCAATGGCAGGATCACGAACAGCGTATCACCGGCGATCTTGTCCTGGTAAGTGATCTCTGTCCATTCGTAGCTGATGCCGCGTGGCAGGGTTTCTGCCAGCAAACGCTCCACTACTGCCTGTGCCTGACCGGTACTGTAACCAGGAGCCGGACCGCCATTGACGTCAGCTGCCGGGAAACCGTTGTAGCGGATGAATTGATCAGGGCCATAGCTCTGCGTCATTTTCAAGACCGATGACAGCGGCACCATTTCGCCATTCTTGTTACGCGCTTTCAATAAACCGATATCTTCAGCATGCGCACGGAAAGGTGCATCTGCCTGTACTCGCACTTGGAAGGTACGACCGAATTTATTGAAGTCATTCACGTACAAGGAACCCAGGTAAATCTGCAAGGCATCGAATACCGATGGCACCGACAGGCCGAGTTGCTGCGCACGGGTACGATCAAGATTCGCATACAGTTGCGGCACATTGATCTGATAGCTGGAGAACATACCGGCCAGTTCTGGTGCTTGATAAGCTTTCGCGAGGAAGGCCTTCAATGCATCATTCAATGCTTCTTTACCCAAAGCGCCGCGATCCTGGATTTGCAGCTTGAAGCCGCCGATGGTACCCAGACCCTGCACCGGTGGTGGCGGGAACATCGCAATGTATGCACCTTTGATGCCGGACATTTGCTGGTTCAGCTTTTGTGCAATCGCCGGACCACTCAAGTCTTTGCTCTTGCGTTCTTCAAACGGTTTGAGCGTGACAAACACGATGCCTGAACTTGGGCTGTTGACGAAACCATTGATCGACAAGCCAGGGAAAGCCACTGCCGATTCAACGCCCGGTGTCTTCATACTGATCTCGGACATTTGACGGATCACTTCTTCGGTACGATCCAGCGAAGCTGCATCCGGCAATTGCGCAAAACCAACCAGATACTGCTTGTCCTGGCCCGGAATGAAGCCGGCCGGTACATGATGGAAGAGGAACATGGTCGCGCCGATCAGCACTGCGTACACTGCCAGTGCAGCCGATTTCCGTTTCAGGATGCCGGTCACGCCACCGCCGTATTTTTCCGAACCGCGATGGAATACCTTGTTGAAGCGCACGAAGAACCAGCCGAACAGGCGGTCAATCGCCAACTGGAATTTGTCTTTAGGTGCGCCATGGCTCTTCAATAACAAGGCAGCCAAAGCCGGAGACAAAGTCAGCGAGTTGAAGGCCGAGATCACGGTCGAAATCGCAATCGTCAAGGCAAACTGTTTGAAGAACTGACCAGTCAAACCGCTGACGAAAGCCAATGGCACAAACACTGCCGACAAGGTCAACGCAATCGCCACAATCGGCCCCGACACTTCACGCATCGCCTTATACGTTGCTTCACGTGCCGTCAGGCCGTCTTCAATATTCCGCTCGACGTTTTCCACCACCACGATCGCATCATCGACCACGATACCGATCGCCAGCACCAGCCCGAACAGACTGAGCGCATTGATCGAAAAACCGAGGCCCATCATCACTGCAAAAGTACCGATCACCGATACCGGCACCGCCAGCAATGGAATGATGGAAGCGCGCCAGGTTTGCAGGAAGATAATCACGACAATCACAACCAGCAGGATGGCTTCCAGCAAGGTATGCACCACCGCTTCAATCGACGCACGCACAAACTGGGTCGGATCGTAAACGATGCTGTAATCGACGCCTTCCGGCATATCCTTTTTCAGCTCGATCATGGTCTTGCGCACATTATTCGAAATATCGAGTGCGTTTGAACCAGGCGACTGGAAAATAGGAATCGCGACGGCCGACTTATTATTCAACAGTGAACGCAAGGCATATTCGCTGGCGCCGAGTTCGACACGGGCAACATCACGCAAACGCGTAACGACGCCATCCGGCGAAGTACGGATCACGATATCGCGGAATTCATCTTCGGTCGTCAGACGACCTTGTGCATTGACGGAGATTTGATAATCGACACCGGGTACCGATGGCGATGCGCCGATCACACCAGCCGCAACATTGACGTTTTGCTGGCGGATCGCATCGACTACATCATTCGCTGACAAGCCACGCTCTGCCACCTTGCGTGGATCAAGCCAGACACGCATTGAGTAATCGCCGGAACCGAACAATTGCACCGCACCGATACCAGGCAAACGAGCCAAACGATCTTTCACGTTCAACACTGCATAGTTACGCAGGTAAGCCATGTCGTATCTGTCATTAGGCGATACCAGATGGACCACCATCGTCAAGTCAGGCGAGCTCTTGGTTGTGGTTACGCCGAGTCGCTGCACGACATCCGGCAAACGCGGCAAGGCCTGGTTGACACGGTTCTGCACCAGTTGCTGCGCCTGATCCGGCGACACGCCCAGTTTGAAAGTAACGGTCAGGGTCATCAGGCCGTCGGAAGTTGCCTGCGACTGCATGTACAACATGCCTTCGACGCCGTTGATCTGTTCTTCAATCGGGGTGGAAACGGTTTCCGCGATGGTTTGCGGATTGGCACCAGGGAAGTTGGCCTTGACCACGACCGATGGCGGCACGACTTCAGGATATTCGGAAATCGGCAGGTTCAGCATCGAGATCAAACCACCGATCAGGATGATGGCCGATAAAACGCCGGCAAAGATGGGGCGATCGATAAAAAATCGAGAGATATTCATTTCAGTTTTTCTTCTTAAATGTGGGGAGCGGAGTCAGCTACTGTCGGGTTCCGATTTAGTTGACTGCGCTGGAAGCTGCCTGCCCTGCCGGCTTCACTGTATTTGCACTGGCCACACGTGCATCCATCTTCACGACTTCCGGTGTAACGGTGTCATTCGGGCGTATGCGTTGCAAGCCGTTGACGACGATGCGCTCATCCTTTTGCAAGCCGCTACGCACGATGCGCAAACCGTCAACGATAGGACCCAGGCTGACCGGACGATAGATCACCTTATTATCGGCACCGACTACCATCACGTATTTCTTGTCCTGATCGGTACCGACTGCCTTGTCGTCAATCAACAAGGCATTCTTCGCGTTTGCATCACCGGTGCGTACCCGTGCATACATGCCTGGTGTCAACGTGCCATCTTCGTTATTGAATACAGCGCGTACACGTATCGTGCCGGAACCGGTATCGAGACGGTTATCGAAAGACTTCACATTGCCGTTGCGCGGATAACCTTCTTCACTGGTCAAGCCGATGGAGACCGGAATCTTGTTGACACCACTATTACCAACCGTGCCATTACCGGCGTAACGAATATAAGTAGGTTCATCGATTTCGAAATTGACATAGACCGGCGATACAGAAACGACGGTAGTCAGCGTCGGTGCAGTCGGGCCAGTCGCAACCAGGTTGCCCACCGTAATTTCTGCACGCGAGACGCGACCAGCTACCGGTGCGGTGATTTCGGTGTATTGCAGGTTCAGGCGTGCAGTCTGTACGGCAGCATCGGCGGCTTTCAGATTGGCATCGGCTTCCTGGTAGGCGTTTTCACGCGTATCCAATTCACGCTGTGCCACCGCACGTTCTTCCAGCAAGCGTTTGGTACGATCCAATTCTGTTTTGGATAAAGCCAAACGTGCAGCGGCACCGGCACGCGCTGCTTCGGCACGCGCAAGTTCGGCTTTATAAGGACGTGGATCGATGGTGAACAGCAAAGCGCCCTTCTTCACCAATTGCCCTTCCTGAAAATGCACGACATCTATCGTGCCGGAAACCCGTGGGCGAATTTCAACACGCTCAACGGCTTCGACGCGACCGGAAAAATCATCCCACTCTGTTACTGAGCGTTCCAACACATTGGCGACTGTTACGCCAACCGCTGCAGGCGCTGCAACTGGCGGTTTTTCTGCGCGACCAGTCAGAGAAATTGTCGCCGCGCCGGCGATGATGAGGATGCCCGCGGCAATCGCGATGGTACTGCGGGAAAAACGTGGTGTAGTTGATACTTTCATTTTCATTCCCTGAAATGTGATCTGCAAAAAGATGATCTGTAAGAAATAATGCTTGCCACTAATTGGCTAATGTTTGAACCGATACATGCGTAAGCATCAACATCGCGATGCAGCTCCCCCGCGGCGAGATGTTTTCAGCGCAGTTATAAAATCGACAAAAAATGCGGATTGCCAGCCAGCATCCGCATTTAGTGGCATCATGTCGGTCTTGTGCATGACTGTTAGCGCTTTGCCGCTACCGATTGCCCAAAGTTACCAAGCGATACCGTCGCACCAGCCAGCACGCCACCACCTGTCAAGGCACTGTCGTAAATCATGTCTTGCAGCGCGTCGTTATGCATCGCAGCAGACAATGCGAAGGTACTGGCAGCAATAATGGTGATTTGATAGAGACGGTTTTTCATTTGGCACACTCGCTTTTGATTACACAGACAAAAAATATTGATAGATAGAAACTGAGACAAAAACCAAAACGGCGTTTTGCCTAAAGCAACGCAATAAAAATATTTCCGATTCATGTCACTTTTATATTTCATAGCGATCGCTATGAAAGTATGATGTGACTGTATATTGCTTGTCTTGAGCTGTCAAGGTGTTTACTATCGATCGCTATGGAAATGGAAAACAAATCCGAAAAGCCGCGCAAAAAAACCGGCCGCCCCCTCTCTTTTGATAGGGAAACGGCTCTGGAGCGCGCAATGTTGGTATTTTGGCGTTATGGCTACGAAGCCGCATCGCTGAGCGAACTGACATCTGCCATGGGCATTACACCGCCCAGCCTGTACGCTGCATTCGGCGACAAGGAACAATTGTTTCTTGAAGCGGTAGAGCGTTATTCAACGAAAAGCTGCGATGCCCTGCAATGCCTGTTTGATGAGGCGCCAACCGCACGCGACGCCATCGAGCGCTTATTGCAAAGCAGTGCCATCGACAATACCTGCCCTAGCCATCCGCCCGGCTGCCTGGTTGTCACGTCCACCACCAATTGCTCCGCCTCGGCCGAACACGTGCAAAGCGCAATGACAGAGCGCCGCGATAACGTGGAAGTCATGATCAAGACCAGAATCGAGCAAGGTATGGCTAAAGGCGAATTGCCACCCGGCACCGATGCCAGCGCCCTCGCCAGTTTTTACGCCACGGTGATACAGGGAATGTCGACGCAAGCCAGAGATACCGGCGATCGAGATAAATTGCTCGCGATTGCTTCTGCCGCAATGCGCGCCTGGCCTGTCACCAAGTAGTACAACGGACTGTTAGTCCCGTCGTTTAGAAATCCATCGAAGACGAACTAGAAAGAAGAGCCTGCCGTTTGCAAAAACGCACGCTCTTCTTCTGTCGTTTCACGTCCCAGAATCGCATTCCGATGCGGAAAGCGACCAAAACGCGCAACGATATCGCGATGCCGAATCGCAAATTGCACAAAGCCGGCAAAGGTTTTTTCTTCTGCAGTCGGTACATCACGCAGCAATTGCTCATATAAAGCTACCGAGCGTTCTTGATGCGCAATGTTCTCGGAGTGTTCGAGCGGAAGATAAAGAAAAACGCGTTCGATAGGTCGCAACGCCTGATCGAAGCCATGATCAAGTCCAATCAGGCTCCATTGCAAAGCCAGAGGATCGAATGCAAAAGAAGTCGACAAGCCGCGATACATATTGCGAGGGAATTGATCTGTCAGCAGAATCAGCGCAAGCAAACCACGTGGCGTCGCTGCCCATATATCCAACTCACCATTCGCTGCTGCCAAAGTAGATTCTTGAAAGCGATCGCTGATCGTCTGATCAACCGCCGTATCCTTGGACCACCAAAGCTTGCTTTGTTGTGCGGCCGCTTTGGCATCGTCCTGGTCCGTGCCAAACCAGAACTCAAGTATCGACGTTATCGTTTCTACCGACATACCTGCTCTCCTTGTTCCAAAAATCGTGTCGCTATAGTCGCATAGCTTCTACCGATCTGGAAGTCGGTGATCAGGCTTTGGTATTGATGTTTTGACCTATATTCGCAGGCAGATTCACTTTCGGGATCGCATCGATCAAGGTCGTTGCCATCGCACTCTGGATATCCATCGCCTTTTTGAATACTGTCAGAGACACGTCACTATTCGTGCGCTGCTGCGCCATGCTGGTCGCCAAACTTGCAATATTGCTTACGTCCATATTCGCCTCAAATCAATACGCCGGGAATGACGCTTCTCTTATTCTTATCGGCAGATATTCCGAATTCTTTACAAATATCACTTTGTCATATTTTGGCGTCATACTAGCTTGACTATATTTTCGCCTTGTCGGCTCCCATACAGAGAATGCAATAGTGATGCACATTCGATTCCTTATTCGACCAGCTCTGATCGCGCTGTGCCTCTCGCTCACGGCTTGCGCCTCGCTGCCTGATGTACGCTATTTAAAAACATCATTGACACCGCAAGACTCCATCACGATACAAACCAGCCAAGGCAATCTATCCAAACAAAAATCAGAATCCTTGCTGGCAAAACGCTTGCGTAGCGACAATGTCAAATTGCCTGAATTGGCAGCGCTGGAAGAAGCCGCGACCGGCAGTCCACTCATCGCAGGCAATAAACTCACGCTGCTGAATGACGGCCCAGAAACAATGGCAGCCATGCTTGCTGCCATCAAAAATGCTAAAAATCACATCAATCTGGAAACCTATATTTTCAATCAAGATGCCTTGGGCAAGGAGTTCGCGGAACTACTGATGCAGAAGCAGCGCGAAGGTGTACAGGTCAACATTATTTATGACAGCATAGGCTCCATCGGCACACCACCAGAATTTTTCCAGCAACTGCGCGACAGTGGAATCAACTTACTCGAATTCAATCCAGTCAATCCATTCAAGCAGCTCTTCTCCTGGCATTTGAATAATCGCGATCATCGCAAGATTCTAGTCGTCGATGGCGTGATTGCATTCACCGGCGGCATTAATATCACCAGCGATTACTCATCCAAATCACTATTTCGTTCACGTAAAAAAGACAATGTCGATCTAGGTTGGCGTGATACGCATATACAAGTAGAAGGACCCGCAGTCGCGTCGTTCCAATGGCTATTCATGCAAACATGGGTAAGTCATAAGCCAGATAATCTCGCTGAACGGAATTACTTCCCGCCGTTAAAACCCATGGGCAAAAAAATCGTGCGCGTCATCGCCAGCGTACCCGACGGTGATTACGCAGTGTACAAAGCCTATGTGCTCGCGATGCAGGAAGCAAAAGTATCCATACACGTTACCAATGCTTACTTCGTTCCGGATGTGCAATTGATACAAGCGCTTACCGATGCAGCCAAGCGTGGTGTCGATGTGAAGATGGTATTTCCCGGCATCTCTGACGCGGGACTGGTTATGCATGCGGGACGTTCGTTTTATACCGAGTTGCTTGCTAGCGGCGTACGCATATTTGAACTACAAGCATCGGTACTGCACGCAAAGACTGCCGTCATCGATGGTTATTGGTCAACCGTTGGTTCCACCAATCTCGATATGCGCAGCTTCTTGCACAATAACGAAGTCAATCTGATTACACTGGATAAGAGTTTTGGCGATGTAATGGAAAGTGCATTCAACGAAGATTTGAGTAACTCAGTAGAAATCACTGCTGAACAATGGGCGCAACGTCCGTTCTCGGATCGCATGCGCGAGTGGATGGCGCGACGTTTGGAATATTGGTTATAGAAGTGTCGTCATCAAGTTCGCTTCGACAACGTCAAATCATTCCAAGTAAGTTCACATCGATTACCTCAAAAAAAATCCTACTCATTTTCATGAGTAGGATTTTTTTATAACGATTGCTCAATCTTGAGTGCCAACTATACGACTCGAGGCTCAAGTATCGAACAAGTAAACATCACAGTGCCAGATCAGCAGGCTCATTCTTAGGTTGTCGCGCAGGTGCAGCCTGTGGAACCACCGTGCGATCAATTGCAGGAGGCGGTGTCAACTGGAGAATCTGGCTGGTATATACCCATTCCTGATAAACCTTATCAGGGCTGTCGTTGAGCTTGGTGCCGTAGCTCGGAACAATCTGGCGTATCTTGCTCTGCCAAGCAGGTGTCGCGACCTTATCCTTGAACACTTTTTCAAGCACGTTCAGCATGATAGGAGCTGCAGTCGATGCACCAGGAGAAGCACCCAGCAAACCTGCGATGCTGCCATCCTTGGAACTAACAACCTCGGTGCCCAATTTCAGCTCGCCGCCCTTTTTCTCATCGCGTTTGATGATCTGTACGCGCTGACCGGCTTGCCACAAACGCCAATCTTCTTTTTTCGCATTCGGGAAATATTCCTGCAATGCTTTCAGACGATCGTCGTCAGACAACATCAGTTGACCAGCCAGGTATTCAACCAGTGGATACTGCTCAACACCAACTCGCACCATAGGCCAAACGTTGTGCGTAGTCGCGCTCGTGAACAGATCCAGATACGAACCTTCCTTCAGGAACTTGGTAGAGAACGTTGCAAATGGTCCAAATAAAATAACGCGCTTGCCATCCAGTACACGCGTATCCAGATGCGGAACCGACATCGGAGGAGCACCGACTGATGCCTTGCCATACGCTTTGGCTAAATGGCGTTCAGCAATAGCTGGGTTATCGGTAACGAGGAAGGAGCCACCAACAGGGAATGCACCATATTCATTGGCTTCAGGAATGCCTGACTTTTGCAGCAAGTGCAAAGCACCGCCGCCAGCACCGATGAACACGAACTTGGCATCAGTTTGTGTCTTCGTGCCATCCTTCAGATTCTTGTAAGCAATACGCCATGTGCCATCCGCATTACGCGTGATGTCTTGCACTTCGCTGGAAAGCTTCAGGGAGAAATTCGGTTTCGTTTGAAGCGTGCCGACGAACTGGCGTGTGATCTCGCCAAAGTTCACGTCCGTGCCGATAGGTGTCCATGTAGCAGCGATCTTTTGATTCGCTGGACGTCCTTCCATCATGAGCGGAACCCACTTCTTGATTTGCTCAGGATCTTCAGAGTACTGCATGCCTCTGAATAAAGGGCTGGCTTGCAACGCTTCGTAGCGTTTCTTCAAATATTTGGTGTTCTCGTCACCCCACACAAAACTCATGTGCGGCGTTGAATTGATGAAGGAGCGAGG
Organism: Herminiimonas arsenitoxidans; assembly: GCF_900130075.1. Taxonomy (NCBI): domain Bacteria; kingdom Pseudomonadati; phylum Pseudomonadota; class Betaproteobacteria; order Burkholderiales; family Oxalobacteraceae; genus Herminiimonas; species Herminiimonas arsenitoxidans. The sequence continues at coordinate 838,238 of NZ_LT671418.1, forward strand.
ATTTTTCAAGATACCGTTCTTGACTTGCCATGCCCAGAATTGGCGTGAAATCTGGAACGCTTCGTTGATTTCGATAGCCTTGGCAATCTCGACCTTGCCGTCTTTGTTTTCCGGCGTGTAGTTCAGTTCGGCTAAAGCTGAGTGACCGGTACCTGCATTATTCCAACCGTTCGAGCTTTCCTTGGCAACACCATCAAGTCGCTCGACCATTTCCATGGACCAGGTTGGCTCCAACTCATTGAGCCAAATACCCAAGGTTGCACTCATGATGCCGCCGCCGATGAGCATGACATCTACTTTTTTGACTTCTGCTGCATGCACAGGCATGACAACCAGAGACAAAGCAAAAGCCAATAAGGCAAGGTAGTTTTTTTTAAACATTATTTAATCCACGTTCATTAAAAATGACATCCATTTTTCATGCTCGCTATGTAACGGTGTACGTGGCATAGAAAACATGAGGACATAGTCTGATCATCAGAGTACTGATGCAGCAAGTCACAGGAGCACCACGAGAGTCAAATGCGACCAAATCGTGATCAATTAGGCAATCAATTTCCGAGTGGAAACTCGTCTTAATATAGACGTGCATAATTTTACTACCACTTCAACTTTTGCTGAAGGATCAACAAAGTTTTCGCTGAAAACCGCTAGCCTGCGAACAGTCACGCCATCCGGCAATTAACATCCGCAGCCCTAAGTCCAGGTCAAACGAAGACTCATCGAAGCTTCACCTCAGGTATCGCCAAAATATTACTCAGCCCCATTTAATTGCTCTTTAGGTGAGTCAAAGTCTGATAACTTAGAGCCAAGCCGGAAAGATTTGATTTCACGTTTGATTCGTATTTTTACAATCCGATCAAGGAAGTCGCATGAAAGTCGTCAATCGCATACGCAAGGCAAATCAAGGGCGTGATCCGGAACGACTCGCGATGAAGTACGCCGCGATGCGTACTGACGCATTCGTATTTTTGCGTGGAACTTGCCACTTGTTCTATGACCGACTACCTAAGAGCGGGATGTTTAAATCGTCACCTTTGGTCTGGTGTTGCGGCGATTTGCATATCGAGAATTTAGGTAGCTACAAAGGTGATAACAGACTCGCTTATTTCGATATCAATGATTTCGATGAAGCCGTACTCGCTCCAATACCGTGGGAACTATCTCGACTGATAGTCAGCATACTCGTCGGCGTTCCCTTACTTGGTTTGTCAAATACGGATGCAAATATCCTTGCCCAAGAATTTATAACTGCCTACGTCGATGCACTCGCCACAGGCAAAGCCAGATGGGTAGAAAGAGAAACTTCTTCCGGCTTAGTTCGTGAGCTGCTAGAGCAAGTACGCCTACGCTCACGACTCGACTTCCTGAACAAGAGAACACAAAATAAAAAAGGCCAACGCCATTTTCGCGTCGATGGAAAAAAACTATTACCGATTTCAGATATAGAGCGACATCAGATCCATCGCTTTATGCAAAGCTTCGCGCGAACGCAAGATAAGCCGGAGTTTTACAAGGTCATTGATATCGCACGTCGCGTTGCTGGAACAGGGAGCCTTGGTGTTGCGCGTTATGCGATTTTGGTGGAAGGAAAAGGTTCGCCTAATCAAAACTATTTGCTCGACTTGAAGCAAGCCCTACCCTCATCTATCGCAAAGCATTTAGAGCATCTTCAGCCCAAATGGAAAAGTCATGCAGAGCGTGTCGTCACGTTACAGAAAAGAATGCAGGCAGTTTCCATCGCCTTCTTGCACGCAGTTGAAATTCAAGACCAGCCCTATGTCTTGCGCGCTTTACAGCCAACGGAAGATCGCGTCCCGCTCACAGGCCAAGAACATCACATCGATCATTTAATCGGTGTTGTCAAAGTGATGGGGGAATGCGTAGCATGGGCACAATTACGTAGTTCGGGACGTGAAGGTTCAGCGATCGCTGACACGCTCATTGATTTTTCAGGACGGAAAAAATGGCGTAATAATTTGCTTTCCATTTGCCATGAACTCGCAGATCAAGTCCAAGATGACTGGCGTACATATTGCGAAGCATACGATGCCGGCTTGTTTGGCCCTGGTGAAGATTCTTTAAAACGGTAGTGCTAACCAACTCACTTATGTCTTCATTCGATCACGCTTTTTCCGTGTACTGGTCAGGGCCCATCCTGGATGCCAGCATTCACCTTTGCTTTACGTTATTAGCGGCCTTGATACTGGGAGCATTAGTAGGCTACGAACGTTTTTATCATGGCCATGCGGCAGGTATGCGCACCTATGGTGTGGTTTGCATGGCATCAGCAGCGTTGGTTGCTGTTCTTGGGCACCCGGATGTCTGGTTTGGTGCGCGTTCTACGCTGATCGCAGCACCTGATCCTACGCATGTGATTCAGGGCATAGTGACCGGCATTGGATTCCTGGGCGCGGGCGTGATCGTACATGAGCAATATTCAACACACGGACTCACCACGGCAGCCTCCATTTGGGCATCTTCGGCAATCGGGATTTTAGTGGGACTTGAACTCTACCCTGCCGCCATCGGTCTTTCATTACTGTCTAGTGCCTGCATGGCTTACGGCAGCAAGTTTGAAAATCTATTACCTTCGCAAGAGGGAATTGCTGTTGTCTTGGAGTTCAATCATGACGAAGTTCCTGATACAGATGTGCTGTATCAATTCGCTAAATCGCACGGATATGTGATTGCCCAACAATCACTGTCTGTAATCCAAAGTGATCATAAAATTGAATGGCGTTTTATTGCCACTATGGTCAGCCACACGCGTGGAGAAGCGATTACTCAGTTGACCCAGCAACTGAAAGAAATCAAAAATCTTACGGGATTCCAGCTCACTCACGCACGAAACTAAAGCAAGTATCACTAAGGGAGATATCCAATCGACTGGGTATCTCTCGCAATACCATCAGACGCTATCTGCGTCGCTACATCATCGAACCAGCCTATCTTGATCGCTGGATCTTATATGAGTGCATTGTTCTTAATCGAACTTGAGACGAGTAGCGCTTCAAGCGTTTTCTCAAACCTGCTGACAAAAGCGTAGATGATTACCAAACGGATCGGCAATATCCATCATGCGGCCCCAAGGTAAATCTTGTACGCCAGGTTTTGCATACTTGTAATCCTTGTTTAAAAGTTCCGTGTGCAAGGTATTAATATCATCAATAGGAATGAAAATCGCGGAGCCTGGCGTTGCATCGCCATGATGTTCGCTCAGATGCAAAATCAAATCCGAGCGCTTTATTTGCAGATATAAAGGGAAGTTATCCCCAAAGTGATGTTCCCAATCAGTTGTGAAGCCGAGAAAATCGAGATAAAACTCTTTCGCTTTGGCTTCGTCAAAGATGCGAATGATGGGAATGGCGGAGGATATTTGCATGGCAGTTCATCAGGATTATACGAATGGCGATTATGGCTGATTTTTAATTGCGTACAAATTAAAAAGCGATGCACCCATGACAGATGCACCGCTTTCATTTTTTCAACTCAGTCTAACTAGTCAAGATACCGTTACGCCAAGTCGAATCTATCCGCGTTCATCACTTTGACCCAGGCTGTGATGAAGTCATTGACGAATTTTTCCTTCGCATCAGATTCGGCATACACCTCAGCCACAGAACGCAACACAGAGTTGGAACCAAAGACCAGGTCCACCCGCGTGCCCGTCCACTTGACATCGCCGCTCTTGCGATCGCGACCTTCAAACACCTCAGCATCAGTCGCCAGCGGCTTCCACTGCGTGCCCATATCGAGCAAGTTGACGAAGAAGTCGTTGTTCAACACGCCCGGCGTCTTGGTGAACACGCCATGCTTGACGCCGCCAACGTTGATGTTGATCGTGCGCAAGCCACCGATCAGCACCGTCAGTTCGGGCGCAGTTAAATTCAGCAACTGTGCCTTGTCTATCAACGATACTTCGGTCGGCACAGCATACTTCTTGCCGACGTAATTACGGAAACCGTCAACCCGTGGTTCAAGCACGTCGAAGGAATCCACATCGGTCTGATCCTGCCGCGCATCGTTACGCCCCGGTGTGAATGGCACCGTCACGCTCACGCCTGCAGCCTTGGCTGACTGCTCTACCCCGGCGCTGCCTGCCAGCACGATCAGATCGGCCAATGAAATCTTCTTGCCGCCTGCAGCCGACTTGTTGAAGTCAGCCTGTATGCCCTCAAGCGTCTTGAGTACCTTGGCCAGTTGTGCAGGTTGGTTGACTTCCCAATCCTTCATCGGTGCCAGACGAATACGCGCGCCGTTGGCACCACCACGTTTATCCGAGCCACGGAAAGTCGAGGCCGAAGCCCACGCTGTACCAACCAGCTCACTTACCGACAAACCCGAGGTCAGCAACTTGGCCTTGAGCGCAGCTACGTCAGCGGCATCCACCAGCTTGTAATCCACTGCTGGAATCGGATCTTGCCAGATCAACTCTTCCTTCGGTACCTCAGGACCAAGATAGCGTGCACGCGGACCCATATCGCGATGCGTCAACTTGAACCAGGCACGCGCAAAGGCTTCGGCAAAAGCTTGAGGGTCTTCAAAAAAGCGGCGGGAAATCTTGCCGAATTCGGGATCAAAACGCAGCGTCAAATCGGTGGTCAGCATCGTCGGCTTGTGGAACTTACCCTTGATGTGCGCGTCCGGGATAATGTCTTCGGCATCCTTGGCCACCCACTGCTTCGCACCAGCGGGCGACTTGGTAATTTCCCATTCATACTTGAACAGATTTTCAAAAAAGTTATTGCTCCACAGCGCCGGCGTCTTGGTCCAGGTCACTTCCAGACCGCTAGAAACGGTGTCCTTGCCATGTCCCTGGCCGAAGTTGCTGATCCAGCCCAGACCTTGCGCTTCTATCGATGCGCCCTCAGGCTCAGGCCCCTTGTGCGACTCGGGCGCTGCGCCGTGGGATTTACCAAAGGTGTGGCCACCAGCAATCAGGGCAACGATTTCCTCATCGTCCATCGCCATGCGGCCAAAAGTGGCACGAATGTCCTTGGCCGCAGCCATATAGTCACCACTGGCGTTCGGGCCTTCCGGGTTCACATAAATCAGACCCATATGCGTCGCAGCCAGGTTCTCATCCAGCTCGCGGTCGCCGTGGAAACGTTTGTCCGTGCCCAACCATGTGGTTTCAGCACCCCAGTTCACATCTGTATCTGGTTCCCACACATCCGCGCGCCCACCAGCAAAACCAAAAGTGCGGAAACCCATAGATTCCAGCGCCACATTGCCAGTCAGAACCAGCAAGTCAGCCCAGGAAATTTTCTGACCGTACTTTTGCTTGATCGGCCACAGCAGGCGGCGCGACTTATCGATGTTCACGTTGTCGGGCCAGGAATTGAGCGGCGCAAAGCGCTGCTGACCGCGCCCACCGCCACCGCGTCCGTCCATGGTGCGGTATGTGCCTGTTGCATGCCAGGCCATGCGTATGAACTGCGGGCCATAGTGGCCGAAGTCGGCTGGCCACCAATCCTGACTGTCCGTCATCAATTTGATCAGATCAGCCTTCAGTGCCTTGTAGTCGAGCTTCTTGAATTCTTCGGCGTAATTGAACTGTTCACCCAGTGGATTAGACTTGTTGGAATGCTGGTGCAGCAAGTCAACACGCAACTGGTTAGGCCACCAGTCTTTATTGGTCGTACCACCACCGGCGGCATGGAATGGGCACTTGGCTTCGGTTGACATGACGGAGTCTCCTTTGAGTTATCACGGTTCAAAATGAACCGCTAAGAATTGATGAAAAAAGAATGAACCGCTACAAACCACTGCTCGATATCCCGCTCAATGAGCTTGCGCCAAAGCGGCCAGGACTTCCAGCCAAAACGACGATGACGACTGAAACAGAGAACGGGACAATACAGACTCCTGAATAGTGACGACCTGCAAAGTTTATGCAAAAACTATTAGAAATAGAATTTTGTTGTTTAACTATATCTAATAGACAGTGACTATCCCAAGCTACCTGTAACTTAACCCAGAGTAAGAGTCGAGTGATGGAATTTTCGTTGTCGGCAACAGCAATACCGGATGCGCTGACAAACGGGACAACTCGGATCGCTTATCGTCCATGTCACTTCCTTCTTGGTTAAGAATCGATGAGTGCAGTGTAAGGAGAAAGACAATTAATGGAAAATTGATTGATTTTATGGAATCGATAGTTTTTATGATTCTAACGACATGTATTTGGTACTCCGCTATACACAACACATCTTGCTCCAAGAGTGAGTGGAGAAGGAGGCAAAACTCGGTACGCTATAATTCACCGGTTTTCCCTCCGGTACGCGATTTGACCAAGCAACCCTCTCCCACAAGCCCTGTAGCAAAGAAGCACTCGCTCAAACGCGCTGCGCTTGCATTTGGCATCCTGGTGACATTTTTCTTTGTCGCGTTCATGGTGTGGAATAGCTGGAATGCGCGTGTCACGGTGCTGCGGCAGGCAGAGACATCCACCACCAACATGACGCGCGCATTGGCACAGAACGCCAACGACATCATAGGCAGTGTCGATAATGTGATCGTCGGTCTGGTCGAAATTCTGGAAACAGAAAAACTGGATGCGCCTCATCTCGAACGCATACATCAATTCATGCAACAGCGCGTATCAGAAATCCCCCTCTTACACGGGCTCTTTGTCTATGACGAAACAGGGCGATGGGTGGTCAATTCGCAGCAGGAGCTGATGAAGCACTTGAATAACGCGGATCGCGAATACTTCATCTATCACCGCAACTCCAGCGATCGCGGCCCGCACATCGGCCCACCTGTACGCAGCCGTTCAACCGGCGACTGGATAGTCACCATTTCACGCAGATTAAATCACCCCGACGGCAGCTTTGCCGGCGTCATGTTGGCAACCGTCGAAATGGCTTATTTCAGATCTTTTTATGAGAGTTTTGATATTGGGAATTCAGGTGCGATCGTACTATTAAGTGACACCGGTACCTTACTCGTACGTAATCCATTCAATGAAGAAATCATCGGTAAAGACTTCTCAAAAGGCCCGCTTTATCAGGAGTATCTGTCCAACGGACAGCCTTCAGGGAGCGCGATGCTTGTAGCCAAAGTCGACAATATCGAACGTTTGTACAGCTATCGTCATCTCGACGCCTATCCCCTTATTATTTCGGCCGCCTTATCGAAAAAAGAAATTCTTGCCAACTGGCGGCATCAAACCATGCGATTGGCAGCAGGCGCCAGTTTGGTGATTGCTTTACTCTGGTTCCTGGGATTGCGTCTGGCACGTCAGATCGCCATAGAAGAACAAACCCAAACTGAACTGGGAAAAGCAAAAGAAGATCTGGAAAGAAAAAATGAAGAGCTCGCCGCATTGGCGCTACAAGATGGCTTGACTGGCCTGGCAAACCGCCGTCGATTCGACGTGGCACTAGAGGCAGAATATGCACGTGCCATGCGCAACGCAGAACCGCTTGCGCTGATCATTCTTGATGTCGATCGCTTCAAACAGTACAACGACACTTACGGCCATTTGCAAGGTGATGAATGCCTGAAAAAAATTGCGCAGGCATTGATGTCCATACCTGCACGTCCTGGCGATCTGGTTGCACGCTACGGTGGTGAAGAATTTGCAGTATTACTCCCCGCCACCAGTGCCCACGGCGCAGTCTCGGTCGCAGAACGGATACGCTGCGCAGTCCTTGATCTAGGACTCACGCATACATCTAACGCAGGCGGCATCGTCAGTATCAGTGCCGGCGCTGCAGCCATCACGCCCCTACGCAACAGTACCCCTCAGGATTTGATACGTATCGCAGACAAGGCGCTGTATGTGGCCAAGGCAGAAGGCCGCAATCGCGTGTCGTTGAGTGAGACGACATAAGCCTTTGAGCGCTTAAACCACGTTTACCGCTGCATAGAAAATTGGCCTCGTGCCTGATGGCTATCATGCAAGGGCAAGTTAGCTATGCCTTATACGCCGTTCAGACTCCCAACCATTCCTGTCTGATTGCGGCATCTGCCTGCAAGGCTTGCGGCGTTCCCTCAAACACGATTTTTCCGTGTCCCATCACATAGACGCGTTGCGAGATTTCCAGCGCAATCGCGAGCTTCTGTTCTATCAGCAAAACCGATACGCCGCGCTTCACCAGTTCTTTCAAGAATTCAGCAACCAAGGCCACCATTTGCGGTGCCAAGCCTTCGGTTGGTTCGTCAATCATGATCAAATCGGGATCACCCATCAGCGTGCGGCACAAGGCTAGCATTTGCTGCTCGCCGCCAGAGAGCACGCCAGCTTGCACATGCTGACGTTCCTTCAAGCGCGGAAACAGTTGGTACATATCGTCTGTCGTCCAGCGCGATTGCGTGCCCTTCTTTTCACCAAGCAAAAGGTTTTGCGCAACCGTCAGCGTTGGAAAGATATCGCGGCTTTCCGCCACATAGCCCAAACCCTTGTGTGCAATTTGGAAGGTTTTCAGGCCAAGGATTTTTTCACCTTTAAAGCGTATCGAGCCCGTCGCGGCTACCAAACCCATCGCCGCTTTTACCGTAGTGGAACGCCCTACGCCGTTGCGTCCCAGCAGACTGACTATCTCGCCCTGATTGATGACAAGATCAACGCCATGCAGCACATGACTCTTGTCGTAAAAGGCATTCAGATTTTTGATTTCCAGCAGCGCGCTCATAGTGCACCTGCCGTTGTGATCGTGTTGCCCAGATAGGCTTCCTGTACCAATGCGTTATTGCGAATATTGCCCGGCGTATCGCAGGCAATGATTTCACCATATACCAGCACCGCAATCTGATCTGCCAGGCCAAACACCACATCCATATCGTGCTCGACCATCAACAAGGTTTTGCCTACTGTTACCTTGTGTATCAACTCGACTGCCGCATCAGATTCAGAACGACTCATACCCGCAGTTGGTTCATCCAGCAAAATCACATTCGCCCCACCGGCGATCGTGATACCGATTTCCAGTGCGCGCTGTTCTGCATACGTTAGTAAATCAGCTTCGACATGACGACGCGCCTGCAAACCGATTTCTTCCAGCACATGCTCCGTGCGTTCGTTCGCATCTTTCAAACCATTCAGTCTTTGCCAGAATGAATAGCGATAACCAAGTGACCACAGTACAGCGCAACGCAGGTTTTCATACACACTCAGGCGATGGAAGATATTCGTGATCTGGAAGCTGCGCGACAAGCCGAGTCGATTAATTTCATAAGGCTTGCGTCTGACGATGCTTGAACCATTCAACAAGATATCGCCGCCAGTAACTGGAAAACGGCCAGAGATCAAATTGAACAAGGTCGATTTACCCGCGCCATTCGGCCCTATCAAAGCGAAGCGTTGACCTTGCGGCAACTGCAAATTGACGCCGCGTATGATTTCCGCCTTGCCAAAGCTCTTGTGTACATCTATCAGTTCAAGTGCAAAGCTGCTCATGATTGCACCTGCTGCATATTTTCAATTTCAAGATGGACTGCGCTCCACGTACTTCGCAATTTCCCACGCACACGCAACCATGCTGAGAAACCAATAACGATCAATGCAACAGCCCACAGCCAGCCGCGCATTCCTTCCGCATCGATCATCAAGCCAAAAAAATTCACCACGCTACCGTGTGCTGCGTCCATGGTCAGGTGATACAGCATCTCGACCATCAGCACGAAACCGCATGTAATCAATAACCAGACCAGCGCTGCGATCGCAAGCTGCGGCAGCAAGGGTTGAAATTGCCCATACTTCACCAAACGCACCATTTGCATGATCACGCCCGCAATTCCTCCAGGCGCAAACATCACGATCAAAACGAAGAAGACACCCAGATAAAGCTGCCATGCACTCGTGTAATTGGACAGCACTACAGTCAAAAACACGCCAACTATCGTGCCCAGAATAGGACCGAAGAAGAAACCGATACCACCGATGAAAGTGAATAGAAGAATGAGGCCGGAACGCAAAGCGCTCACATTCTCGGCACTGACGATTTCAAAATTGATCACCGTCAAACCACCAGAGATACCGGCAAAGAATGCCGACAGCATGAGCGTCATATAACGCACCCATTGCGGATCGTAACCAACAAATTCCGCACGTTCAGGATTGTCGCGTACTGCATTCATCATGCGACCCAGCGGCGTTTGCGTGTATGCAAACATCGCTACCGTACTGATAAACAACCAGAATGCGATCAGGTAATAGACCTCTATCTGCGGGCCGTAAGTGATACCGAAGAAAGGTTGACCTATCACGCGATTCGTGAAAATTCCACCCTCACCGCCGAAGAAGCCAGGAAACATCAGTGAACAGGCGAAAACCAGCTCCACGATACCCAGCGTAATCATGGCAAAGGTAGTGCCTGATTTTTTCGTCGTGACGTAACCGAACAGTGCACCAAAGAAAAGTCCGGCAATCCCGCCGACCAAAGGAATCAGCGTGATCGGAATAGACAAGCTGCCTGCCGTCGCCAGATTGATCGCATGGATAGCGCAAAACGCGCCCAATCCTGAATACACCGCATGGCCAAAGGACAGCATGCCGCCCTGCCCCAACAGCATGTTGTACGACAAGGCAAAAATAATGAAAGTGCCCATCTGGCACAACACCGATAGCGATGCGCCTTTGCTGAAGACTAAGGGTGCAATCAACAGGATGAGTGCGAAACCGCCCCAGACTATCCAACGGCTGATATTGAAAGATGTACGCACGCTCAAGATTCCCGCGTACCCAACAAGCCCTTAGGCCTGAAGATCAAAATAAGCACTAACAAGAGATACGGCAAGATAGGTGCAATCTGCGAAATCGTCAGCTTCATCACGCTATAGCCGAATGTCGTTTCATTCACGTTCACACCGAGCGGCGCCAACACATTCAGCAACGAGTAATCCAGCGCAACGGCAAACGTTTGCAACACGCCTATCAACAGTGAAGCCAACAATGCGCCGCCCAGCGAACCCATGCCACCCACGACGACGACAACGAAGATGATGCTGCCAACGGCATGTGCCATATTCGGCTCGGTCACGAAGGCATTGCCGCCTATCACACCAGCCAAACCCGCCAATGCGCAACCACCGGCAAATACCCACATAAATACACGCGGTACGTTATGACCAAGCGCCTCGACCATCTGCGGATGCGTTAATGCCGCCTGTATCACTAAGCCTATGCGGGTACGCGTCAAGGTAATGTAGATCGCCAGCAGCATCAGGATGGCAATCAGCATCATGAAGGCGCGATAAATCGGGAAGGTGGTGGTGTACAGCGTGAAGAGCGAACCTTGCAGTTCTGCCGGTATCTCGTAAGGCACGGCGACACGGCCCCAGATCAGTTGCACTACTTCGACGATCACATACGACAAACCGAAAGTGAACAGCAACTCGGGAATCTGCCCGTACTTATGGATGGTGCGCAAGCCGTAACGCTCGACCAGTGCACCGAGCAAACCAACCGCCAGCGGTGCCAGCACCAACGCCGGCCAGAAACCCGTGACCGTACTAATGCTATAGGCGAAGTACGCACCTATCATGTAGAAGCTGGCATGCGCGAAATTCAGTACGCCCATCATACTGAAGATAAGCGTCAGCCCAGATGAGAGCATGAACAACAGCAATCCGTAGCTCAAACCGTTCAGCAATGAGATCAGCGTAAATTCCACAACTCTGCTCTCTCCTGTTCGATCACGGATGGACGAGATCGATTTGTCGTTGATATTCTGGAAGGAAAGATGTCCTGCGGTGCAGACATCACGTTAATTAGCGTGGCCGTTTCATCTGACACGATGTCGGCTGTGCCGCCACATAAGCATCGATCTTTTGATCGGTGCGCCAGCCATAACCGGTATTTTCCTGATCGAACTTCACATCGGTTTTGTTCTGCTTCACCCAGGTTGCAATATACAAGGGTTGTTGCGCCTGATGATCGGATTTGCGCATCTCCACATCGCCGTTCAAGCTTTTTACTTTCATGCCTTCCATCGCCAACGCCACTTTCAATGGATCGGTCGAGCCGGCCTCCTTGAATGCCTTGCCCAGCATGGCCATCACTGTATAGGACGCCATCGCGTAATAATCATCGTTATATTTCTTCTTGAAATTCTCGATGATGTCCTTGCCCGCATAGCTCTCGTTATTCAAGTTCCAGTAAGCCACGTACTTGACGCGATCCAGTCCGGCTGCACCCATGGCAGTCGGCACACCGGTCGTCGCAGCGTAGAAGGTATAGAAATTGGCTTTCAGATCCGCATCCCGCGCAGCCTTGATCAGCAAAGCCAGATCGGCGCCCCAGTTGGCGGTAATGATCGTATCTGCGCCAGAAGCCTTCATCTTCGCCACATATGGTGAGAAATCCTTTACCTGCCCGATAGGATGCAGATCGTCACCGACAATTTGCACATCCGGTCGCTTGCGAGCCATATAAGCGCGAGTTGAACGCGAGACTTCCTGACCCAGTGCGTAATTCTGTCCGATGACGTAAATCTTCTTGATCTTCGGATCTTTGGCGATGAAGGTGGTCAGCGACTCCATCTTCATTTCCGAGTTCGCATCGAAGCGAAAATGCCAAAAGCTGCATTTACTGTTTGTCAGCGCGGGATCACCAGCCGAATGATTCAGGAACAGTACTTCCTTGCCCGGATTGCGCTCATTGTGTTTATTCACCGCATCGATCAGCGCCAGTGCGACACCAGAACCATTACCTTGCGTAATGTAGCGATAGCCCTGATCGATTGCAGACTTCAACTGAATCAGTGATTCCTGCGGACTACCCTTGTTATCGAAGCCAACCACCTCAACTGTATTACTTCCGCCCCATTGTTTTTCATTCGATAGCTCTGCCAGCATCTGGAAGCTACGCAACAGATTTTGACCGACAGGCGCAAATGGTCCTGAGAGTGGATCGATGAAAGCAATCCGAACATTTTCCGCCAGCGCGTGGGAAGCAGAAAATGAGAAGGCAGCGGTCAGGAGAAGAGAAGAAACGCGAATAGTCATTGATTACATGCCATTTGTACAAGAGTGATGGTTTTATACCATAAACATGGGATATTTGATTTGCCCAAGGGCAAGGGCTTGGCAATTTGCTCCCAGATACATCTCATTCTCTCTTCTCTGTCAAAATACGCGTTTTACGCTCGCAGCTATATGCGCAGCAGACAAGCACATACGCACTCCATGCCGATCGACAATACGCGATTGATCACGCAGATGCTCAAGGAATTTAGATGAATGCCCCAAAACCGCCGTACCCCACCGATCACATGAGCAGCATGGACAATTTACCGATAGGTAATTCATTTGCAGCCTTGCCACCGGCGCATTACACCGCATTGATGCCTACGCCTTTACCGAATCCGTATCTGGTATGCGCCAGCGCATCGACTGCGGCATTGATAGGGCTGGATTTTTCCGAAGTCGACACTGAGGCCTTTATTGAGACCTTCACTGGCAATCGGATCTTAGATAATTCAAAACCATTGTCGGCCGTCTATTCGGGCCATCAATTCGGCGTCTGGGCTGGCCAACTGGGCGATGGTCGCGCCATTTTGCTCGGCGATGTTCCTGCACCCAATGTTTATCCATCCGGCAGGCTTGAATTGCAATTGAAAGGTGCGGGATTGACGCCTTACTCGCGCATGGGCGATGGCCGCGCAGTATTGCGCTCGTCGATACGCGAATTCCTCTGTTCGGAAGCGATGGCAGCACTGGGCATCCCCACCACGCGTGCGCTCTGCGTCACCGGCTCGGATCAAATCGTCATGCGTGAACAACGTGAAACCGCTGCCGTCGCCACCCGCGTGGCACAAAGCTTCGTGCGTTTCGGCTCCTTCGAACATTGGTTCTACAACGAAAAACACGACGAATTAAAGACGCTGGCCGATTATGTCATCGATAATTTTTACCCAGAATTTCGTAGCAGCGACAATCCATACAAAGCCTTGCTGACCGAGGTAACGCTACGCACTGCACAGATGATCGCGCACTGGCAAGCCGTCGGCTTTATGCATGGCGTGATGAATACCGACAATATGTCTATCCTCGGCCTGACGCTGGATTACGGCCCGTTCGGCTTCATGGAAGCATTCAATGCCACGCACATTTGCAATCACACTGATCAACAAGGTCGTTACTCATATGCACGCCAACCGCAAATCGGCGAATGGAATTGCTACGCATTAGGCCAAGCCTTGCTGCCGTTGATAGGCGACGTGGATGAAACGCAAGCTGCCCTCAGAATTTACAAGCCGGCGTTCGCAGAAAAATTTGAAGAACTCATGCGTGCAAAACTCGGTCTGAAGACCAAGCAATCTGATGACAGAAAGCTGTTCGACGGATTATTTGGCATCTTGCAAGAAAGTCATGTCGACTTCACGACTTTCTTCCGTCAACTAGGCAATGTACAAATCGCAGACAGCGAAACGCAAGAGCCTTTACGCGATCTATTTATTGACCGCGCCGCCTACGATGCCTGGGCGCTACAATACGGCGCACGCTTGCAGCAGGAAAACAGCATAGACAGCGAGCGCAAGCTTGCAATGGATGCGGTCAACCCAAAATACATCTTGCGCAACTACCTCGCACAAGTCGCGATCGAAAAAGCGCAGAATAAAGACTTCTCTGAAGTACAAAAACTACTGCAAGTGCTGGAAAAACCGTTTGACGAACAGCCGGAAAACGAGAAATATGCCGCCTTACCGCCCGACTGGGCCAACGATCTGGAAGTGAGTTGTTCATCATGATAGACAAAGTAATCAAAACCGACGCCGAATGGCGCGCCATGCTGGATGACGAAGAATATGACGTCACACGTCATGCTGCGACCGAAGCCCCCTTCACCGGACGCTATTGGGATCATCATGAATTCGGCATCTATACCTGCGTCTGCTGCAATACGCCGCTGTTCGCATCCGACACCAAATTCGATTCCGGCTGCGGCTGGCCCAGCTATTTCAAGGCGCTGAACCCGGCCAACGTCAAAGAAAAAATTGACCGCGCCTATGGCATGATCCGCACAGAAGTCATCTGCAATGTATGCGATGCACATCTGGGTCACGTCTTCAATGACGGCCCGCCACCAACCGGCCTGCGTTACTGCATCAATTCTGCATCGTTACGCTTCGATCCAGCTCCCGATTTGAAATAAGGCTATGTTGAAATGAAATTCCTGTTCGATCTATTCCCCGTCATTCTCTTCTTCGGCGTCTTTAAATGGGGCGAAGGTAATACCGAAGCAGCGCAAGCCTTCGGCCAGCAATATCTGTCGGGCGTGGTTTCCGATGGTCTGGTGACTGCAACGCAAGCACCTATCCTGCTGGCAACTGCCATCGCCATCATTGCGACCGTCTTCCAGATCGGCTACCTGATGGCAAGAGGTAGAAAAATCGACAAGACCTTGTGGCTCTCACTCGCCATCATCGTCGTCTTCGGTAGCGCCACGATTTACTTCCACAATGAAACCTTTATCAAATGGAAGCCAACCGTTCTTTACTGGTGCTTTGCTGCGGCCCTCTTGTTCAGCCAGATTTTCCTCAAGAAAAACCTGATTCGCTCCATGATGGAGAAGCAAATGTCCTTGCCGGAAGGCATCTGGCATCGCGTTAATTTGTCCTGGGTTGCCTTTTTTATCACGATGGGCTTGATTAATCTGTATGTCGCCTTCAACTTCTCTACCGCAACTTGGGTAAATTTCAAGTTGTTCGGTGGCATGGGATTGATGATTGCTTTCATCGTTGTACAAAGCCTGCTCTTGTCTAAACACGTGAAAGAACCGCAATGAGTACAAGGATGGACACCATTCGAGCAAGGTTGATGGAAACTTTTACGCCACTGGAATGTCAACTGGAGGACGAATCCGCATTGCATGCTGGTCATGCAGGCGCGGCCTCTGGTGGTGGGCATTTCCGGCTGCGTATTATTTCCACGCAATTTGAAAAGCAGAGCCGTATAAATCGCCATCGGCTGGTGTATGATTGTCTCGATGACATGATGCACAAAGAAATACATGCATTAGCCATTACTGCTTTAGCGCCATCCGAAGTCTGACGCGCGCCAAAAATTAATAGCTGTCACTCTCTAATAAAATAACTTCCATTAGGAAAATATATGACCTTAAAACCTGCTCATTTGCTGGCCGCTTTAATCGTATCAGCAGCATTGCCTGCGATGGCACAAAACCTGGCAGTCGTGAATGGCAAACCTATCCCGTCGTCCCGTGCAGATGTCATGATCAAGCAAATGACCTCACAAGGTCAGCAAGATTCGCCTGAACTGCGCGCGATGGTCAAGGATGAACTGATCAACCGTGAAATCCTGGTGCAAGAAGCCGATAAATTGGGGTTGAACGCACAAGCCGATGTCAAAAACCAGATCGAAATCGCACGTCAATCGATCCTGATCCGCGCACTGGTGACCGACTATCTGAAAAAGAATCCAGTCAAGGATGCCGACATCAAGGCTGAATATGACCGTTTCAAAGCACAAGCTGGCGACAAGGAATACCACGCTCGTCACATTTTGGTTGAAAAAGAAGATGAAGCAAAAGCGATCATCGCTAAGCTGAAAGCCGGCGCCAAATTTGAAGATCTGGCCAAGCAATCGTCAAAAGATCCTGGTTCCGCAGCAAATGGCGGCGATCTGGATTGGGCTTCCCCAGCTTCTTTCGTGAAACCGTTCTCGGACGCGATGATTGGACTGCAAAAAGGTCAATTGCTGGAAACCCCAGTTAAAACCCAATTCGGTTACCACGTCATCAAACTCGACGATGTACGCACAGCAAAAGTACCAACATTGGAAGAAGTAAAACCGCAAATCGCTGAATCGCTGCAACAGAAAAAACTGCAAGCATTCCAGCAACAATTGCGTGCTAAAGCGAAGATTCAGTAATCTTCCTTGGGTATGAAAAAAAGCGCTCTTCGGGGCGCTTTTTTATTGCTTGATGTGTTTTAGTTTATTGGCATTGATGCTGTTCTTTCTTCGATCATACTTGCTATGCCGGGGGTAGCCCGGCGGCTACTCACTTTTCTTGCTTCGCCAAGAAAAGTAAGCAAAAGAAGGCGACCGCGAAGCCGCTGCCCCTTCGGGGTTCCCGTCTGTACAGGGCAAAAAATGGGAAGCGAACGAAACTCGCTACGCTCAGACAACGTTCACTTCTTGATCCATTTTCTGTCCTGCACAAACGGCAGCGTCAGAGCGGGTTATTTCCACCGCTTCTTTGAGTCACTTACTCAGTTTGAAGCGACAAAGCTGTTGCTGTTGTCGCTGTTTTTGAAGTTCCGCATGTGACGTTGCCAAGGCAAGCAGTCGTCAGGCGGATAAAGGGCGCAAACATGTTTGAGCGCAGCGAGTTGGTTTGCGACCCCGACTGATGATTGCTTGTCTTGGGCACCCGCTTTAGCGGGCAACGGCTTTTGCGTCGCCTTCTTTTGCTTACTTTTCTTGGCGAAGCAAGAAAAGTAAGCGGCTGCCGGGCCGCCCCCGGCAACCCAAGCATCCTCGAAGAGAGGACAACATCAGCAATAACCAAAACCCAAACAAAAAAATGCCGCCCAGTCAAAAACTGAACGGCATTTTCAAAGTATCTGCACCTCAGTGCAAACCACACAAAACTACTCTATCAACCAATCCACTTACGCGCATTACGGAACATACGCATCCATGGTGAATCCTCGCCCCAAGCCTCAGGATGCCAGCTCTGCTGCACGCTGCGGAACACACGTTCTGCATGCGGCATCAACACGGTAAAGCGGCCATCCGGCGTGGTCACCGAAGTGATGCCTTGCGGTGAACCGTTAGGATTGTATGGATAGGTTTCTGTCGCACGCCCCTTGTTGTCAACAAAGCGCATAGCTACCAACGCTTCATCGATATTGCCAGTCAGCGAGAAGTCCGCATAACCTTCACCGTGTGCAATCGCAATCGCGCTTTGTGTACCCGCCATGCCATTAAAGAAGATAGATGGGGAATCCGCCACTTCGACCATAGAGAAGCGCGCCTGGAACTGTTCAGCCTTGTTACGTGTGAACTTAGGCCATGCTTGTGCGCCAGGAATAATCGATTTCAGATTACTCATCATCTGACAGCCGTTACAGATACCTAATGCGAAAGTATCCTGACGGCTGAAGAAGGTCGCGAATTGCTCAGCCAACTGGATATTGAACAGAATCGTTTTAGCCCAGCCTTCACCCGCACCCAGCACGTCACCATAAGAGAAGCCACCGACAGCGATCACGCCTTTGAAATCGCTCAGATGTGCACGACCAGTAATCAAGTCGCTCATGTGTACGTCAACTGCGGTAAAGCCCGATTTGTGCATCACATACGCTGTTTCGATATGCGAGTTGACGCCCTGCTCACGCAGTATTGCCACTTTAGGACGCACGCCGGTCGCAATATATGGTGCTGCGATATCTTCCTGCGGATCGAAAACCAATTTAGGCGTAATGCCTGGATCGAGCTTGTCGAGAATACGATCGTATTCTGCATCAGCACAATCAGGGTTGTCGCGCAGGCGCGCGATACGCCAGCTGGTTTCGCTCCAGAAACGATGCAGATCAATACGCGACTGGCTGTAGATAGCCTTGGCGTCGCGTGTGAACTCGATCATGTCATTGCCGTTTGGCTTACCGATGATATGACTGCACGCACCCAGATTGTATTCACGCAGCACGTTCATCACGTCCGATTTCTGCTCTGCACGTACCTGAATCACAGCACCCAGCTCTTCGCTGAACAAGGCGCGCAAAGTCAGATCGTTGCGACGCTCGGCCACTTGCGTCGCCCAGTTTTTCGCATCGCCGCCATCGCTGGCGTGTTCACCTTCCAGCGTCAGGATATCCAGATTGACCGACAAACCACTGTGACCGGCAAAAGCCATTTCGCACAAGGTGGTGAACAGACCACCATCAGAACGATCATGGTAGGCCAGCAGTTTGTCTTCCTTGTTCAGGCGCTGGATCGCGTTGAAGAAACCTTTCAGATCTTCTGCGCTATCAACGTCTGGCGTCTCATTACCGATTTGCTGCATGACTTGTGCAAAGCACGATGCACCCAAACGATTCTTGCCACGTCCCAGATCGATTGCGATCAAAACGGTGTCGCCGGCATCAGTACGCAATTGCGGCGTCAACGATTTACGTACGTCATACACTGGTGAAAACGCAGACACGATCAGCGACACTGGAGAGATAACAGCTTTATCTTCGCCCTCATCTTTCCATGTGGTGCGCATAGACAGCGAATCTTTACCGACTGGAATGCTGATACCCAAGGCTGGACACAACTCCATGCCAACTGCTTTGACGGTATCGAACAAAGCAGCATCCTGTCCTGGCTGACCGCATGCGGCCATCCAGTTGGCGGAGAGTTTGATATCGGAGATATCGGCAATCGGCGCTCCCGCAATATTGGTTAGCGCTTCGCCCACGGCCATGCGACCGGACGCAGCAGCGTTGATGACAGCCAGCGGTGTACGCTCACCCATCGCCATCGCTTCACCCAGATAACCTTCAAAGCTCATCGTGGTAACAGCGCAATCGGCGACCGGTACTTGCCATGGACCGACCATTTGATCGCGCACAGTCGTGCCGCCAACAGTACGATCACCAATCGTGATCAGGAAGGATTTATCTGCAACTGTAGGCAGACGCAAAACGCGTATCGATGCTTCCAGCAAATCGATACCGGTGACATCTATCGCAGGAAAATCCTGCTGCACGTGCTGCACGTCACGATGCATTTTTGGCGGTTTGCCCAGCAATACGTCCATCGGCATATCGACTGGATTATTGCCGTTTTCAGGATCGATCACTTTCAGTTGACGCTCTTCCGTCGCTGTGCCGACCACTGCGAACAAGCAGCGCTCGCGCTCACACAGATAAGTGAACTGCGGCAGGCTTTCCGGTGCAATCGCCAAGACATAACGCTCTTGCGATTCGTTACTCCAGATTTCCTTAGGAGCCATGCCGCTCTCTTCCAGCGGGACTTTACGCAAATCGAAAATCGCGCCGCGTTTGGCGTCGTTGGTGATTTCCGGGAAGGCATTCGATAAGCCACCAGCACCTACGTCATGGATCGACAAAATCGGATTGGCGTCTTGCATAGCCCAACAAGCATTGATGACTTCTTGCGCACGACGTTCCATCTCTGGATTACCGCGTTGTACCGAATCGAAATCCAGATCAGCAGTATTGGTACCGGTCGCCATTGACGACGCAGCGCTACCGCCCATGCCGATGCGCATGCCTGGACCGCCAAGTTGAATTAGCAAACTACCGACTGGCAAATCATGTTTTTTCGTATGGTTGGCGGCGATGCTACCGATGCCGCCGGCGATCATGATCGGCTTGTGATAACCGTTGACCGAGCCCGCTACGTTTTGTTCGTAGGTACGGAAGTAACCACCGAGATTCGGACGACCGAATTCGTTATTGAAGGCTGCCGCACCGATAGGACCTTCGACCATGATTTCCAATGGCGACGCGATACGGTCTGGCTTGCCATAAGCTTGCGATGACGCAGCGCCTGCGGCCGATGTAGTTACATCGTGATCGTTTTCCCATGCCTGCACTGCATCCGGCAGCATCAGGTTGGAAACAGTGAAACCGCTCAAGCCTGCTTTAGGCTTGGCGCCGCGACCTGTTGCACCTTCGTCGCGGATTTCACCGCCCGCACCTGTCGATGCACCCGGGAATGGCGAGATGGCAGTCGGATGATTGTGCGTCTCAACTTTCATCAAGATATGCGTCAACTCTTCCGACGTTTCGTATACGTTGCCGCTTGCTGCGCCACGTGGATAGAAACGTGTAACCGTTGCGCCTTCGATGACGGACGAGTTATCGCTATACGCCACCACGGTGCCGCGCGGCGCCAGTTGATGCGTATTCTTGATCATTGCGAACAGGGATTTATCCTGCTTCACGCCGTCGATCGTCCAATCAGCATTGAAGATTTTATGACGGCAATGTTCGCTATTGGCTTGCGCGAACATCATCAATTCAACGTCAGTCGGATTACGCTTGGCAGTGGTAAACGCTGCCAACAGATAATCGATTTCATCGTCAGACAATGCCAGACCGAGCTCAGTATTGGCGTTGACCAATGCGTCTTTGCCGCCTTTGATCAAATCAATGAAGGCCAAAGGTTTTGCATCCAGCTCACCGAACAAACCAGCCGCCTCATCCGCGCTGCGCAATACCATTTCGGTCATGCGATCATGCAGCAAGGCTTGCACTGCTGCGATGCTGTCATCCGACAGTTTTTTCGCGCCGCCGAGCAAGCCTGATTTCAGGTGCACGACATAAACAATACCGCGCTCGATACGGTGAATATCGGCCATCCCGCAGTTATGTGCGATATCGGTCGCCTTGCTGGCCCAAGGTGAAATCGTGCCGAAACGTGGGATAACGACAAACTCATCGCCTTCCAGCTTCGCTGTGAACGGTTCGCCATAGGTCAGCAGAGCATCCAGACGTTTGATGTCATCCGGCGAAAGCTGCGCAGCGGAATCAACAAAATGCAGGAAACGTCCAGTGACGCCGACTATGGCGTGATCGACTTGTTGCAGTTGGGTTAAGAGGCGTTCGGTACGAAAAGCAGACAGGGCGTTGGAACCTGGCAAAATCAGCATGGCGAGAAGGTAGTTGATGCGAAAAAACGGACAGATACGGCCGCCATCCCGCGAGTTAAATCAGAAAGCATGATTATACCGCGACACGCTCCCCAGACTGCCGAAACCGAAGCCAAACATTGGGTAAAAATGCAATAAAGGGCCACATTCGCATGTAGCCCTTCATCTTGTACCAGCAATGAGCTGTTATCTATCTGTTAATTCCATCTGCCGGAACGACCACCTATGCTGAAGCGCCCTGCTCCCAGGCACACCAGTGCCAGCGCGGTAATCAGGTACATGCCTTGCAATTCCAACGCCCAGCCACCTTGGTCATTCAAGGTTAAAAACTGCTTGGTATGAACCAAAAAGATGGCAAAAACCATATTGCCAGCAATGATCAGCGCCGCCACACGCGACCAGATACCAACGATCAATAGGATAGGCGCGACCACTTCACCCAAATACACCAGATAACCAATTGCCGCTGGCAAGCCTGCACTGGTCGCCACACTGATGACAAATGCAGGTCCTGCAATAAGTTTTGAAATACCGTGCAGCAGTATCAGTCCACCCAACACCAAGCGCAAAAGTAACTTTCCAAGATCGTCAGTATTCTGCATGTTGCTCATCCTTGTTTAGGTTGATGATAGGTAGAATGATGAGACGTCTCACCATCCTGCCGGGCATATTGCTATGAATATAATACGCCTGCATTTGAGCAATGTGGCAAGTCATTCAGACAACAATGCAGCTATTCACCCAGCAATTCTGCAACCGCTTGCAAACCATCGATATGCTCGGATATCACCTTGATGATGACGATGATGGGAATGCCAAGCAACATGCCCCATACGCCCCAGAGCCACGCCCAAAACAACAGAGAAACGAATACCGCAGCAGCATTCATCTTGGCGATACGCCCTGTCATCCATGTCGTCACGAAGGTACCAACAATTGTTGCAATCGCCAGCGTCGCGCCGCCAACTGCCAGGACAGATGAAAACGTCCCAAACTGCATGAATGCTGTTACCCCAGTCGCAGCCACAATCAACAGCGGCCCGAAATAAGGAATGATGTGCAGAAAGCCTGCCGCAACCGCCCATGCACCCGCATTTTCCAGACCGATCCAGCGCAAAGCGATCCATACCAGCAAGCCGAACAAAACATTGGTCACCAACAGCATGAACATATAGTTCTGAATCGACTTATTGATCGCATCCAGAATATGCACTGTGATCTTGCGGGACGATAAGGAACGGCCACTGATTTTCACTAGCTTTCGTCGGAAGGTATCGCCTGACAGCAAAAAGAAAAACACCAGAAACACCACCATCACCGTTTGACTCAAGAATCCAACCGCGCCCATCGATCCGGCCCATAACCACTGGCTCAGATTAAAAACCGATTGCTCAGTCGCCGAACTCTTGATCACAGGCCGTACACCGGCGGCTTGATTGGTTGCCTTTTCAATTTCCGTTGCTGCTGCCTGCATTTGTTGAATTGTGCTGGTCTGCCCTTTCTGTAAATTTTTCAGTGAGCGTGACAATTTTTGCGTCGCTGTCGGCAAGCTGACCAGTATCGAATTGAACTCATCGCGCAAATTATTTGCCGTTAATAATGCACTGCACAGAATCGCAACAATCACCAGTGACGTTCCCAGCAAACGCGGGATGCGTATGCGCTCCAGCCAGACAACCAATGGGTTCAACGTATACGCAATAAAAATACCGAATAACAGCGGGATAAAAAAGGCATGCGCAACAGAAAGTGCGAAGACAAACGCCACGATCGCAATAATCGTCAGCGCCACACCGCGCGAATTAACGGGCAGATGAATGACTGTCGTCGTACCGGTCTGATTAACTGGTATGCCAGCAACGACATCAGTGCTCTGTGACGCCACCGGATCTATATTTTTATCAGTCATTTTGTGTTTGGGGGAATGGCGCAATGAATAAAGCGCGCCCTTAAAAATTGAAGAGAAGAATGAAAAAGATTGTCCCACATGCATTTCAATCACGCACCGCAATTTCTATGTATGAAGACGCATCATTGCCCTATGTACGATAACGTACGGACAACAAGTTGCTCATCGTTTACCTTACAAAGGAAGGTGAATATCTGCATGCATAAGTGCAGGCACATTTATGAACCTAATCAAAAAGGAGATCTCATGCTCTATACCATTGCTGTTGTACTCGTTATCCTGTGGCTGGTCGGTTTGGTCAGCTCCTATACGATAGGCGGTTTCATCCATATTCTGCTGGTCATCGCTATCGTGATCGTATTACTGCGCATCATCAGCGGCCGCAAGCCTTTGTGACGACTTAGGCGCCCCCTTCAGATCGTGTCACATCTATTGATCTGAGGCATTTATCCGAAAAAGCCGTGCCAGTTTGGCGCGGCTTTTTTATTGTCCGATGACATCGTCACTCTCTGTTTTTATGCAAGCAAGCGTCCGAATCCTCATATAGCTTGTGTCAAACCACAGATAAATCCCGCTTTACAACCATTTTCCAACGTTTTTTCAAAAATTTGCATTGCTACTGCTGGTGTCTATATGTATCCGCTTGGTAACATGATGGGCTAATTCTGGGAAGGATAGAAGTAATGCAAGTAGCGGTTATCGGTGCAGGTGTCATTGGGGTAAGTACCGCCTATTTTTTGGCTGAAGCAGGACACGAAGTTGTCGTCATAGAACGCCACAACAATGTGGCAGAAGAAGCCAGCTTTGGCGATTCCGGCATTCTGGCTCCCAGCAGCATCGCACCGTGGGCAGCGCCTGGTGTTCCGCGCTCCCTTCTCTCCTATCTACTGAAAGCAGAGTCGCCATTAGCGCTCAATCAGATGTGGAAGCCTTCCATGCTGCGCTGGATGCGCCGTTGGTTGAAAGAATCCAATCTGGAGCGCTATCGCATCAATCGTGAACGCATGCAACGCATCGCGTTTTACAGCCGCGACCTCATGCAGCAACTGCGTGAACAGCACCAACTGGATTACGAACAAACTCCCGGCTATCTGCAATTGTTTCGTTCTGAGCAGGATTTGCGACTTGCACAAACCGCATTCGACTTCCTCACTGAATTCAACATCCCGCACAATGCACTCACTGCGGCCAATGCACATGCGCTAGAACCTGGACTCAATCCCAATACACCGCTTGCCGGCGGTTTGTATTTGCCAGAGGACGAATCCGGTAATTGCCCGCTCTTTACGCGCCAGATTCGCGCTCTTGCGCAAGCCATGGGTGTGGAGTTTCACTTCGGCAGCAAGGTCAATACAATCCAGCAATCCGAGCGCGGCGTAGTCATGCAGATCGATGACCGCAGCTTTAGCGCAGATAGTGTCGTCCTCGCGACTGGCACAGACAGTGCAAAGCTACTCGCACCGCTAGGATTGCATCTCCCGCTTTGTGCTGTAAAAAGTTATTCCGCCACGACGACTATCCGCAATTTTGAATCCGCACCGGTCGCAGCCGTCATGGATGAAACCTACAAGGTCGCCATCACGCGCATGGGCAAGCGCATCCGTGTCGCAGGCACAGCCGAATTGGGATCATCGACACAAGAGTTGCGTCAGTCCGCATTAAACACCTTGCTGAAAGTTGGATACGACTGGTTCCCCGATGCCTGCAATTACAACACGGCGGCATTCTGGTCAGGTACCAGCCTGATGTTGCCGGATGGCCCACCAGTCATCGGTGCCACCTCGGTCAGAAACGTATTCGTCAATATCGGCCACGGCTCTACGGGCTGGGCGATGGCAGCAGGATCAGGCAAAGTGTTGGCCGATATCATCTCTGATCGCACACCCGATATCGATATCGATGGCTTAACGCCTTTACGCTATCGGTAATTAATACGGATGTAATTGGTCTAAAATCAAATGCGCCAGCGATCGCCGATGCCATCGCACTCATTTGATTGCAGATCCGAACATGACCGACATCCATACGCTTTACACCGTTGCCGACATTCGCAAGATAGAACAAGCGGCGCTCGCGACACTTCCCTCTTACACCTTGATGCAACGCGCCGGCAAAGCGGCCGCAGAATTTGCCTACACGCTGCAACAAGAGCGTGACAAGGCAGGTCGCATTCTGGTTTTGGCTGGCCCTGGCAATAATGGTGGCGATGCGCTTGAGGCTGCCAGCCAACTAGCAAATGCCGGTTTAAATGTCTCTATTTTTCTCGCAGCTAATGCCGAGAATCTCCCTGCCGATGCACAACAAGCATTGAAGCGCGCCAAAAGTGGCAAAGCAACATTTCTTGAAACCGTCGATACTGCTGCACTGAACACGACTGATTGGGCGTTGGTCATTGATGGTCTATTCGGCATCGGCCTCACACGTGCAATCACAAACGATACGCATGATTTAATCGCTGCCATCAATACTTTATCCTGCCAGATACTCGCACTGGATGTGCCTAGCGGATTAAACGCAGACACCGGTGCCATCGTCGGCGAAGATGCCGGCATCGCGATTCAAGCAACGCATACCATCACTTTTATCGGCAACAAACCTGGCTTGCACACATGCGAAGGACGCGATCATGCTGGTGAAGTCAGCGTAGTCGATCTGGATATTGCAGAGGATTTGTTCCTGCCATCGCGCATGCAATTAAGTCGTACCGAATTGTTCTGCGCAACACTCCGCCCCAGACGACACAATTCCAATAAAGGCAGTTACGGCGACGTCAGCATACTCGGCGGCGCACATGGCATGGTCGGTGCAGCCGTACTCGCCGCGCGCTCTGCCACCAAATGTGGCGCCGGACGTGTGTTTATCGCCAGCCTGGCGGAATCAATTACTTATGACAACCAGCAAGCCGAGCTGATGTGCCGCTTGGCAGGCAATATGGATTACGAGAGCACGACAACAGTCGCCGGCCCCGGATTAGGAACATCGCGACCAGCACACGATTGTCTTACCAGAGCAATCCTTGCCAATACACCTCTCGTACTGGATGCCGACGCCTTGAATCTCATCGCGGTCGAATCCGGCTTGCGACAAAAGCTACTGTTACGTCACGCATCTACAATCTTGACGCCGCATCCACTGGAAGCCGCGCGTCTGCTTGGTATCACAACGCAACAGGTACAAGCAGACCGCCTTGCTGCAGCACGCACTCTGGCTGCGACATTCCACGCGACAACAATATTAAAGGGTTCTGGCACGGTGATCGCGACACCTGATGGCGACATCGTCATCAACACCACGGGCAATCCAGCATTGGCAACGGCAGGTTCTGGCGATGTATTGGCAGGCTTATGCGGCGCTTTGCTCGCGCAGAATTATCCGGCGTGGGAAGCTGCCGTGGCCGCAGTATGGCTGCATGGCAAAGCAGCGGATGAGTTAGTGGAAAACGGAGTCGGGCCGATAGGCCTTACCGCTAGCGAGCTGATTCCTGAAATTCGCTCTATCTTGAATCGTCTGGTTTATGCAAAACCAGCGCAGATAAATTAGACCAGACGTCCGGCCGCAATCGTGATCGTTCGTTTGCACAAAGCGGCAATCGAGGGATCATGTGTCACCAACACCAGTGTCGATGCGCGCTCGCGATTCAATTCGAACATCAACTGAATCACCGACGCGCCTGTTGCAGCATCCAGACTGCCGGTAGGCTCATCGGCAAACAGTAGTGGTGGTTCGCTCACAAATGCACGCGCTAGTGCTACACGTTGCTGCTCGCCGCCGGACAGATATTTTGGATAATGCTTCAAACGGCTGGCCAGGCCAACACGTGCCAGCATGGCCTCAGCCTTTTCCTTCGCCTTGTTATCACCACGCAACTCCAGCGGCAACATGACGTTCTCTACCGCATTCAAATGTCCCAGCAATTGAAAAGATTGAAAGACAAAACCTAGCCTGGATTTACGTAATCCGGCACGACCATCCTCATCCAATGCGAAGATATCGGTGCCATCCAGTTTGACTGTCCCCTCTGAGGGCGCATCCAGTCCGGCCAGCAAACCAAGCAAAGTAGACTTGCCCGAACCGGACGCACCAACGATAGCAAGCGTGTCGCCCGCTTGCACGGTAAAATCAACAGCTTGCAGAATGGTCAGTTCGCCAGTCGCATCGGCCACACGTTTAGTCAGGTTGAGCGCTTCGATTGCAGGATACAAAGTAGAGGATTCAGACATGCCGATTGATTTCAAGTTTTCGTATCAGGTGGGAAAAGTATTGCGAGCTATTGCATTGATTGCACTCGCATCGTTCACAATGAGCGCTTATTCTGCATCAAAAACCATACTCGTGCTCGGTGACAGCTTATCCGCAGAATATGGCCTGCAACGTGGCGAAGGCTGGGTCAATCTGCTGCAGGAAAAACTGGCCGCAGAAAAAATCAGCGCATCCATTATCAATGCCAGCATCAGTGGTGAAACAACCAGTGGCGGCAAGACACGCTTGCAAACATTACTCGATAAATATCAACCTGCTATCGTCGTGATTGAGCTTGGCGCCAACGACGCATTACGCGGTTTATCGCTCATTTCGACCCAGTTGAATTTACGCGGCATGGTAACAGAGGCCAAGAATGCAAAAGCCAAAGTTCTGTTGGTCGGCATGCAGATACCGCCTAACTACGGCACCGATTACACACGACAATTCGCCGACCTGTTTCCTAAAATTGCCAAAGATACAAAATCTGCACTCGTGCCTTTCATGCTGAAAGATGTCGCCGACAAACCAGCACTCTTCCAGGCCGATCGCATGCATCCCGCAGCAGAAGCACATCCCATCATACTCAACAATATCTGGCCGCAACTGAAGCCATTGCTCACAAAGTGAATACATGAAGAAGTACCCCGCCCTGCTCCCTTTTGCTGAATTATTGCCGACGCTGGAGCAGTTCGATGCCGTCATTGATGTCCGCAGTCCCAGCGAATTCGCACTGGATCATATTCCTGGCGCGATCAATTGTCCGGTGCTGGATGATGAAGAGCGTCATCGCGTCGGTACGATGTATAGGCAAATCGGTTCTTTTGAAGCAAAGAAAATTGGTGCCGCGCTGATTGCACACAACATTGCTAGGCATATCGAAACGCAATTCAGAGACAAACCACAAGACTGGAAGCCTCTGATTTACTGCTGGCGCGGCGGCAATCGCAGCGGTGCCATGGCACTCATACTGGCACGCATTGGCTGGCCAGCAGTGCAGCTAGACGGTGGCTACAAGGAATATCGTCGTTATGTGAATACCGAATTGGCAGAACTGCCATCGCGCTTCACGTTTCAGGTTATTTGCGGCCCGACCGGTAGTGGTAAAAGTCGTTTGTTGCAAACACTAGCTCGCAACGGCGCTCAAGTGCTTGATCTGGAAAAACTGGCATCGCATCGCGGCTCCGTACTCGGCAATTTACCAAGTGAAGCACAACCATCGCAGAAGAAATTCGAAAGTGACATCTGGCAAACATTGCGCCAATTCGATCCTCAGCAAGTCATCTACATAGAATCAGAAAGCAAAAAAGTCGGCGATCTGCGCGTCCCCGATGCCTTGATAGAGAGCATGCGCAAATCCAAGTGTATTGCTCTCAACCTAAGTCACGACAATAGAATCAAGTTACTCATGCAGGATTACTCACATTTCCTCAATGATCCAACCCTGCTGAATACGCAACTTGCCTGCCTGGTACAACTCCACGGTCGTGAAAAGATCGCACTATGGCAAGCAATGGCTTCCAATCAAGAGATGGAAAAACTGGTCGGCGAATTACTACGTGATCACTATGACCCTGCATACAGTCGATCAATCGAGAGAAATTTTGTGCATGTGAAGGACGCACAGCAAATCAATCTATCGGGATTATCTGACGCCGAGTTCAATACTGCAGCAGAACAAATCAGCTTACTGGCACCAACATAATCTTCTGATCACGGGTACAACGCATAATAAAAAAGCCGCTTTTCAGCGGCTTTTTTATTGAATGCACCTCAGTGCATAAAGTCTTTATTCCACAGTATCTGTCTTGGCGACAGCTGGCTTAAGAATTTTCACTTTGGCTTTTTGTTTCAAGACATCGATATATGCCTGCATCTCTTCCTGAGCCAACGCTGCAGTGATTTGCTGCTTCTCGGCTTGACGCTTGGCATCATCGACCTTCGTCGGTTGTACCACACGCACGATGCGCAATACACCGTAACCTTGATTCGGCACTTCAACGCCAACATACGCAGGCAACTTACTGGTGTCCGCTTTCATCACTGCCAGGAACAAAGCTGGATTCACGCCTTGGCTTTTCGCACGCGATACTGTTTGCGTTGCCGAGAAACCAGTCGCATCATCCTTCGCTTTCAACTCAGCCAATTTCGTTTCGCCCGCTTTTTTAGCCAGAGCAGTAGCTTCAACCTGAATGACGCGATCACGTACTTGCGCCTTCACTTCTTCGAAAGGACGCTTGCTTGCAGGCTTGTACTCAATTACACGACCAGCGATCAGCGTATTTGGCGCAACTTCCACTGCTTCCGTATTGCGTTTATTTTTCAACGAATCTTCGGAGAACAATGCAGCCAGGAATTTCTGATTATTGAACGGTGCAGTCGGTGCAATAGCAGGATTCGGTTGGCGCGACAGATTGTTAGCTGTTTCAATTTTCAGCTTCAGTTTGTCAGCCACTGTTTTCAGGCTATCAGCTTGTTCGTAAACCGTATTGTTGAAAACATCTGCGGTTTCCGCATATTTCTTGGTGACTAATTGTTTTCTGATTTCATTGGCGATTTCGCCTTTGACTTCATCCAGAGATTTGGTCGATGCCGGTTTGATCGCCGTTACTTTGATGATGTGGAAACCGTAATCCGATGGCACCAGATCGCTCAACTCGCCCTGCTTCAATTTGAAAGCAGCATCTTCAAATGGTTTGACCATCATGCCTTTGCTAAAAAAGCCGAGATCGCCACCACGTTCTGCAGAACCTGGATCGTTCGAATTCTCTTTCGCCAGCTTGGCAAATTCAGATGGATTCTTGCGTAGTGTTTCCAGCAATTTCTCTGCTTTGGCTTTCGCTGCGGCTTTATCTGCATCAGATGCATCTTTATTCACGGCAACCAGAATATGGCTGGCACGACGCTGCTCATCCACGCCATAGTGTTTTGCGTTTTGCTCGTAGTACGACTTGATGTCCGCATCGCTCACATTGATTTGCGAAGCAAGCGCATCAGCCGTCAGCACTACGTATTCCGCCTTCACTTCTTCTGGCACGGAAAACTCATTGCTCTTGTCGTAATACGCTTTGAGCATGTCGTCCGTCACCTTGACTTGTGAAGCATAGTCAGGTGCCTTGAATGTCAGGTATTGCACTTCGCGCTCTTGCTCGCCCAGCTCAGACAAACGCTTGGCCAGTGAGTCCGGCGCAAAAGCTGTTGCTTGAATCGCCGCATTGACTTGCTGCATGGTCAAGTCATGACGCAAATTGCTTTCATACATTGTTGGCGTCATGCCTTGCGCTGCCAACAGTGTTTTGTATCGTTCTATATCAAACTTGCCATCGGCTGTGGTCAAGCCCATGCCCATAATGGTTTGTTGCAAGGTTTGATCCGAGACGGATAATTTTTCACGCTTGGCTTCGGCTGCCAACACACGTTGTGCAATCAGATTTTCCAAAACTTCTTGTTTCGCTTCTGGCGTATCGAACATCTTCGGATCGAATTGCTCGCCAAACATTTGGCGGAAACGCTCCATCTGGTCGCGTTGCGCCGCATCCCATTCTGGTTGCGTAATCGGCTGACCATCAACTTTTGCAACGGTCGTGGAAGAGTCGCCCATACTGGTGTAGCTCTCCAATCCGAACAATGCGAACGAAGGGAAAATTACCAGCAGCAGCAGAAACTGCATCAGACGTTGGTGGGTGCGAATGAAATCAAACATGGCTAACCAATCACAGACAAAGCGCGATCAATACGTCGCATATATGAAAAAAGGCGAACTCTCGTTCGCCTTTTTGGTTTTTGGCGGAGTGGACGGGACTCGAACCCGCGACCCCCGGCGTGACAGGCCGGTATTCTAACCAGCTGAACTACCACTCCTAAACTACTTGATGTTTATTTTGCGAGTTTGACTGATGGTGGGTGCTGACGGGGTCGAACCGCCGACCTACGCCTTGTAAGGGCGCCGCTCTACCAACTGAGCTAAGCACCCAAATCTTTGCTTAACCAGACAAACATACAGCGTTGTCACCACGCCGCAAAAGAAATTATTTTACAGCATGTTGAATCAATTTGCTACTAGTTAACCGCGTCTTTCAAAGCTTTGCCTGGTTTAAATTTAGGCACTTTAGCTGCTTTGATTTTGATGGCTTCGCCAGTACGTGGGTTACGACCCGTACGTGCTGCACGTTTGCCTACGGAAAATGTACCGAAACCAACCAAGGTAACAGTGCCATTTTTTTTCAATGTGGTTTTGACTGCACCGATCACAGCGTCAAGCGCGCGTGCTGCCGCAGCTTTGGAAATATCAGCGGAACCAGCAATGTGGTCAATCAATTCGGTTTTATTCACTTACGTCCCCTCACAAAGGTTTAATACCGCATCTCGTTCTTACGAAAAAGTAGTAAGACGACGATGCGGACGCAGAAAAATCTGCAGGAAGTATTAAACAAGCCGCAAAGCCTTGTGTCAAGCGCTTTGCAAAGCTTTTCCCTCTGAAAATTAACATTTTTTTCTGTTTTAGATTCTCAACATTCATGCATACGATATTTTTACGCGAAAAAAAAGCGCTCCGAAGAGCGCTTTTTAAATGCTGACAATCAATGCTTCATGACACTGGGATCAGTTGGTTCAGCAGGTTTGGCAACAGCAGTATCAACCACTGCAACTTCCTCATCCGTCAACGGTACTGGTGCGCGTTCCAATGCAATTTCAAGCACCTTGTCGATCCAGCGCACTGGAACGATTTCAAGCTTGTTCTTCACATTGTCTGGAATCTCTGCGAGATCCTTCACGTTTTGTTCAGGTATCAAAACAGTCTTGATACCACCGCGATGCGCCGCTAACAGTTTCTCTTTCAAGCCACCGATAGGCAATACTTCGCCACGCAAGGTAATCTCGCCCGTCATCGCAACATCAGCACGCACAGGAATACCTGTGAACACCGACACCATCGCCAAGGTCATCGCTACACCAGCCGATGGACCATCCTTAGGCGTTGCCCCTTCAGGTACGTGAATATGGATATCGCTCTTTTCGAAGATGTCGGCTTTGATACCAAGTTTCTTCGCGCGGCTACGCACAACTGTGCGCGCTGCTTCGATCGATTCCTTCATCACGTCGCCCAAGGTACCGGTACGAATGATGCCGCCCTTACCTGGCATCGCCATCGATTCGATCGTCAGCAAATCACCACCGACTTCGGTCCATGCCAAACCGACGACCTGACCGATTTGGTTTTCTTTTTCGGCAACGCCGAAATCGAATTGACGTACGCCAAGGAATTTATCAAGGTTCTTGGTTGAGATCGTGACTTTTTTGTCCTGTTTTTTGAGCAGCAACATTTTCACGACCTTACGGCAGATCTTCGAAATTTCTCGTTCCAGCGAACGTACACCGGCTTCACGCGTGTAGTAACGAATGATGTCGCGTATCGCGGATTCGGCCACACTGATCTCGTCTTCTTTCAGACCATTGTTCTTGATCTGCTTAGGCAACAAATAGCGTTGTGCGATGCTGGTTTTTTCATCTTCGGTGTAACCCGACAGACGAATAACTTCCATACGATCGAGCAAGGCTGGCGGAATGTTGTACGAGTTCGAAGTCGCAACAAACATCACATCCGACAAATCAAAATCGACTTCAACGTAGTGATCCGAGAACGTGTGGTTTTGCTCAGGATCGAGTACCTCGAGCAAAGCCGACGACGGATCGCCACGGAAATCCATACCAAGTTTGTCGATCTCATCCAGCAGGAACAACGGATTACGTACGCCGGTTTTCGCCAGGCTTTGCAAAATCTTGCCAGGCATAGAACCGATGTAAGTACGACGATGGCCGCGAATCTCGGCTTCATCACGTACACCACCCAAAGCCATACGTACGAACTTGCGGTTCGTTGCACGTGCAATCGATTGGCCGAGCGAGGTTTTACCCACGCCTGGAGGTCCGACGAAGCACAGGATAGGCGCTTTCAGTTTGTCGACGCGTTGTTGCACGGCGAGGTATTCCAGAATGCGTTCTTTCACCTTGTCGAGACCGTAGTGATCGTCTTCCAATACTTTTTCAGCATTGGCCAGATCGTTATTCACTTTCGATTTTTTCTTCCAAGGCAAACCAAGCAAGGTGTCAATGTAGTTGCGCACAACCGTTGCTTCAGCCGACATTGGCGACATCAGTTTGAGTTTCTTCAACTCATTCTGAGCCTTGGCCAATGCTTCCTTAGGCATTTTGGCAGCAATGATTTTCTTCTCGAGATCTTCGAGATCAGCGCCCTCTTCACCTTCGCCCAATTCTTTTTGAATCGCTTTGACCTGCTCGTTCAAATAGTATTCGCGTTGCGATTTTTCCATCTGGCGCTTCACACGACCACGGATGCGCTTCTCGACTTGCAGAATGTCGAGCTCGCCTTCCAG
Organism: Herminiimonas arsenitoxidans; assembly: GCF_900130075.1. Lineage (NCBI taxonomy): Bacteria > Pseudomonadati > Pseudomonadota > Betaproteobacteria > Burkholderiales > Oxalobacteraceae > Herminiimonas > Herminiimonas arsenitoxidans. The sequence continues at coordinate 872,367 of NZ_LT671418.1, forward strand.
TTGGCCGAGCAGATGCTCATAGCGTTTCGCTACGTTGAAGATTTCGAGGATGACTTGCTTCTGCTCAAGTTTGAGCGGCAAGTGCGCAGCGATGGTGTCAGCCAAACGGCCGGCATCATCGATGCCTGCCAGCGAAGTCAGTATCTCTGGCGGGATTTTTTTGTTCAGTTTTACGTATTGATCGAACTGTTGAACGATCGCGCGACGCATCGCTTCCACTTCGGACTCATCGCCCGCTTCGGATTCAATCGGCGTGAGATCAGCAACGAAATGCGTATCCAGCTCACTGATGTGATGAATACGTGCACGTTGCGCGCCTTCGACCAACACCTTTACGGTGCCGTCTGGCAGCTTCAACATTTGCAGAATATTGGCGACGCAGCCGATTTCATAAATATCGTCGGCTGACGGCTCGTCTTTGGCAGCAGCTTTTTGCGCGGCAAGCATGATGCTCTTGCCTTGCTCCATTGCGGCTTCGAGCGCCTTGATTGATTTAGGACGACCGACGAACAGAGGAATTACCATGTGCGGGAAGACAACAACATCACGCAACGGTAACAGCGGCAGTTGGGTTTGTTCAGTGGAAATAGTAGTCGTCATGGCGAGCCTTATCTATAAACGTGTTAATGATGTTGGCGCTAACGGCCAAAACACAAGCCCGGACAGCAACAAAAATCATCCAGAAAAATAAAAAAGCCACCCGCGAAGTTGTCTTCGAAGTGGCTTTACTATGGAAGCCTGAATGATCCCTGCTGGTTTTAATTGTACTGCGTTTTAATTGAAAAACGGGCTAAAAAAGCCCGTTTTTGGTAATTTCTGCCTGTTTTTACAAAACTTTACTGTTTTGCTCCAGATACTTTAGGTTGCTCATGATAGATCAGCAATGGCTTCGCGCCATTTGTGATCGTTCCTTCATCAATGACAACCTTGGCAACATTTTGCTCATTCGGCAATTCGAACATGACGTCCAGCAATGCATGTTCGAGTATCGAACGCAAACCACGTGCACCGGTTTTGCGTGCAATTGCCTTCTTCGCAATTGCCTGCAAAGCAGCAGGACGGATTTCCAGTTCTGCGCCTTCCATTTGCAATAATTTGGAATATTGCTTGATCAGCGCATTCTTTGGTTCGAGCAAGATCTGAATTAATGCTTCTTCATCCAGTTCACGCAATGTTGCCACTACTGGCAGACGGCCGACCAATTCAGGAATCAAACCGAATTTGATCAAATCTTCAGGTTCGGTATCCAGCATGACCTGGCTGGCAGTACGTTCTTCACGGCTCTTCACGCTAGCCGAGAAACCGATACCACTCTTCTCCGAACGCTCGGAAATGATCTTCGCCAAGCCATCAAATGCACCACCGCAGATGAACATGATGTTGGTTGTATCGATTTGCACGAAATCCTGATTCGGATGCTTGCGACCACCTTGTGGCGGCACTGAAGCCATCGTACCTTCGATCAACTTCAGCAAGGCTTGCTGCACGCCTTCACCGGATACGTCACGTGTGATCGATGGATTGTCTGACTTGCGTGAGATCTTGTCGATCTCATCGATATAGACGATACCTTTTTGCGCACGTTCGACTTCGTAATTACAGTTCTGCAAAAGCTTCTGGATGATGTTTTCCACATCTTCACCAACGTAACCAGCTTCAGTCAGCGTCGTTGCATCGGCGATGACGAACGGTACGTCCAGAGTGCGTGCCAGTGTCTGCGCCAGCAAGGTCTTGCCGGAACCAGTAGGACCGACTAACAAGATATTGCTCTTGGCCAGTTCTACATCGTCCTTCTTACCGAGATGCTTCAGTCGTTTGTAGTGATTGTAGACAGCGACCGACAAAATGCGTTTGGCGGCGTTCTGCCCGATCACATATTGATCCAGCAATTCACATAACTCTTGTGGTGTTGGCAGATCCGTACGCGGACCGGCAACGCTTTCTACACTCGATGCTTCATCGCGGATGATGTCGTTACATAAATCGATACATTCATCGCAAATAAACACGGATGGCCCAGCAATGAGCTTTTTCACCTCGTGCTGGCTCTTGCCGCAGAACGAGCAGTAGAGCAATTTTTCGCCGGTTGAGGATTTTTTCTCTGACATGGTGCGCGTTATCTATGGTTGGATAGTGATTGATATTACCTGCGAATTACAAATTCGTCACGCCATGCAAAAAAGTTAGTGTGAAATGGCCTGCGCCACAAAACAAAACGCCCGAACGTTGATGCGCCCGGGCGTCACTTATTACATAGCCAACGAATCAAGCGCGCGTTGTCAAAACTTTATCGATCATGCCGTACTCAACAGCAGCATCGGCCGACATGAAATTGTCGCGATCAGTATCTTTACTGATTTCGTCTATCGTTTTGCCGGTTCTTTCAGCAAGAATACCGTTCAATCTTTCACGCAGATACAAGATTTCGCGTGCCTGGATTTCGATATCCGAAGCTTGGCCTTGCGCACCGCCCAAAGGCTGATGAATCATGATACGCGAGTTAGGCAAGGAGAAACGCTTACCTTTCTCACCAGCTGCCAACAGGAAAGCACCCATCGACGCAGCCAAGCCAGTGCACAAAGTCGAAACATTCGGCTTGATGAACTGCATCGTGTCATAAATCGCCATGCCGGCCGAAACCGAGCCGCCTGGCGAGTTAATGTACAAGGAAATATCCTTGTCCGGATTTTCGCTTTCCAGGAACAGCAACTGCGCAACAACCAGATTGGCCGATTGATCATTCACCGGGCCAACCAGGAAAATGATGCGTTCTTTCAGCAAACGCGAATAAATATCGTATGCGCGTTCACCGCGACCGCTCTGTTCGACCACCATTGGAACCATACCGAGCATATCGGTATCAAGAGCAGAAGTACGAGTCATGCTTGTGGTCATGTGCTTTCCTTATGAGCGCACAAGTGCTTAAGCTTGTGCGTTGTTACCCATCAATTCATCGAACGCAACCGGTTTCTCGGTTACTTTCGCTTTACCCAGCACGTAGTTGACGACGTTTTCTTCCAATACAAGGGCTTCAACTTCGGCCAAACGGCTACGGTCGCTGAAATAATACTTCAGAACTTGTTGTGGGTCTTCGTAGCTCTGCGCGAATTCTTCAACTTGCGCTTTAACTTGTTCTGGTTTTGCTTGCAGATCGTTCGCTTTCACGACTTCTGCCAAGATCAAACCAAGACGCACGCGACGCTCTGCTTGCTCGGTGAACAATTCAGGTGGGAATGGCAAGTCGCTGACTTTCATACCGCGCTGAGTCATATCTTGACGCGTCATTTCCATCAAACGCTCTACGTCTTGATCGATCAGAGTCTTAGGAACGTCCAACTCGCTGTTCTTGATCAGTGCATCCATGACGCTGTCTTTGGTCTTGGCCTTGATACGGCTGCTGACTTCGCGCTGCAGATTAACTTTGATATCTTCACGCATTTTTTGCAGGTCGCCGTCTGGGATGCCCAGCGATTTTGCAAATTCAGCATCGACTTCTGGCAGATGCGCCCATTCGATTTGCTTCAATGTGATCGTGAATTCAGCTGTTTTGCCAGCAACATCTTTGCCGTGGTAATCAGCTGGGAATGCCAACGGGAAGGTTTTCGATTCGCCAACTTTCAAGCCGATAGTGCCTGCTTCAAATTCAGCCAACATGCGGCCTTCGCCCAATACGAAAGCGTAGTCTTCAGCTTTACCGCCTTGGAATTCAACGCCGTCGATGGTGCCGACGAAGTCGATAGTGACGCGGTCACCGTTTTTAGCTGTCAGATCGGAACCGCCATCGCCGTGCGCGCTTTGCTCGCCTTTGACGTGGTAGTGCACGCGTTGCTTGCGCAGGATGTCGATGGTTTTATCGATTTCTGCATCGCTGACGTCAACCGTAGTTTTTTCCACTTCGGCTGCCGACAAGTCACCCACTTTAACTTCTGGGTAAACTTCAAACGTTGCATTGAAAACCATGGTGCCATCTGTAGCAGCATCGTCAGTTTTCGGTTCGATTTTTGGAAAACCGGCAACGCGCAGATTGTTTTCGCTAGCAGCTTCGTTGAATGCACGACCTACTTTGTCGTTCAATACTTCGTTTTCGACTTGATAGCCGTACTGTTGCGCGACCATTTTCATCGGCACTTTACCAGTACGGAAGCCAGGCGCCTTGACCGTACGAGCACGGACTTTCAGGCGTTTTTCAACTTCCGCTTGTACATCAGCCATAGGCACGGTGATCGTGATACGGCGTTCAAGTTTGTCCAGAGTTTCGACTGCAGTTGCCATGTGAATCGTCCAAAAAATAAAAAATTCTGTGGTGCGAGGAGGGGGACTCGAACCCCCACACCATTGCTGGCGTCAGGACCTAAACCTGGTGCGTCTACCAATTTCGCCATCCTCGCGGGAATGTGCACTAAGTGCGCAAATACAAAAGCAAAAGGCGACCACGAAGTGAAAATTAGGGTCGCCCTGCACTGCCTTTTGTATCGGCTGTTCAACTTCAACCCGGGATTTTACTGGATTTTACGAAGCCTGCGCTGATTTTTGACACTTTGCCCACTCTGGCCGATTAAACGCTTGCTCTGAGAGGGATATTTAACTCGCATTTAAGCAATAGATTGAGGCTATAGCGAGCAGCAAAGTGGCTAATCAATAAGCTAGAAACCCGCGCTGATTTAGCAGAGACGCATCTATTTTCAATTACTATGCAGGCTAACCGTCAGCATTCAGCAAAGAAACTTTTATTCTTTGCTAATTAGGCTTCATTTACCGATTACGCGTCTCAAAGCACTCATGTCTGTCGATCATTACGAAAATTTCCCTGTTGCATCCATACTCCTGCCAGCCAAGTTGCGTCCGGCAGTAGAAGTCATTTATGCGTTTGCCCGTAGCGCAGATGATCTGGCCGACGAAGGCGATGCCACGCCGGAGGAAAGATTAGCTGCGCTGGCAGAATACGAAAACGGCCTGGATCAAATCGAGGCAAGAGAAACACCCGATATGGCTCTGTTCAGAGCATTGGCTCAAGTCGTGACAGAGTATCAATTGTCTTTGCAACCATTCCGTGACCTGCTGTCTGCATTCAAGCAAGACATCGTCACCACGCGCTACGCAAATTTTGATGACCTGCTGGATTACTGCCGCCGCTCTGCCAATCCGGTCGGTACCTTGATGCTGCATTTATATAGCGCGGCCAATGCGGAAAATCTGCGTGACTCAGACGCCATCTGCTCTGCGCTTCAACTCATCAATTTTTGGCAGGATGTCGCAATCGATTGGAAGAAAGAACGTATTTATCTGCCGCTGGAAGATATGCAGACGTTCAACATTGCTGAAAAACAAATTGCCAGCCAAGACGTAGACGCTGCATGGCGCAAGCTGATGCAATTTGAAGTGGCACGTGCTCGCGCCATGCTGTTGTCTGGCGCACCACTGGCAATGCGCTTGCCCGGGCGCATAGGCTGGGAGCTACGCCTGGTTGTACAAGGAGGATTGCGCATACTGGAGCGCATAGAAGCATCAGATTACGATATGTTCCACCATCGCCCGAAACTAGGAAAAAGCGATTGGCTGGTTCTTTTGGGACGTGCAATCCGCATGAAGGCGCAATAATTCGTCAAGCCTAATTTGCAATCCCAGCGTTCAAACGTGCTTCGCCCAACAATTTATTCGAAATCGCCAGACATTATTTGTTCCGATTGCCTTAGTCGGCTAGCATAGCGGCTTCATTCAGCGTCTAGCGCCCTACTCGCATCTACCTATTTATGTCTCCCGACGAATACTGCCAACAAAAAACCGCACAAAGCGGTTCCAGCTTTTATTACAGCTTTCTGTTCCTGACGCCGGATCGCCGTCGCGCCATTACCGCGCTGTACGCGTTTTGCCGCGAAGTCGATGACACCGTTGATGAATGTACTGATGTCTCAATTGCACGCACCAAATTGATTTGGTGGCGCAAGGAAGTCGCCACGATGACATCTGGCACACCTACACATCCAGTGACTAAAGCACTGCAACCGCATCTGAGCGTATACGACCTCGAGATCGAACATCTGATTGCCATTATTGATGGAATGGAGATGGATCTCGACCAGAATCGTTATCTCGACTTTATTGGCCTGCAAAAATATTGCTGGCACGTTGCCAGTGTGGTCGGTATTTTATCCGCCAAGATTTTTGGTGTGACGAATCCGCAAACATTGCAATATGCTGAAAAGCTGGGACTGGCGTTTCAGCTAACGAACATCATCCGCGACGTCGGCGAAGATGCGCGCAAAGGCCGTATCTATCTACCAGTCAACGAGCTACAGCAATTCAATGTCACCGCGGCCGACATCCTGAACGCACGTCATAGCGACAACTTCGAAAAGCTCATGCAATTTCAAGCTGCACGCGCACAAAAATTGTATGACGAAGCCTTCGCCTTATTACCTAAAGAAGATCGACGCGCACAGCGCCCTGGTCTGATCATGGCGGCCATCTATCGCGCGGTACTGAACGAAGTCGAACGTGATGGCTTTCATGTATTGAACCAGCGTATTTCTCTCACACCTATCCGCAAGTTGTGGCTGGCGTGGATTACCTATGTACGCGGTTAATGACTGAAGCAAAAAAAATTGCTGTTATCGGCGCTGGCTGGGCAGGTTGCTCAGCGGCGGTTGAACTGGCAATTGCCGGACACGCAGTAACACTATTCGAATCATCACGTACCTTGGGCGGCCGCGCGCGCGCCGTCGAGATTCAAGGCAAGTTGCTAGACAACGGGCAGCACATCCTGCTCGGCGCTTATACCGAAACGCTGCGTCTGTTAAAAACCATAGGTGTGGCAGCAAACGACGCACTGCTACGCCTGCCACTGCAAATGCGCTATCCATCCGGCTGTGACGGCATGGACTTTGTGGCACCGCGCCTACCGGCTCCTTTTCATCTGTTTGCCGCATTGTTGCGTACTACCGGCTTGAGCGGCGCAGACAAGATGGCGCTCGCACGTTTTTCCACTACCGCACGCTGGATGGATTGGCGCTTGCATACCGATTGCAGCGTAAGCGAATTGCTGGAGCGTTTCGACCAAACCGAGCGTCTGATCAAGTTGATGTGGCAACCGCTCTGCATAGCGGCACTCAATACACCGCCGGAACGCGCGTCTGCGCAAGTATTTCTGAATGTATTGCGAGATAGCCTCGGTGCTGCGCGTACCGCGTCCGATATGCTGATCCCGCGCACAAACCTGACATCCTTGCTGCCGCAACAAGCCGCTGCTTTTATTGAGCAAAAGAAAGGTTTCGTCAAAGCAGGAGCTAGCGTACAAAAAATAACTGCCAGTGATCAACAGTGGCTGCTCACGCTGAAAAACGAAGAATCGACTAAAGAATTATTTGACGGCGTCGTCATAGCAACGCAGGCGACGACAGCAGCGGCATTATTGACTGGATCGGAAGCAGAAGTCCCAGCGTTCGACTACGAACCGATCACTACCTGCTATTTGCAATATCCGGTAGGAACGCGACTCACCGCACCTTTCTATGCATTGACGGACGATGCGACTCAAGGAGTTTGGGGGCAATTTGTATTTGATCGCGGACAACTAGATGCAAGCCAGGATGGCTTGCTTGCGGTGGTAGTCAGCGTATCAACAGCAGCGACTGAGTTGGGGCAGGAAGCATTGTCTGCAGCGATTGCAGCACAACTGGCCAGCTCGCTACAAATGCCACAATTGGCGCAGCCGCAATGGAGCAAGGTCATTTCAGAAAAACGCGCAACGTTTTCCTGTACGCCGGGCTTGCAACGTCCGGAAGAAAAAACCGTATTCCCTCATCTCGTTCTCGCCGGCGATTATCTGGCCAGCGATTATCCGGCGACGCTGGAATCTGCAGTACGCAGCGGTGTTAAAGCCGCTACCTTACTGAAACAGCATTTCGCTTGATTCTATAAATCAGCCGCAACCTATTCGTGTTCGCGCACACGGTTCAAGGCTTCATCAATGCGTTCCACACCGATGACGGTCAAGCCTTCAATTTTTTGCTTGGGCATATTCGATTTTGGAATCAATGCGAGAGAAAATCCCAGCTTGGCCGCTTCACGCAAACGCTCCTGACCACGCGGCGCAGGACGAATCTCGCCAGCCAGACCGACCTCACCAAACACCACCAAACCACGCGGCAAAGGCCGGCTACGCATCGATGAATGTATCGCCAGCAAAACTGCCAGATCGGCTGCCGGCTCTGTAATTTTTACACCGCCCACTGCATTGATGAAAACATCTTGATCAAACGCTGCGATACCTGCGTGACGATGCAGGACTGCCAGCAGCATTGCCAAACGATTTTGTTCTAGACCAACAGAAAGACGTCGCGCATTCGGCAAGTGCGAGGTATCGACCAAGGCCTGTATCTCTACCAATAATGGACGCGTACCTTCTTGCGTCACCATCACGCAAGCACCAGGCACAGGATTGTCATGTTGCGAGAGGAAAAGTGCCGAAGGGTTGGAGACACCTTTCAAGCCTTTTTCCGTCATCGCGAAAACGCCTAATTCATTAACTGCGCCAAAACGATTCTTGATCGCACGCACCAGGCGGAAGCTGGAGTGTGTATCGCCTTCAAAATACAGCACCGTATCGACAATATGTTCTAGCACGCGCGGCCCTGCCAACGCGCCCTCTTTCGTCACGTGTCCAACCATGATGATGGTCACACCTGTTTGCTTGGCGATGCGCGTCAATTGCGCAGCACATTCACGCACCTGTGCAACAGAACCCGGTGCTGAACTCAGTGCATCGGAGTACACGGTTTGAATGGAGTCGATTACCGCCACATCCGGCTTGTGCTCAGCCAGCGTGTTCAGAATTTTTTCCAGCTGGATCTCAGCCTGCAACTTCAGATCCTTGGCATCGACAGCCAGACGTTTCGCGCGCAATGCGATCTGCGCACCAGACTCTTCGCCGCTGACATATAAAACTTTCTTGATGCGTGAAAGATTGGCCAAGGCTTGCAACAGCAAGGTCGATTTACCAATGCCAGGATCGCCGCCTATCAGCACCACGCCGCCGGCGACTAATCCACCACCCAGCACGCGATCGAATTCCTCAATACCGGTACCAAAACGCGGCACGTCTATCGCTTCGATGTCCGCCAGACTCAACACCGGCGCAGTTTGCGCCAGACCTTGATGCTGCGTAGAAAAACGATTCGAGCCTGATTCAATGACGGTTTCGACCAGCGTATTCCAGGTGCCGCAGGCTGGGCATTGTCCGCCCCATTTGTTGGTAACGCCGCCACATTCGCTGCAGGTGTAATTGGTTTTGGCTTTTGCCATCTGGATGGATTTCTATTCTTTTAGTTGAGTTCAACGATTTGTACGCGTGGTGCAATCGCGCACATCAATTCATAACCGACTGTGCCTGCCGCATTCGCCACGTCATCGATAGGCAAGCCATTTCCCCACAAGGTGACCTTGCTACCGACACGTGCAGTAGCTATCGAAGTGAGATCGACGGTAATCATATCCATCGAAACACGTCCGACAAGTTGTGTCTTCACGCCATCGACAACAACCGGTGTACCTGTCGGCGCCTGTCTTGGATAACCATCGGCATAACCGCAAGCCACCACGCCTATCGTCATCGGCTTGTCTGCAACAAAAGCACTGCCATAGCCAACCGCATCGCCAGCAACGATATGCTGTATGCCGATAATTTCACTGTTCAAGGTCATGGCCGGCAGCAAACCGAAGTCCTGTGCTGTTGCGTCGCCGGGAGTTCCACCATAAAGCATGATGCCGGGACGGACCCAATCCGCAGCACATTCCGGATGCATCAAATCTGCTGCTGAATTGGACAAACATCTTTCGCCTGGCAAACCTTCCGTCGCCGCATAAAAACGTCGCAGTTGTTCGCCCAAGCTCAACCCTGCATTGTTCGGATCTTCCGCATTGGCGAAATGTGTGACGAAAGAGATATCGCGCACAGCAGGTATTGCGCGCAAGCGCTCATAAGCAGCGCGGTAGTGTTGCGGTGTAAAACCCAGGCGATTCATACCGCTGTTCATCTTGAGATAAACATCAATTTTTGTCGTTAGCTTGGCTTTTTCCAACATAACTAACTGCTCAGCACAATGCACAACCGTATCCAGCTGGTAATCAGAGATGGTTATCAGATCGGAGGGGCCAAAAAAACCTTCCAGCAACAAAATGCGTTTGCGCCAACCAAGTTGTCGCAACTTTGCCGCACCATCCAATTCGATCAAACCTAATCCATCCGCATCGGCAAAACCGCGTATGCTACGTTCCAAACCATGGCCATAAGCATTCGCCTTGACGACGGCCCATACTTTGGAACGTGGCGCACACTTTTTCGCACGTTCCAAATTGGTTCGCAAAGCGTTAATATCAATGGTGGCAACAAGCGGTCTAGGCATACGGGAATGTGAAAAAAGTTAAATCGTGACATTCGGTTAAGTCGAATGTCTTTATTTTACCGGACGTGTTGCGCTACTGATGTGCAATTCATTCGGAGGCCCATAGTTTCATGGTATAAAGTCAGCCAGAGACAATAGTAAAAATAGATTAATGCGAATGAATCGCGGTTTTTATACCATCATGGCGGCGCAGTTTTTTTCTTCGCTCGCCGACAACGCCCTCCTAATAGCGGCCATAGCCTTATTAACGGTAATGAAGTCACCCGAATGGATGACTCCATTACTAAAGCTATTCTTTGTCCTGTCTTATGTATTACTTGCCGCTTTTGTCGGCGCTTTTGCAGACGCATTGCCCAAAGGGCGCGTCATGTTCATCACCAACCTGATCAAGATCTTCGGTTGCGGCATGATGTTCTTCGATGTACATCCCCTATTCGCTTATGCTGTGGTCGGTTTTGGTGCTGCTGCTTACTCGCCAGCCAAATACGGAATTTTGACCGAGTTATTACCAGCTGAAAAACTGGTTGCAGCCAATGGCTGGATTGAAGGCCTCACCGTTTCCTCGATTATTCTGGGTACCGTGATGGGTGGCGCGTTGATCAACCCTCAGCTCGCCGCCAAATTACTTGCCTTTGACTTCCCCATCATCAATTTCGGCATCGATACACCAGCAGAAGCCGCTCTGTGCATCATTACAGTTTCTTATCTACTTGCAGCACTCTTTAATCTCCGTATCCCTGATACCGGCGCCCGCTACCCTCATCAAGAACGCAATCCGATCAAGTTAATTGGTGATTTTGCCAATTGCTTCACCACTTTGTGGAAAGACAGGCTCGGACAAATCTCGCTCGCGGTCACCACTTTGTTCTGGGGTGCTGGTGCAACATTGCAATTCATCGTGTTGAAATGGGCGGAACAATCCCTGAACATGCCTCTAGACAAGGCAGCCATTCTGCAAGGCATTGTTGCCGTTGGCGTCGCAGTCGGTGCGATTGCAGCGGCCCGTTTTGTTCCGTTAAAGAAATCGCTATCTGTCATGCCGCTCGGCGTCATCATGGGATTGGTCGTCATCGTCATGACGATGGTGCATAACGTTTGGCTGGCGTATCCGCTGCTGGTGCTGGTAGGCGCGCTATCTGGTTATTTTGTCGTGCCTATGAATGCCTTGTTGCAGCATCGCGGTCACGTGTTGATGAGTGCGGGACACTCCATCGCAGTACAGAATTTCAATGAGAATCTGTCAGTGCTGACTATGCTCTTGCTTTACGCACTGATGGTCAAACTGAATCTGAATATCAATATCGTCATCGTTCTGTTCGGCATGTCCGTCTCCGGCATCATGCTCCTGATCATGCGCAGACACGCAGCCAATCAACGTGAGCACGACTCCTTGTCGCTCATAGGCGAACCCAAACACTAATCTAGCAATTTCTAGGTAAGCGGATGAACCAGTTTTATCCGCTGCCCAGCGCGAGTGCGCCAATCGATGGGCACGATAAATCCGCGGCTTGTTTCAATCGCACTCTCGCCCTCCACCTCCAGTAGAACAACCAATACTGGCATCGTGTCATCGACAAAGTGCTTGGCCAGCAAATCCTGCAAAGCCTGTTTGTCCATTGTTTGGTTCGGTGCCAATTTTGCCGGAGCCAACCAATGCAAACGCGGCAAAACTGCATAGCGCTCCGCTTGCACGCGTTCCATCTCATTCAACGCACACCAGAATCCGCGGCAATGCTCGCTGTGAGTCCCGAATGCAATCGCATCAGCCTCATCAGCGCTGTGATAAAACAACCATCCTTTTACCAAAGCTTGTGCCTGGCTTACAGGAGTTGGAAGATGTACTTGTGCTGCCGGATGTTGCGATAGCAAGAGCTGGCGATCCAGTATCTTGTGCATTTTTGCACCCAGCGTATCTGCCAGATTAGGACCGACAAAATAATCAGCATCTTCACCAGCACCGCTGGATTCCAGCAGATAAAACTTGGTGGCAAATTCCCAATGCAAAAGTTGACCCTCTATCCGCAATAGAAAATCGAATTCACCTATCGTGCTGTTCTTCCCCGCTCTGACCTGAACTCCATGCGCCGCAAGTATGCCGCGATACTCGAAGTAGAAAGCCATCAGCTTTTCTGCATAACGCCCCAAACGCGTAAAAGCCTGTACGTCCAAGTAGCGATGCAGAGCGTCAGGCTGCTGATCAAGTGTCAGCAACCAATCAGCGATATCGTCCGGCAAGCTGCCTTCCAACGTGGCGATCTTGCCCTGCCATTGTGGTGCTAGCGGGTCGAGCAGATCAGGTGCATCCAGCAACCATGCCAGTGCGCGCACATGTATATCGTTGAGATGGCCCCAACGCTGGTGAAATTGGTGTTGGAAAGAATCGGCCAACTTAGCCGTTTTCCCTGGCGGTATAAGTTTGCATAGCCAGGCACAAATCCGCCCAGGCCTTGCTCTTGTCTTTGAGGCTACGCAATAAATAAGCCGGATGATAAGTTACGACAACAGGTATCTCGTCGTAACGATGCACTGTGCCGCGCAACTTGCTGACTGGCGTTGCCGGATCCAGCTTCAGCAAGGACAGAGCTGCCGTCTTGCCAAGCGCAACAATCACGGTTGGATTGATCAAGGCGATTTGTCGTTGCAGATATGGCATGCAAGCATCGACTTCTTCGGCTGTAGGTGGGCGATCGCGTTTGTTCGCATCGGTCGGTCGGCATTTCACGATATTGGCGATATAGGCATTCTCGCCACGCTTCAAGCCCATTGAGATGAACATATTGTCGAGCAATTTTCCGGCAGGACCGACGAAGGGCTCGCCTTGAAAATCCTCATTCCGGCCTGGGCCTTCTCCGACAAATAACCATTTTGCTTTTTGGTCACCGATGCCGAATACAGTTTGCGTACGCCCTTTGCATAGACCGCATTCCGTGCAATTGCTAACAACCTCTTTCAACTGCTCCCAACCCATATTGGCGACATCACTAGCGGGTTTCACCACTGCACTGACGGCTGCAGTCATAGGTACAGTTGCAGGCGCGGCCGGAGTCTCATCGCCCCAGGCCGATAGCGTCGGCTCGGCAGCACGTTGCTGCGGCACTGGAGCGGCAACTGGCACAGAAATTTCTACCGTCTCCGCACTTGCCATCAACAGTACAGGCTCATGCTCGAGTGTTTGCAATACAGCCGCACGTTGCGACCAAACTGGCCCCAATCCCATTTCATGCAGGAATGCCGTACGACGATCTTGATTGCTCATAGGGCTAACTTCATGACTAGCGCATCTTCACGCTGATTATTGGGCGCAGGATAATAACCCTTGCGAACGCCGATACGGGTAAACCCATAGCGTTGATAAATTTTTTCTGCGCGCGTATTCGACGGACGAACTTCCAGCAAGATCGCTTCCAGCTTTCTCTCCATCGCAACTGCTTTCGCCTTATTTAACAGCAAAAGCCCTATGCCTTTTCCATGCAGATCACGATGCACTGTAATGTTCAACAGATGCGCCTCATCGAACGAAGGCATCAATAAAAAATAGCCATTCAATGCGCCGGAACCATCGCGCAATATCCATGTTTCGTATCCACTATTAATGGAATCAAGAAAATTCCCGCGCGTCCATGGAAATGGATAAACATCGTTTTCAATCGCCAGTACATCACTGATATCAGTCGGCTGCATGCGATAAAAATAGAGCTTGAGCGCAGATGAACCAGATTCAAAATGAGGAATAGGACTTTGCACAGAACTCATGCAGCCTCCTTTGCAGCCTTTTCCAGACGTTCGCTCGTTGTCAGCGCTACCTTGTTGCGCAGATACAGCGGCTCTGCCGCGCTGGCAGATACGCCCAGTCCTTGAGCAAATGCAGCTGCACCCAATGTTGCAATCTGCACTGCATGCGGCAACATATCTTTCAAGCTATTCGCAAAAAATGAACGCGCAGCGAAATCTGCAGCATAAGCCTGCAAGCCATTACCGCATGCGATGGCCTCTCCCTGCGGCAATACATCAACTGCAGCAGACAAAGTCGGCGGAATGACGATCTGCCACTCGGCAACAAAGCGATACTGCGCCCAATACACTTCTCCCATGCGTGCGTCCAAAACAGCAAGCACATCGGATGCGCCGGTTTGTTCGCGACAAGCTTGTGCCAGTGCCAGCAATGTAACCGTCGGCAGTAATGGCTTGTCTGCGCCATACGCCAAACCTTGCGCAATACCACAAGCAGTACGCACACCGGTGAATGAACCAGGTCCTGCACCGAAAGCAATCGCATCACAATCGCTCAATGCAATGCTGGCATCCGCCAGCAAAGCCTGCACCATAGGCAAGATACTTTGCGAATGCGTAGTGACACCGGCGGCCTCTCTGCTCGTCGTTATGCCATTGCACAACAAGGCAGCCGATGCCAGCTCAGAGGATGTTTCGATAGCGAGAATAGTAGACATAGCGGTATTTTACCGTGTGCATAGCAGTAGGTGCTGAGAACAAATACAACTCTACGCAGGCATTATTCATTTCATAAAAGGACGGTCGCTCTAGTAGCGGCAGAAACCGGTAAAATACCGCCATGCCAAGCATCACACTAGAACCGGAAAACCAGCAGCAGTTAGCGCAGCGCATGAAAGACGACGTATGGGTCGTGGCATGTCTGTGCGCGGCTTGGTGCGACGTCTGCACAAACTATCGCCCAGGATTTGACGAACTGGCGTCACAACACCCTGACAAGCTCTTCGTCTGGATTGATATCGAGGATCGCGCCGACCTCGTGGGCGACTTCGATGTAGAGAACTTTCCTACGCTGTTAATTCAGCGTGGTGACGATGTCGTCTTTTATGGCACGACGATGCCCGACCATCGCATTGCGCATCGCCTCGTCACTTCTCACGCAGAGAAAAGCGCATCTGAACGCAAGACACAAACTCAAAGCAGCGCTGAATATAAAGAGTGGCAGTTGGAACGCAATCTACGACAAGCATTGACACAAGCTTGAGTGCGACTCAATTGGCTTAACCTCGCCAACGCTACAAACATTTAGCTTCAACAAATTTTTAGACAAAAAAAATCCCCAGCGAACCGGGGATTTTTTATTTCGCTAGATTCAGCTTAGATAGGCTGAATGTTCGAAGCTTGCTTGCCTTTAGGGCCAGCAGTCACTTCAAAAGAAACGCGTTGGTTCTCTTGCAGTGATTTGAAGCCGCTCGACTGAATTGCCGAGAAGTGAGCGAACAAATCTTCGCCGCCTTCGTCAGGTGTAATAAAGCCGAAGCCCTTCGAATCATTGAACCATTTTACGATACCAGTTGCCATTGCAATTCCTAATTTCAGTTAAGTTGGGCAGTTGCCCGTTAGATCGTTTCAACCAAGACAGGAATGACAGACTAATACTGCACTACTAACTCGAATCTCAACGATGCTTGATTATACCGGATAAAAGAGAAAAGAGTTGAATTTTGATAATCTCTTAATATTGCTTTGAGACATCACCCCATTCACTTCTTGTCCGTCCATTTAAACCCTGTAATTCATTTGTTCTCATGCCATTTGCACAAGCATTATGAATTACACAAACATTGCCAAATTTATTGCTTGTTCGCCTGTTCGCGTGCTTTTTCAGCTTTCTTTGCTGCAACTTCTTTTTGACGCGCTTCTGATTCCCGCACTTTTGCCTCATACCGTTCAACATTTTCGGCACGCTTCTTGGCATCGGCTTGCTCATTTTCCCGCAACAACTTTTGCCGCTCAGCATAATCGGCATTCTTTTTAGCGTAATTCTCAGCGCGTACTTTGCGTTGCGCGTCTTTCGTCAAATCATTAGCTTCCGTAGACTTGCCACTCGCAGCATCTGTCTTGTTCTGCGTGCTTGCTGTTGCCCTGCCTTCGCTTTGTGCAGCCT
Organism: Herminiimonas arsenitoxidans; assembly: GCF_900130075.1. Classification (NCBI taxonomy): domain Bacteria; kingdom Pseudomonadati; phylum Pseudomonadota; class Betaproteobacteria; order Burkholderiales; family Oxalobacteraceae; genus Herminiimonas; species Herminiimonas arsenitoxidans. Next base: position 888,663 of record NZ_LT671418.1, read on the forward strand.
TTTCTGCCAAACGGCGATCACTCTCTGCAACCTTGGCATGGCGTGTATATGCGTTTGCTTCGATTTCAATTGGCTTGATCACGGCCAAATCAGCGCGTTTTTGTTCCTTAACCTTGGCCAAACAGGAATTCGTAAAAAACTCCTTGTAACATGCACGTTGACCCGCAGCAAAACGCGACTCAATAAACGAGCGCGCTTTTGTCACATCGGCTAATGCACTGCTTGCTGCCGTTGATGATTGAATCGAATTGGCAGGATAACGTTCAGTCAAGGCACTCACTGAGTACGACTGTGAGTCAGCCTCAACTGTCGTAGTTGATTGCGCAAAGACTGGCTGACTCGACAACAGAATCGAGCCGACGATGAATATGTTCAATACCTGTTTCATATACTGTGCATCCACATTAACTAAACCCTAGCTATACAACTTACAAAATTGAATTGCCCTCATGGCGACGCTCGGCTTCCATGTATTCGGATGATTGCATCTCGATCAAGCGCGAAACGGTACGTTGAAATTCAGCAATCTGAGCACCATCAGTATACAACTCCTCCATCGGCACCTCGGCCGATATCAGTAACTTAATCTTGTGGTCATACAATACGTCCACCAACCAGATAAAGCGCCGTACTGCCGAAGACATACCTGCTGACATAACCGGGACATCAGATAAAAAAAGCGTATGGAAACGGCTGGCCAGTTCAAGATAATCATTTTGCGAGCGTGGCCCACCACACAGCGTCGCGAAGTCAAACCATATTACACCGCCGGCGCGTCGCAAGGCCTGGATATCACGCCCTTCAATTCTCAGATGCGGATTTTCATCGACAGTTTCAGCGATGCGCGCAAACGCAACACGCATTGCTTCACTCGACTTTTCATTCAGCGGCCAGTAATAGGCATCAACCTGCTCCAATGCACGCTTGCGATAATCATTGCCACTATCGACATTAACGATATCGAGTTTTTCTTTCAGTAATTCGATGGTCGGCAACATGCGATCTCTATGCAATCCATCTGGGTACAAGGTGTCTGGATGAAAATTCGAGGTGATGATGAAAGACACACCGTTTTCAAACAGTGCCTTGAACAGATTGTAGAGAATCATCGCATCAGCGATATCGATGACGTGGAACTCATCGAAACAAATCAGGCGATACTTCTTGGCAATCCGCTTCGCCACCTCATCCAGCGGATTGGCTATCATCTTTAGCTCATCCAGCTCACGATGGACGCTGCGCATGAATTCATGGAAGTGCACACGCGTCTTGCGTACCAGTGGCACCACCGAATAAAAACTATCCATCAGGAAGGATTTGCCGCGGCCGACACCGCCCCACATATAGATGCCGCGTGGAATTTCCGGTGGTCGCAAAAAACGTAAAAAGGCATTGGCGCGCTGCGCCTTGTACTCTACCCATTCGTCGTATGCTTGCTGCAAACGATTGACGGCATTGAGCTGCGATTCATCGGCAATGAATCCACGTTGCGACAAAGCCTGATCATAAAATTCGCGAACATTCATTCGGTGAAAATCCAATTCATTTTTATGGTCCTGCCCAATTTTTATGGACTCTCAAGATAAAAATGGGCGAGTCATTGCTCGCCCAAGTATGTCAACAGCACTACGTGCTTACTGCGGATTCATGTTTACCACAACACGTGCCGGGTAACCACCGCCACCCGACGTAATCGGAAGACTGAGGCCCAAACCAAGTCCCACAGCACCACTACCACCGCCGAGACCAAGACCAACTCTGGAACCAGTTGGTTGCCCGCCAGACGGAGGTAATCTCAGCTCCGATGTTCTGTAGCCATATTTATTACAGATAATACGCAGTTCGCCATTACTACGTCCAACTTGCACAGAAGCCGGCGTGACCACATTCCAGCTGGATGCATTGGTCGTCACCACGCAATTAGCGCCACCGAACTCCTGCCCGTTACTTGCAGTCGTAATTAACACGCGACCATCTCCAGAACCTGTTGATGCACAGGCACTCAAGAGTAAAGGTAATAGCAAACCTGCGTACCGCATCTACACTCCTAGAAATTCAGCGCTCGACCGTCCACTGCCAGCGCTGCTTCTTTTACTGCTTCCGACAAAGAAGGATGAGCATGACAGATCCGTGCAATATCTTCAGACGATGCACGGAACTCCATTGCGACCACAGCTTCTGAAATCAGTTCCGAAGCCATAGGGCCTATGATGTGTACGCCAAGGATTTCATCGGTTTTTTCATCAGCAAGAAACTTCACGAAACCAGTCGTATCACCCAATGCGCGCGCACGACCATTTGCCAGGAACGGGAAAGAACCAGCTTTATAAGCAATGTTTTCCGCCTTGAGCTGCTGCTCTGTTTTTCCAACCCATGCGATTTCCGGTGAGGTATAAATCACCCAAGGAATGGTGTTGAAATTAACATGACCATGCTGACCGGCGATACGTTCTGCGACGGCAACGCCCTCTTCTTCAGCTTTGTGTGCCAGCATAGGACCACGTACCACATCGCCTACAGCCCATACATTTGGCAAACTTGTTTTGCAATCACCATCAACTGCGATAAAGCCACGTTCATCGAGTTTCAAACCAACGGCTTCCGCGTTCAGACCTATCGTATTCGGAATGCGGCCTATCGATATGATTAGCTTGTCGAAGACTGCTTTTTGCGCAGCGCCTTTATCATCAACATAGTTGACGGTTACATCGTTCTTGCCAGCAGTAATCGCACCGATTTTGACGCTCAGATTGATAGCAAGGCCTTGCTTAGTAAATTGCTTCAGCGCTTCTTTGGCAACTTGTCCATCGACTGCACCGAGGAAGGCTGGTAACGCTTCGAGCACCGTCACTTCAGAACCAAGGCGACGCCATACGCTGCCCATTTCCAGACCAATCACGCCCGCACCGATCACACCAAGACGCTTAGGTACATCCGTCATTGCGAGCGCACCCGTATTCGACAAGATCAGCTTTTCATCAAAGGCAGCGCCTGGCAATTGGCGTGGATTTGACCCCGTCGCGACGATGACATGCTTGGCAAAAATGTTTTCTTCTGTCGCGCCGGCGATCTTGATTTCATGACCACCATCGATCGCTTTTACAAACGAGCCACGGCCATGGAAGAAAGTCACTTTGTTCTTTTTGAGTAAGTACAGGATGCCGTCATTATTTTGTTTAACGACTGTGTCCTTGCGCGACACCATCTTTTTCAGATTCAGCGACAGACCTTTTACTTCTATCCCGTGATCAGCAAACGCATGCGCTGCATGGTCGTAGTTTTCCGACGATTGCAGCAATGCTTTCGATGGAATGCAACCAACGTTGGTGCACGTTCCACCAGGTGCAGGGCCACCTTTTTCATTTTTCCATTCGTCAATACAGGCAGCAGTAAATCCCAATTGCGCCGCGCGTATCGCTGCAACATAGCCGCCAGGGCCACCACCGATCACCACCACATCAAAATTCTTCGACATATCTTTATCCCGCTAAATTATCCACTTAGAAAAAAAGACACGCAGGCAGCAAAATGGTTGCGCCTTTGTGTCTTTTATTTACCCGGCTTTAGAGATCCAGCAACAGGCGCGCAGGATCTTCCAATGCCTCTTTCATCGCGACGAGACCCAATACAGCCTCACGTCCGTCGATGATGCGGTGATCGTAGGACATCGCCAGATAATTCATTGGACGAATCACGATTTGACCGTTCTCAACAACAGCACGTTCCTTGGTCGCATGGATGCCCAGGATCGCGGATTGTGGTGGATTGATAATCGGTGTCGACAACATCGAACCAAAGATACCGCCGTTCGAAATGGAGAAGGTACCACCGGTCAAATCATCCAGTGTCAGCTTGCCTTCTTTGGCCTTGTTACCAAATTCGCCAATTTTCTTTTCGATTTCAGCGATCGACATTTGATCGACATCACGCAGGATAGGTACAACCAAACCACGCGGCGAACCGACTGCGATACCGATATCGAAATAGCCGTGGTAGACGATATCGTTGCCATCAACCGATGCATTGATGATTGGATATTTTTTCAACGCAGCAACAGCAGCCTTAACGAAGAAGGACATGAAGCCGAGTTTGACGCCATGTTCTTTTTCAAACTTGTCTTTGTACTTGGTACGCAGATCGATCACAGGCTGCATATTGACTTCGTTGAAAGTCGTCAAGATGGCATTGCTTGCTTGTGATTGCAACAAACGTTCTGCGATACGAGCACGCAAACGGCTCATAGGCACGCGCTCTTCCGGACGATTCGCAAGCGAAGCAAGGGATGGCGCTGGCGTAGCAACTTGTTGCAACGCAGGTTTGGCGGCAGCCACTGGTGCTGGTGCTGGCTTTTTCTCCAGTTGATTGATGACATCACCTTTTGTGACGCGACCATCTTTACCCGTGCCGGCGACATCGCCTGCTGCCAGATTGTTTTCTGACAGCATTTTTGCAGCTGCCGGCATTGCAATACCGCTAGCAGCATTCGATGATGCTGGTGCACTTGCAGGTGCTGACGCGACCGATGCAGCTGGTGCTGCAGCGGCGGCTGCAGGTGCAGGAATAACCACCGCAGACAGATCCGTATCGATCAGCGCGATGACCTCGCCAGCAACGACTGTACTGTTATCGTCGCGCACGATTTGTGTAATCACACCGGCGGCAGGCGCAGGTAGTTCCAACACGACTTTATCGGTCTCGATATCGATCAGGTTTTCGTCGCGAGCGACGGTCTCACCTACTTTTTTATGCCATTGCAGCAGCGTTGCTTCTGCAACAGATTCCGACAGTTGCGGAACTTTTACTTCAAGAATTGCCATTTTTAACTCTCCGTTTCGGGTTGTTCATACGACATCCCAGCTTCTGGGATGTCGCAGGGTCTTTATTTGGTTTGTACAAAACCTTTTAATTTGGCAAATGCAGCATCAATCAGTGCCTTTTGCTGTGCGTAATGCTTGTCGTAGTAACCCACGGCAGGCGATGCGCTGGCTGGACGGCCGGCATAGGCAAGTTTCTGTCCGTCTGCCATATTTTCCAGAATATTGTGTTGGATCTGGAACCATGCACCTTGGTTCTGCGGTTCATCCTGAGTCCACACCAATTCATTGAAATTCGGGAATTTTTTGAGCTCAGCCGCAAACGCTTTATGTGGGAACGGATAAAGCTGTTCGACACGAATAATGGCAACATCGTTCTGTCCGCGTTCTTTGCGAGCAGCGACCAGATCGTAATAAACGCGACCTGAACAAGCGATGACGCGTTTCACTTTCTTCGCATCGATCTTCTCATCCACTTCACCGATCACGGTCTGGAACGAACCTTTGGCAAGTTCGCTCAACGGCGATCCGGCATCCTTGTTACGCAACAGCGATTTTGGCGTCAAAATCACCAACGGTTTGCGGAACAGACGAATCATCTGACGGCGCAACAGATGGAAGATTTGTGCCGAGGTAGTCGGTTGCACTACTTGCATATTGTTGTCTGCGCACAGTTGCAAGAAGCGTTCAGGACGTGCGGAGGAGTGCTCCGGTCCCTGACCTTCGTAACCGTGTGGCAGCATCATGACCAAACCTGATGCACGGCCCCACTTCACTTCACCGGAACTGATGAACTGATCGATAACGACTTGCGCGCCGTTGACGAAATCGCCAAATTGCGCTTCCCAGATAACCAGCGTATTCGGCTCAGCTGTGGAGTAACCGTATTCATAAGCCAATACTGCTTCTTCCGACAAAACGGAATCGATAACACGGAACCAAGCTTGCTGATCCGAAACGTTTTGCAAAGGCACATAGGTGCCTGCATCCCAACGTTCACGATTTTGATCATGCAGTACTGCATGACGATGGACGAATGTACCGCGGCCAGAATCCTGACCAGTCAGACGCACGGCATAACCGGAACTGACCAATGATGCGTAGGCTAAATGCTCGCCCATGCCCCAATCCAGATTGATTTCGCCACGGCCCATGCTTGCGCGGTCAGCCAGTACTTTTTCAACCAGTGGATGAACCTTGAAGTTTTCCGGCAAGGTGGTGATGCGTTCAGCCAAACGCTTCAACTCTGTCATCGGTACCGCAGTATCAGCGGCATCGGTCCATTTGCGATTCAGGAACGGCATCCAATCGACTGCGTATTTGCTCTTGAAATTCGAAATAACAGGATCGATCGTATGCTTACCAGCATCCATTGCATCGCGGTATTCCGCGACCATTGCATCGCCTTCATCCGCAGCGATCGTTCCCTGTGTCACCAATTTGTCGGCGTACAGTTTGCGTGTGCCTGGATGTGCTGCAATTTTCTTGTACATCAATGGCTGCGTCAGCGCTGGCGTATCTTGCTCGTTGTGACCAAGTTTGCGATAGCAAACGATGTCGACCACGATATCCTTGCGGAATTCAAGACGGTAATCCAGTGCGATCTGCGCTGCGAAAACAACGGCTTCAGGATCATCACCATTGACGTGGATCACAGGTGCTTCAATCATCTTCGAAACGTCGGTGCAATACAGCGTCGAACGCGAGTCACGTGGATCGGACGTAGTAAAACCGATTTGGTTGTTGATGATGATGTGGACGGTGCCGCCGGTGCCGTAGCCGCGAGTCTGCGCCAGATTCAGCGTTTCCATGATCACGCCTTGACCAGCAAATGCTGCATCGCCGTGGATCAGGATAGGCAAAACTTGTTGCGACGGATCGTTCTGGCCACGGCGTTCGATACGTGCGCGCACGGAGCCTTCCACCACTGGATTAACGATTTCCAGATGTGAAGGGTTAAAAGCCAGCGACAGGTGGATAGGACCGCCTGGTGTGCTGATATCGGATGAGAAACCTTGATGGTACTTAACGTCGCCGGATGGCAGATCGTCACCATGACGGCCTTCGAATTCAGCGAATAATTCCTGCGGCATTTTGCCGAGGGTGTTGACCAATACGTTCAAGCGTCCGCGATGCGCCATACCGATCACGATTTCCTGCACGCCTTTTTCGCCGCCACGTTGTATCGTTTCATCAAGCGCAGCGATGAAGCTCTCGCTCCCTTCCAGCGAAAAACGTTTTTGTCCAACGTATCTGGTATGCAGATAACGTTCCAGACCCTCAGCTGCCGTCAGGCGCTCAAGGATGTGCTTTTTCTTTTCGCTGGAAAAAGTTGGTGTCGAGCGTACCGACTCAAACCGTTCCTGCAGCCAAAGCTTTTGCGCAGGATCGCTGATGTACATAAACTCCGGTCCGATCGAACGGCAGTATGTATCGCGCAATGCGTTCAGCAAATCTCGCAGCGAGGAAGTTTCTGTACCGAAATGGGTATTACTGATGTTGAACACGATATCCATGTCCGCATCGGTAAAGCCGTAAAAACTAGGCTCCAATTGCGGGATCGATGGACGCTCTTGACGTTGCAATGGATCAAGATTGGCCCAGTTGTTACCCAACACGCGGTAAGCAGCGATCAGTTGTGTAACAGCGACGCGTTTGCGTCCCATTTCAACATCTTCGGATGCGGTAACTGTGCGTATCGGGCCATTCTTGGCGCGTTCGGCGAAAGATGCGATGACAGACGCATGCGCGACGTCAGGCTTGGTCGAACCATCGACAGCAGGCACATGCTGCATGGCGTCGAAGTACGCGCGCCAGTTGTCTGGTACGGAGCCGGGATTGTCGAGATATGCTTCGTACAGTTCTTCAACGTACGGTGCATTCCCTCCAAACAAATAAGAGTTGGATAAAGATTGTTGCATCATCTTGCTCACCTTTCTTCGCGTTTCGCGAGATTAGCGGGTTAATTTAACCTTCCGCGGCACGGCCTGACCGGTTAGCGGATTGCACATCAAGTTGTGGGGAAGGACGTTTTAATCTATAGCTGCTGAAATCTAATAATCTGAAACGAGAATAACATAAAACAAATCGGTAAAAAGTGAATCTCATGATCCACTTTTTACCTTACTAACCAATTTACGGACGCTTCGCTATATCCGAGACGTCACGCTGTTTTTCACCGATGAACAATTGACGTGGACGGCCAATTTTTTGTTCCGGATCTGAAATCATTTCGTTCCATTGAGCAACCCAACCCACGGTACGCGCCATCGCGAAGATACCGGTGAACAGGGATACAGGAATGCCTAATGCTGATTGCACAATACCCGAGTAGAAATCGACGTTCGGGTACAGCTTACGCGACACAAAGTATTCGTCTTCCAACGCCACTTTTTCCAGTGCCATAGCCAGTTTGAACAATGGATCATCATGCAGACCCAATTCTTCCAACACTTCGTGGCAAGTTTCACGCATCAGTTTGGCACGTGGATCGAAGTTTTTGTAAACGCGGTGCCCGAAGCCCATCAGCTTGACGCCGGAGTTCTTGTCTTTCACTTTTGCCAAGAATTCCGGGATGTTGTCGACTGAACCGATTTCTTTCAACATGTTCAGTGCGGCTTCGTTTGCACCACCGTGCGCAGGGCCCCAGAGACAAGCGATACCAGCAGCGATACAGGCGAATGGATTCGCACCGCTAGAGCCGGAAAGACGCACTGTCGAAGTCGATGCATTTTGCTCGTGATCTGCATGCAAGATCAGGATACGATCCAGCGCACGTACCAGCACGTCGCTGATTTTGTATTCTTCGCTTGGTGTCGAGAACATCATGTGCATGAAGTTCGCGCTATACGACAAGTCATTGCGTGGATACACGAATGGCTGGCCGACCGAATATTTGTAAGACATCGCAACCAGCGTTGGCATCTTCGCGATCAAACGAATCGCGGACACTTCACGGTGATGCGGGTCATTGATGTCCAGCGAATCATGATAGAACGAGGACAACGCACCAACCGTACCAACCAGTACCGACATAGGATGCGCATCACGACGGAAGCCGCGGAAGAAGAATTGCATTTGCTCATGCAACATCGTGTGCTTGGTCACGGTGTTGACGAAGGTTTTCTTCTGCTCTACGTTCGGCAACTCGCCTTTAAGCAACAGGTAGCAAGTTTCAAGGAAGTCGCACTTCACTGCCAATTGTTCAATCGGATAACCGCGATACAGCAATTCGCCTTTGTCGCCATCAATGTAAGTGATCGTTGAATCACACGATGCAGTCGACATAAAGCCTGGGTCATACGTGAATTTTCCGCTGGCACCGTAGAGTTTGCGAATATCGATTACGTCAGGGCCTATTGTTCCCTTGTAAATCGGCAACTCCACTGATGGCGAACCGTCAGAAAACGACAGTGTGGCTTTGATGTCAGATTGGGAGTGGGGCATGGCTCTTCCTTCTAATAACGAGGGGGTGAGTCGATTTATGAATAAATCGCAAAATAAAATCGGTATTGCAGTGCGCTTTAAATTGCACGCAATCTGCTTAACAGCGCACGAACTTGAGGTGTATCTACTTCACCATCCGGTTCATTGCGTGCCAATAGCAAATTCAGTAAATCGTTGTCTGGCAACTCCATCAATATCGAAAAGGCTTCGACCTCTTCATCCGTCAGCGTTTCCTCATGCTTATCCAGGAAGCGCGTCAGCAGCAAATCATTTTCCAGCAGACCGCGACGACCACGCCATCTCAGGCGCGCACGTTTTACTGGATCAGCTTGATGGGTTATGGACATGGACTCTTATTCAACCTGTTTAACGCTTTTCCACGTCATTGCTTCTTGCGAAAGAAACGCACAACGACAAAATCGTCATGCGTTTCGTCAATAACCCGGCACTATACAGCGCGACGGACCATCAATTCCTTGATTTTTCCGATTGCGCGTGTCGGGTTCAAACCTTTAGGACAAACGTCCACACAATTCATAATTGTATGACATCTGAACAATCTGTATGGATCTTCCAAATTATCCAGTCGATCGCTGGTCGCATGATCCCTGCTGTCGGCAATGAAACGATAGGCCTGCAACAAACCGGCCGGGCCGACAAATTTATCAGGATTCCACCAGAACGACGGGCAGGAAGTCGAGCAACAAGCACACAGGATACACTCATACAAGCCATCGAGTTCTTCGCGCTCTGCAGGGGTCTGCAAACGCTCTTTCTCAGGCGGGATTGTATCGTTAATCAGGTAAGGCTTGATCGAGTCGTACTGTTTAAAGAATTGCGTCATGTCCACGATCAGATCGCGGATCACCGGCAAGCCTGGCAATGGGCGCAAAACGATAGGCTCACTCAACTCATTCAAGTTGGTCGTACATGCCAAACCGTTCTTGCCGTTAATGTTCATCGCATCTGAGCCGCACACACCTTCGCGGCAGGAACGACGCAATGCCAGCGAGTCATCAACGTCGGCCTTGATACGCTGCAAAGCGTCCAACAGCATCTTGTCATGATCTTGCAACTCAACCGTCACGTCCTGCATGTACGGTTTTGCATCCTTGTCAGGATCATAGCGGTAAATCTGAAGTCTGAGAGTCCGTGCCATGTTCTGACCTTTTAGAAAGTACGTGGTTTAGGCTTGAAGGTGTCAACTGTCAGCGGCTTGGTCACCACTGGCTTGTAATCAAGTCGGTTGCCTTCGGAGTAAAACAGCGAATGTTTCATCCAGTTTTCATCATCGCGTTTTTCAAAATCACGATGTGCATGTGCACCGCGCGATTCTTTGCGGGCCGCAGCTGAGGTGATGGTCGCCTTGGCTGTTTCGATCAGATTGTCCAGCTCCAGTGCTTCGATACGCGCGGTATTGAAAACACGGGACTTGTCCTTGAACGACACATGCTTGCGACGCTCATCCAATTCCATGATTTTCTTGTAGCCGGTTTGCAGCAATTCGTCCGTACGGAACACGCCACAATAACGTTGCATGGTCGAGCGGATATCGTTAGCGACATCCTGCACGCGCTCGCCGCCAGTGCTGTTTTCCAGATGTGACAAACGCGACAACGCGAGGTCGGCTGCATCGGCTGGCAATGGTTTGTGTTCGCGGCCTTTCAGATTGCTCTGAACAATATGATTACCTGCTGCACGGCCAAACACCAACAGATCAAGCAATGAGTTAGTACCCAAACGATTCGCGCCGTGTACTGACACGCAGGCACACTCGCCAATCGCGTACAAGCCATTCACAACGTGATTCGGATTGCCATTCTTCGGCTCAACAACTTGACCGTGAATATTGGTTGGAATGCCGCCCATTTGGTAATGGATAGTCGGCACGACTGGAATCGGTTCGCGCGTCGCATCGACGTTCGCAAATTTGTGTGCGATTTCCAGAATCGATGGCAAACGTTTTTGTATGGTTTCTGCGCCGATGTGACGCAAATCCAGCATCACGTGATCTTTAAGAGGACCACAACCGCGGCCTTCTTTGATCTCTTGATCCATGGAGCGTGAAACGAAATCGCGTGGTGCCAGATCTTTCAGCGTAGGCGCGTAACGCTCCATGAAGCGTTCGCCCTGGCTATTCACCAAAATACCGCCCTCACCGCGCACGCCTTCTGTAATCAGCACACCCGCACCAGCTACGCCGGTCGGGTGGAACTGCCAGAATTCCATGTCTTCCAGCGGCAGGCCAGCACGTGCCGCCATGCCCATACCGTCACCGGTATTGATAAAGGCATTGGTCGATGCAGCCCAGATACGCCCTGCACCACCTGTAGCAAACAATGTGGTTTTGGCTTCCAGCATCATTACTTCGCCGGTTTCCATTTCCAGCGCAACCACACCGATCACGTCGCCTTCGGCGTCGCGCATCAAGTCGATCGCCATCCATTCCACGAAGAAGTGGGTACGGGCGCGAACGTTACGTTGGTAGAGTGTATGTAGCAAAGCATGACCGGTACGATCCGCCGCAGCGCAAGCACGTTGCACCGGCTTTTCACCGAAGTTCGCAGTGTGACCGCCGAATGGACGCTGATAAATCGTGCCGTCGGAATTACGGTCAAAAGGCATACCGAAATGTTCCAGTTCGTAGACGACTTTCGGCGCTTCGCGGCACATGAACTCGATCGCGTCCTGATCACCGAGGTAATCCGAACCTTTGACCGTATCGAACATGTGCCAATACCAATTGTCTTCCGCCATATTGCCGAGCGAAGCACCGATACCACCTTGAGCAGCAACGGTATGCGAACGCGTTGGGAATACTTTCGACAATACCGCGACGTTCAAGCCTGCTTCTGCAAGCTGTAGCGATGCGCGCATGCCGGAACCGCCGGCACCGACGATGATGGCGTCAAAATGGCGTGAGGGAATGCTGCTTTTAATTGCTGCCACGTTACGCTCTCCAGAGAATCTGCGCCGTCCATCCGGCACAAGCGACCAGCCACAAGATCGTGGCAACCTGCAATACGAGGCGTATAGAAACCGGTTTGATGTAATCCATCCAGATATCACGCATACCAACCCACGCGTGATAGAACAAGGAAAGGAAGGTCACAAACGAAAACATCTTGAACCATTGCTGAGCGAACAAGCCAGCCCAACCTTCGTAACTGAAATCAGTCGCGGTCAAGAAAGCAATCAACAGAACCAGCGTATAAGACGCCATCACAATCGCGGTAACGCGTTGTGCCAGCCAGTCTTTTAAACCGTAGTGGGCACCGACGACCAGTCTATGTGGTCCGATATTGTCATTCGCCATCAGAATGCTCCAAACAATTTAAGTGCGACGAGTGCGGTCAAAGGCAGGCTGAATGCGAAGACGATCACAGCCGATTTTTTTGCCGTGTTTTTATCCAGGCCGACATGCACATCCATCAATAAATGACGAATGCCCGCACAGAAATGGTGCAGATAAGCCCATGCCAACGCAAGGATAATCAGCTTGACGAACCAGTGAGAGGCTATGCCTTTGAAATGCTCAAAAGAGGTTTCGGACAACAAACTTTTATCGAGCAAAAGCAAAATGAATGGCAGCAACACAAACATCAAGGCGCCACTGACGCGGTGCAATATCGACAAAATCCCTGCTAAGGGCAAACGATAATGACCAAGGTCAGTAATGTTGATGTTACGAAACTGCTTCTTGCTTGTTTTGAGTGAATCAGACATGGCATGACTTTCCCAAACGAGATGAACCGCTGATTTTCACCGATTTTGGTGCACCACACCAATACATATTATTTGTCATAACGTGCACCAACATAATGTATTACTCATACGTACTGATCTACCTATTTAATAATTAACCGAATAAAAATGCATATTGCGATGCACGCTTAATTCAACTCATTGCGATAATGATAATTATTGGTCACATAAAAGGAGCGACGCACCTCTACCGGCTTATCACCATAACTAAATGAAATCCGCGTCACACTAAGTAAAGGTGTGTTAACCGGCAACTGCAATAAATCCGCAGCAACTTGATCGGCAACCACAGCCTTGATATTTTCGACCGCTCGTATCATTTGCGTACCGAATTCGGTCTCCAGCAAGGCGTACATAGGCCCTTTGTATTGCAAGACGCGCTCAACCGATAAACCTTTGAAAATCGATCCCGGCAACCAAAGCTCTTCTAAAATTGTTGGCGCACCATCGAATGTCTGCATGCGCTTGAGGAAAACAACCGAATCCCCTGCCTTGATATCAAGTTGGCGCGCAATATCCGCAGGCGCGCGCAGGCGTCTGGCATCAATAATGGTGTTGTCGGGATAAAGTGGCTCGCCAACGTCTGGCTTCAGGCGCAAGAAACGGAACTGCGCACGCGCTTCATGATGCGTTGCGACAAATGTGCCCTTCCCTTGTCGCCGCACAACGAGATTTTCCGCGGAAAGCTCATCAATGGCTTTGCGTACTGTGCCTTGGCTAACCTTGAAGCGCGTCGCCAAGTCCATTTCGCTCGGGATCAGCTCACCAGGACGCCACTCACCAGATTGCAGGCTACGCAGTATCAATGCCTTGATTTGTTGATAAAGCGGACTGAAGGTCGGAGAAGAACTCGCCGTCCCGCCAGCAGCAGGGCTGGCAGCATTTTTATTCGGCAAGGAAGTAGGTGCTGAACTCATAGTGTGGATTTCACCACAAAACCACCTTTGCCGTCTAGCAAAAGATGGAAATTAACATGTCTTATATAAGACATAAGATATATATTGACAGCCAAATCACAGAAGCCTAAACTCGCGATCAACACAGCCCAACCTCTTTTCGCCATTCGGATCGAGGTCAATTATTGACTAATGCATTTTAATAACCGCGCTGACTTCTCAGGTATACAACTGTATCATTGCGCCACGCGGAATATTTTCCAAATACCTGACCTTAACTTCATCATTACCTTGGAGATTCAACATGGCTAAAGCCCCAATGCGTGTCGCCGTTACCGGCGCCGCCGGCCAGATCGGCTATTCCCTTCTGTTCCGCATCGCTAACGGCGATTTGCTTGGTAAAGACCAGCCTGTCATTTTGCAATTGCTGGAAATCGCCGATGAAAAAGCACAAAAAGCGCTGAAAGGCGTCATCATGGAAATCGACGATTGCGCGTTTCCATTGCTGGCTGGCGTAACGGCACACAGCGATCCAATGACAGCGTTCAAGGATATCGACGTTGCATTGCTGGTAGGCGCACGTCCACGCGGCCCAGGCATGGAACGCAAAGATCTGCTGGAAGCGAATGCACAAATCTTCACGGTACAAGGCAAAGCGCTGGATGCAGTCGCATCGCGTAACGTCAAAGTACTGGTGGTCGGCAACCCAGCCAACACCAACGCATACATTGCGATGAAATCGGCACCTAACCTGCCAGCGAAAAACTTCACCGCCATGCTGCGTCTGGATCACAACCGTGCCTTGTCGCAAATCGCGGCAAAAACCGGCAAGCCAGTTACCGCAATTGAAAAATTGACTGTCTGGGGCAATCACTCGCCAACCATGTATCCGGATTATCGCTTCGCAACGATCGATGGCAAATCGGTTAAAGATGCGATCAACGACGAAGTCTGGAACAAAGACGTATTCCTGCCTACAGTCGGCAAACGCGGCGCAGCCATCATCGATGCACGCGGTGTATCTTCCGCAGCATCCGCTGCCAACGCTGCCATCGATCACGTCCGTGATTGGGTACTCGGTACCAACGGCAAATGGGTCACCATGGGTATTCCATCGGACGGCTCCTACGGCATTCCGAAAGACACCATCTTCGGCTTCCCTGTCACTGTTGAAAACGGCGAATACAAAATCGTTCAAGGCCTGGAAATCGATGCATTCTCGCAAGAGCGCATCAACCTGACCTTGAAAGAATTGATGGAAGAACGCGAAGGTGTGAAACATCTCTTAGGCTGATGTTCACAGCGATGGACAAGTGATCGCAGGATCGCTTGTCCATTTTTCTCGTAGCAAGTCTGACCATTACGTCATTAACGCACCACACATGCATCCTTCAGAAGTCCTCTTTCAAGGCAAATGTCCGCCGGTTTCTATCCCGGTATGTGATCACTATGCCGGTTCCGAAAAATTGATGCGCAAATCCCTGGCGCTACAAAAGGAACTAGGTCCAGTCTTCGACATTACATTTGATTGTGAAGATGGCGCAGCACATGGCAATGAAGCCGCCCATGCGCATTTGCTCGGCACACTCGTTGCCGGCGAAGAAAATCTATACGGCCGAATCGGTGCTCGTGTACACGACGTCACCAGCGAATTCTTCGAGCAGGATATCGAAATTATTCTGCAACACGCAGCGCAACGACTGGCCTATCTAGTCGTGCCTAAAGTCGATAGTGTTGCCGATGTAGAAAACGCGATTACGCTCATCAATCATCATGCGAAGAAACAAGGCCGCGACAACTTACCCGTCCACGTCTTGATAGAAACGCATGGCGCACTCGCCGACTCATCTGCCATTGCCGCTTTACCGCAAGTTGAGTGCTTGTCCTTCGGCGTGATGGATTTTGTTTCTGCTCACTACGGTGCCATTCCCGGTAATGCCATGCGCACTCCGGGACAATTCACGCATCCACTATTGGTGCGTGCCAAGCTGGAAATCGCAGCCGCCTGCCATGCTCATGGCAAAACACCGTCGCACAATGTCACGACCGAAATCAACGACACCTCCGTCGTTGCAAGCGACGCGCATCGCGCCGCCGCTGAATTTGGCTATACACGGATGTGGAGCATCCATCCGAACCAGATCAAACCGATTTTGAAATCATTTGCACCACGACTATCCGAAGTGAACGAGGCGGCAGAAATACTGTCGCAAGCACAAGCCGTTCAATGGGGCCCGATACAACACAATGGAAAGCTGCACGATCGCGCCAGCTACCGTTATTACTGGACGATATTGCAGCGTGCGCAGGCCAGCGGAATACCGCTGCCTGAATCCGCACACACTATTTTATGAATACAGCTTCCTCTGCAGAAAAATTACTGCAGTTGAATCAATTACTGGAGATTCCGGCATGAAAAAAATACTCTGCGCATTTCTGATGATCGGCATGTCGTCGGCAATCGCTCCGGCTTTTGCACAATCAAGCGCCGCAAGCTCAAGCACGACCACCAAAAAACCAGTTAAAAAAGCAGTCAAGAAAGCTGCTGTCGTTGCAGCACCTGCTGCTGCCGCTGTTGCCGATGATGATAATCAGGAAGATCTCGGCGAAGCCAATATCGAAGGCTCTGCCGTTACTAACTTCAGCTGCGAGCTTGGTAACAAGGTCACCATCTACACCAACGATAACGACGACAAACACATCGCCATCCGCTGGAAAGACAAAGTCCATCGTTTAGGCCGCATCGGTACCAGCACCGGTGCCAACCGTTTTGAAAATCGTAAAGCAGGTCTGGTATGGATCAACATTCCATCCAAAGCCATGCTGCTCGACTCAAAGAAAGGCCAGCAATTGGCCAATGAATGCAGAAATCCAGAACAAGCAAAAGCACAAGCTGCAAAAGGTTGAATAGTTACAGCGATGCCGCAAGCCGCCGCCGAAATCTGACGGCATCGTGCATTAAATTTCGTATCGGTTATTAGTATTAAGGAGAAATCATGTCGCGCAATACATTGAATACACTCAAGGAATTCAATATTTCAGGTTCCAAAAAAGGCGAGTTCTACTCCTTGCCTGCGCTGGGCAAAAAACTCGGCGTGAACGTTTCCCGTTTGCCGGTTTCCATCCGTATTGTGCTGGAATCAGTACTGCGCAATTGCGACGGTAAAAAAGTTACCGAAGAACACATCAAGCAATTGGCCAACTGGTCGCCAAATGCAACTCGCACCGATGAAATTCCTTTCGTCGTTGCACGCGTCGTGCTTCAGGATTTCACCGGTGTGCCATTGCTCGCCGATCTGGCTGCCATGCGCAACGTCGCCAGCAAATTGGGCAAGGATCCAAAAGGCATCGAACCGTTAGTGCCAGTAGATCTGGTCGTCGATCACTCGATTCAAATCGATCACTTCCGTCAAAAGAATGCGCTCGATCTGAACATGAAACTGGAATTCCAGCGCAACAATGAGCGCTATCAGTTCATGAAATGGGGCATGCAGGCATTTGACACCTTTGGTGTTGTGCCACCAGGCTTCGGCATCGTACATCAAGTCAATCTGGAATACTTGGCACGCGGCGTACACAAGAAAGACAACGTTTACTACCCAGACACACTGGTCGGTACTGATTCGCACACCACCATGATCAACGGCATCGGCGTAGTCGGCTGGGGCGTCGGTGGTATTGAAGCGGAAGCTGGCATGCTGGGCCAACCAGTTTATTTCCTGACACCTGACGTTGTCGGCGTGAACTTGACTGGTCAGTTGCGTGAAGGCGTGACCGCAACCGATCTGGTTCTGACCATTACCGAATTGCTGCGCAAAGAAAAAGTCGTCGGCAAATTCGTCGAATTCTTCGGCGAAGGTACAGAATCGCTGTCGTTGACCGACCGCGCTACCATCGCCAACATGGCACCGGAATACGGCGCAACCATGGGTTTCTTCCCAGTTGACGATGCAACCATTGATTACTTCAAAGGTACAGGCCGTACCAAAGCTGAAATCGACGCGTTCGAGTCCTACTTCAAAGCACAAAACCTGTACGGCGTACCAAAATCCGGCGAGATCGATTACACCCACGTCGTCGCACTGGACCTCGGTTCGGTTGCACCATCATTGGCTGGCCCTAAGCGTCCGCAAGATCGTATCGAAATCGGTCACGTCAAACAAAACTTCGCAGACTTGTTTGCCAAACCAACTTCGGAAAACGGCTTTAACAAGAAAGCCGAAGATCTGGATGCTGTCTACACCAACAGCGACGGCGTTAAAGTCAAAAACGGTGATGTGCTGATCGCAGCCATCACCTCCTGCACCAACACCTCCAACCCAAGCGTCTTGCTGACTGCTGGCTTGCTGGCGAAAAAAGCAGTCGAAGCAGGCTTGAAAGTATCGCCACACATCAAGACCTCGCTTGCGCCTGGCTCACGTGTCGTAACGGAATACCTGCAAGCTGCTGGCTTGCTGCCGTACCTGGAAAAACTCGGCTTCGGCGTCACCGCTTACGGTTGCACAACCTGTATCGGCAATGCCGGCGACCTGACACCAGCGATGAACGAAGCGATTGTGCAGCATGACATCGTGGCGTCTGCCGTATTGTCTGGTAACCGTAACTTTGAAGCGCGTATTCACCCGAACATTCGCTCCAACTTCCTCGCCTCGCCACCGTTGGTTGTCGCTTACGCGATCGCCGGCAACATGACACGTGATCTGATGACCGAACCAGTCGGCCGCGGCAAAGGTGCTGATGGCAAGATGCGTGACGTTTATCTGGGTGACATCTGGCCAACCAGTCAGGAAGTGTCGAAGCTGATGAAGTTTGCGATGAATGCGAAAGTCTTCAAAGACAATTACGCACAAGTCAAAACTGCACCAGGCAAGCTGTGGGAAGGCATCAAGGGCGTTGCAGAAGGTCAAGTCTACGACTGGCCAACATCGACCTACATCGCTGAACCACCGTTCTTCAACGACTTCACGATGGAACCAAAAGCTGCTGCAACCAGCATCACTGCTGCACGCGCACTCGGCGTATTTGGCGACTCGATCACCACCGATCACATCTCGCCTGCTGGTTCGATCAAGGACACCAGCCCAGCTGGTAAATACCTGAGCGAAAAAGGCGTGATGAAAGCCGATTTCAACTCCTACGGCTCACGTCGTGGCAATCACGAAATCATGATGCGCGGCACCTTCGCCAACGTGCGTATCAAGAACTTGATGATTCCAGTCAAACCAGACGGTTCGCGTGTTGAAGGCGGCATCACTCTGCATCAGCCTAGCGGTGAAGAAATGTCGATTTACGATGCAGCAATGCGTTACGTCAATGACGGTACGCCTACCATGGTCTTCGCTGGCGAAGAGTACGGCACAGGTTCGTCGCGTGACTGGGCAGCCAAAGGTACGCAACTGTTGGGTGTTAAAGCTGTGATCGCACGTTCATACGAACGTATCCATCGCTCCAACTTGGTCGGTATGGGCGTATTGCCATTGCAATTCCTCGGTAACGACAGCGTCACCACGCTTGGCATCACAGGCAAAGAAACCTTCGACCTGAAAGGTCTCGAAGGCAATCTGCGTCCACAGCAAGAAGTGACGCTGGTGATCCATCGCGCCAATGGCGAAGCGCAAGAAGTAAAAGTACTGTTGCGCATCGATACACCTATCGAAGTCGATTACTACAAGCACGGCGGCATTCTGCCATTCGTTCTTCGTCAGTTGCTGGCTGCATAAGTTGACTTTATTCCATGCGCTTCCTGCGCATGAAATGCAAAAAGCCGCATGAATTATTCATGCGGCTTTTTTAATGTGTGGACGATATCTACACGCATCATGCTCAAAGTCGCATGCAAGCACTTGGTGCCGGTGTAATCCACTACAATACAAGTTCATCTTCCTTCTGCAGATTATTCATTCATGCGTCGTCCGTCCAAAAATACTAGCCAGAAACTGTCTGCCGACAGCCAACGATTGGCAACGCTCGCCCAAGCCATCATTCAAGCGGCAAGCCGCCTGGAAGAACGTAACTGGGAGCGGCAATTGGATACATTGCTGCGCAAGCTGTTAAAGAATGATCATCAAGACACCATCGATGCTGCACTCGATCATTTATTCAAACAGGAATCTGCTGCCTACGATGCCTTGATGGAATGCGCGGAAGCCGCCAGCGAATCCTGTCAGATCGAACAAGATGGCGTACTTTATGATGCATTGCTGATTGCGATGCCGATATTGGCGTGGACACGCTTTTCCATTGCCTCCGGCGCGATACCGACAGACGTGACGACGACCTTGTCCGCACATTTGCACGCACACATGCTGGCAACGGAGACCAAAATGGTCATGGCATCTGCCCTATTTTCTATTGATCAATTGCCACGCAACCATGCAGAAACCTTCGCCTTCACACACCGCATGGCGCAAGCTGCATTAAAAGGTGCGGCACTGAAGCAACCTACACAAGCACCCGAAACAGCGCCCTTCCTCGCCGATACACGCTATCTGCTGGCCGTTGTCACTGCCGTCGCAGGCGAACCGCTATTCCGCTGGCAGGCATCAGCCAATCTGGCAGAACGCGATGAAGCATTGGCGCAATGGAATGCGCAAGCGATGCCGAATATCGCACGCTTGCTGCCAGGCTGCGGTATTGAATTATTACTGCCAGAAGCCTACTTCGTTGCCTGTCGCGAAGGCGACAAGCAAATCCGGCCAGCATCAATACGTGCGGCCGTGCATTACCTGACGCATACGTTGAACGTAGAGCCTAGTGCATTGCAGGCAATTATCGGCAGCTTTGGCGAAGAATCTACAGACGGCCGCGTCGATGAATATCGTATCGGCTTTACGCTGGAAAAAGATACTGATGTGGTTTACGGCATTGTATGGCCGCTGTATGGCGAGGAAGATGATGCAGAGCTGCAGTATCGCAGCGTTGAAACATCAACCGATCCGGTGATCTCTGCCGACATCGAACGCAAGTCGCCAATTGAAGAAATTCTCGCCCTACTTGAAGAATGCGGCATCGTGAATGTCAAACGCCACACCGAATGCTTTGCAATGGAGTTCTGCGACGATTGCGGCTCACCGCTCTACGCTGATATGAATGCAGAATTGGTCCATGCAGAAATGCCGGAAGGCGCACCCGCAGGATCAACCCATCTGCACTAAGATTCGCGCGCCATCTATTAAGCCAGATTTACCAAGCGGTAAATGGGTGGCGCAATAAATTGGCATTGAAATAGCGCGGGTCGTCCGTCACTTCTTCGGCGACCCAATCAGGCTTACTGAAGACCTGCCCTTCACTCTCCAGCTCGATCTCGGCCACAACCAAACCTTGGTTATCGCCAAAGAATTCATCTACTTCCCACACCAGACCATCGTGAACAATACGTGTACGCGTTTTTTCGATCAACGGTCGTTCACACAAGCCATTCAGTAACTCATCGGCCTCATTGATGGGAATCGGATATTCCCATTCGCCGCGCGTGATACCGACCATGCGCCCCTTGATCGTCAAGGTCGCCGAAGCATCTTCGATGCGCACACGTACGATACGATCGCGATCTGACGACAGATACCCTTGGCGTATTGCAACCGCCTGCCCCAATTTTTTCCAGTCCGTACCGCGCACCAGAAATTTTCGTTCTATCTCGACGCTCATCTTGCACCACGCTCAAGATGATGCAGAATCGGCGACAGCATTTCTTTACCCAGATTCGCACTGCGCGCACCATTCCAGCCGACTTTCGGCTCTGGCAAGCGTGCGTTGTCCTTGAATGGCATCTCTAGCGTCAAGGAAACGCATTTGAATGTATGGCCTATGTATTTGGAGGCCAGCTTCAACATGTCTGCACGATACTTCCCTGCGCTATATCCAACCTCGGTTTGAAAGTCTTCGCTGGCACGCAAGAATTGCTCGATGAAATTTTCCTGCTCGCTGGCTTGCTGTGGCGAAAAGCCTTCCAGCATTTCACTACCGGCCACGAAGACATAAGGTAAACCTTCATCACCGTGTATATCGAGAAACAAATCACAACCAATTTCATGAATTTTATTTTTTACGTGAAAGACTTCCGGGCTGCTTTCCAGCGTGGGCGTCATCCACTCGCGATTCAGATTGGCACCTGCTGCATTGGTGCGCAAATTTCCATGTATCGCACCGTCCGGATTCATGTTCGGAACGATATAGAACACGGCATGTTTCAATAGTTTTTGCGCAAGCGGATTAGCTTGATCCAGCAAAGCATCCACCATCCCCTCCGCAAACCATTCCGCCATGGTTTCGCCTGGATGTTGGCGCGCGATGACCCAGATTTTTTTCGATGCTGATGGATCGCCGATTACCAACACATTCATATCGCGACCTTCAACCGTACTACCCAAATCCTCCAGGTGTACCAGTGCAGACATTTGCGCGCGAGCCAGTAAATCCAGATGGCGTTCCCATGGATATGGCTCGAAGTAAGCGTAATACACGCTGTCGAATTGCGGCGTATGCGCAATCGTCATCACCTTGCCATCGAATGCCGTCGCAACACGAAACCAATTTTTACGATCGTAACTGGCAACGGCTTGATAATTTTTCCAGCCATCCGGATAAGTTGCTTCACCAGCATTCAGGAAACGCAATGTACAGCGTTCTCCACGCGCGCCTTGCAGACGGAAATAAAACCATTGCGCAATATCCGCATTGGAATCCTTCCGCAAATTAAGCTCGATAGATTGTGCCGAATCAGCGCGCAGCACATCAATTGCGCCGGCATCGAAATGGGAACTGATTTTGATAGTCATCACTTATTTCCGAATGGTTGGCTTGATCATGGCCAACAGGATATCGTAAAGCCGTTGATTGTTGCTGCGGTATTGGATTTTTTGAAGAAGTTGAGAAGCCGAATATATGACTCAACTAGGTAATGCGGAAAATTGGTGCCGGTATATTTTCGAACCGCCGGCTCCGGTAATTGCAACGAATGTTATAGCGCATAGACAGATATGGATATCGGACACGTCTGATTATCACGTAGGACAAGTGGTAGCGGAACGTTCATATCGGCAATACATGCATTGCAATAATTTTTCTCGTGAAATATAAGGACTGTATCCCGCCAAACAAACTTCAGACCAGACCAAACTCTTTCATCGCCGGCATGAGGTTGGCATTCTTGTGTCCAGAGCGCGTTAGCTTGATCAATGCGAATCGCTGCAGATCACTCAAAGAGCGCCACTGCGCTAGTGTAGGTAACGGCAGAGCAAGCTCCGTAAGGCTGACAATCACTGGCGGTGGGATCATCTGCGTATTTTTCCAGGCAGGCGATGCATCAATTTCTACAGATTCAATTGCTGCATCCGGATTATCAGCATGCGGTGCCAGCATCGCGGTCAAACACTCACGATAGACGCGCTGCTCTACTTCAGATGAACATGGCAGGGTCACCAGTAACTCGCGCTCGTCACGACTCAATGTAATCCATGCAGTGAGAGAAATTCTAATGCCACACGCATCCAGATTGAAACGCATGACCATAGGAATACGGCGCAATGGATAGCGTCCATCTTGTTCGAAGTCAAAAAGCCCCTGCATGATTAAACGATGCCGCCAATAACAAATGTCTCTGCTCGACTGACTACATCTTGAGTCGTACTGTTCTTCATTCTTTTCTTCTAAAACCGTTATGTTTCATCGCTCGTTAAAGCCATGTCTTTTCAAAATCTCCTGCCCTGCCGATGACAGAACAAAATGTACAAAGCGCTTTCCTTCTTCAGATTGCGAAGCTGCTGCAATCCCGTAAGCACTGCGCACATTCAAGTCATCCGGTATCTGCACCACATTCAGTTCCGGCAAGGTGTGCTTCGTTACAAGAGCATTGGTGCGATACATGATATAGACATCGGCTTTATCGTCTTCAAAAGCAGTAATGTAAGGCAGCTTCTCGCCAGCTACCGGCATGCTTGCGCCAGATAATTTCAAAACCTTGGCATTGAGTGTTTGATAAAACCCTGACTGCTGTTTATCTGCATTCCGAAAAAACTGCCAAGTGTAATCACCCATAGGATCACTTAACGGCGTAGAAGTCGCCACACGCACCGTCGGATTCGCCAGCAATGCCAACAGATTATCTTCACGCACATCCAACTGCGGCCGCGCAAGCACACACAAGTCGTTATGCGTAAATACCGTTGATGCCGCCAGCAGCTTTTTCTGTGCAAGCGCTTCAGTATGATCAGTCGATGCCGAAGCGAATACATCCACTTTGGCACCCGCTTCTATCTCTTGCCTCAACTTCCCCGACGGACCGTACTCCGCCGTAAAGGCAGTACCACCTTGCGCCTGATAAGCAACGATGATTTCATCCATCGCAGTGCGCAAACTACCGGCGGCTAACAGTAATGGTGGATTGATCATCAATGAGGTTTCTGCCTGCCCTATAAAGGAATGAGTTGAATCACCATGATCATTACTGTTGTGAACATTTTGGCAAATATTTTCATCAAAACAGAGAGTGCATGGCCAACTTGCCTGCCATAGTACGCATCATTTCAAACATCTCCAATATGCGTATCTTTGCATATAGGCAGCCTCGGCATCCCTGAGATAAGCGCACTGTCAGGAATCTTCGATATATCGCTAACCAGCGTCAAAAAATCCGTAACTCTTTGATTTAATTGATCTGCGTACAGGGATTCGAACACGCCACATCACCTTGCACCCGATGGATCAGAGCGTCTCAATAGAGAAAAATTTTGACTGAGTTCTAGCTTGTGAAAATTAGATGTTTCCATTTTCACACCACATCGCAGTGAATTTTAGAGTTATAAAATTCCTGTTCCTGCTTGCTTCTAATGCACTTCGGCATAAGCTCGGCGTAAGTTAGTGTGAGTAGTATCAAGTTGCATAAAACAAGAATTACACGTCTGCCACAAGAAGAAGCTAGGAATGTCGTCCTCACCTAAAAAGCCTCCGTGGCATTGAAACTTGTCGTTTTTTAAGTCCAATCTGCATCCTGCCAAGCAAAAAAATGAAGGCGAGACAGATCATTTGCGTGGAGACCGCGATATGTTCAGGAATAAAAACAAAAGTTTTCCCCGATGGCTAACACGGGCTGCGACGCTGTTAACAGCAGTCGCTGCGGGAGTCGGATTAGCGCTCGGCACCTGGCAATTAACTGACAGCACATTGGCATTACCTTGGCTGCTGTTGATAACCGCATTGGTCAGCGCCGGCTTGCTCGATGTGCTGCATCATCGCGGCGGTGGCAAGAGCCTGGACTTTGTTAACAAGGTAGGCAGCGAAATTGATCACATCATGATCGGTGCTGCCGAGACTTCTTTTTTCGTCGATTCAATCAAGAACAAAATTGCGCAAGATGTACAGGCAGCTAATGGCATCGTTGCCGGCTCAGAACAAAATGCCAGCACCACTGAACAAATTGCCGCCAATGCTGAGCGTGCATCACAAGTTGCTGCCGAAGTACGCACCGAAAGCGTCGCTGGCCGTGCTGAAGTCAATCTGGGACTAGAACAAATCAGTAAGGCGCGCGATGATGCACAAGCAGCATCAGAAATGATGCGCGTACTACAAGACAAATCGCGCCGCATTCATGGCATCACTGAAGTCATCAGCGAAATTGCTGCTCGCACCAATCTGCTGGCACTCAATGCTGCCATCGAAGCGGCTCGTGCCGGAGAACATGGCCGAGGTTTTGCCGTGGTTGCTGGCGAAGTGCGACAACTGGCGCAGCGAACCAAGGAGGCAACCGATGATATCGGCTCCATGGTAAGCGCCATCAATGTCGAGGCAGAACGAGCCACTGCCGGCATGCATGCACTCAGTAGCAAGGTGATGGAAGCTTCGCAGAACGTAGAACGGGTACATGGATTTCTTGGCAATATCGAGCGTGCCGCTAGCAGCTCCGAAGAAGAGATACAACAAATTGCACAAGCCTCGCGTGAACATGTAGAAACCACTCATAGAATTGCAGCAGCCATTCTGAAAATCCGCGACGGCATGCTGGCGACAGATACAGAATTGCCGCGCGTTGCGGCATCAGCGATGGCCTTGTCGGAACGTGCCGAAGTAGTTTACGACGCAATCGCCGAAAGCGGAGCAGCTACCCAGCACGATCAGATCCGTCTCGTTGCAAGCGAGGCAGCACGTCAAATTGGAACGATGTTTGAACAAGCCATCGCTAACGGACGTATCACTCGCGAAGCGTTGTTTGACCGTCAGTATCGGCCATTAGTGAATACGTCACCGCCCAAGCACACGACTCAATTCGACGCTTTCACAGATCGTGTTTTACCGGAGATACAAGAACCAATACTGAATGCGATGCCGCAACTGGCTTATGCCGGGGCCGTCGATGACAACGGTTACTTCCCTACCCATAACCGGAAATTTTCCAAGCCACTGACCGGCGACTACGATGTCGATCTGGTGAATAACCGCACCAAACGCATCTTCACCGATCGCACCGGCAAGCGCTGCGGCTCGAATACCAAACCGTTCTTATTGCAGACTTATAAGCGCGATACCGGCGAAGTCATGCACGATTTATCCGTGCCTATTTATGTGTATGGAAAACACTGGGGTGGCTTTCGCATCGGCTACCGTTCCAGTTCGGTAGAGCTTGCGCAGCCAGCAGCAGTTGTGACGATTGCATCACCGTCAGCAGTCAGAGCACCGTTGCGAGTTGCAGATCGTGCGGAGGTTAAGCAGCCACAAGTTGCTCGCATTTCCGCGAGAAGATCCTGATCGGGGCTAACTGATTGATTCGATCAATGCGCTATTAGAAATCATGGACTCTCCTTAGGGAGATAGGACTGGGGATTTATTTTCTGCAGCTTCTCCAGCAAGCTTGCATCGGATACTTCTCCAATGCGAGAGTCCATTAAGTTACCGCTTGCATCAAAAAAATACGTCGAAGGCATCCCTTTAACTCCAAATTCCTTTCCGGCGACACCCGATGTATCCATGAGTACATTTCGTATCATTAGATGATTTGATGCCAAGAACTGCTCCACTTGCAACTTCGACTCACCCTGATTAATAAACACAAAATTAATGCCAGGATTCTGTTGCTGTGCCTTCTCAAGAACTGGCATCTCTCTCTGACAAGGCGGACACCAAGTTGCCCAAAAATTGATGACCGTAGGCTGGCCCTTAAACTTTGCCAGATAAACCTCATCGCCAGTCATTGAATTAAGTTTCAAGTCAGGAATAGGAAGTGCATCCTTTGCCAGCATTGCCAAGGCGACAGTCCCAGCTATCCACACTAAGCTAGAACCGAACATCACGAGGAGTAGCGGCTTCCTTAAATAAACTTTCCTTTTAATCAGTAGAAGTGCATACAGCCATGCAGCTATAACACCCGCCTGTGCGTTCCAACCGCCATCTCGTATATCAAGAATATCTAATGGGCTGGAAAAATAAGCTGCTCTGTATTGAATAACAAATGCGATACGAGCCACCAATACCGCGACAACGAGAATTTTGAAAAAATGATTCTCGATAGTCTTTTCAGTGCCCTTATCCACAAGCTTCGCAATAAGGTTGCCGATGAAGACTGCTACGGCAATCAAAATAAGTGAATACGGAATCGCGAGCGGGCCGATTTGTAAAGATGATGTCATCGATTGCCATCCTGTCTAATGAACTGAGAAAAACGTTGTATCAAGCCGGAAGATGAGAACGCTACTCACGCTAGACTCGACGGATGGATGCAACACCCAGCCTTCCTGTGAGTGTTACTGTGGAGTGCGCCTAAGATCGCAGCAAGGCTTGTTAGATCCTCAAAAACAAAAAGGCCAATCAGTTGATTGGCCTTTTTGTTTTTAATTTTATTGGTCGGGACGGAGTGATTCGAACACTCGACCCCTTGCACCCCATGCAAGTACGCTACCAGGCTGCGCTACGCCCCGACAAGCGAAAAATTATACCAGAGCAGGAATGTATTTTCGTCATGCATCAGCGTGAAATTCTTGCACTAACGCAGTACTTATTTCAGCAGCGCCAAAATCTCGATCAGTTCATTGCGAATAGCTGATAACTGACCGGAGTCGACTGTTGCAGCAGGTGGAGCATCATCGTCCAAGTGCGCATCCAGAATACGGCTATCCAGCTTATTACGCGCGCCGCTGATAGTGAAACCTTGTTCGTACAGCAGTTCACGAATACGACGAATCAGCAGTACTTCATGATGCTGGTAGTAGCGGCGGTTACCGCGACGCTTCACTGGTTTCAACTGCGTAAATTCCTGCTCCCAATAACGCAGGACGTGCGGCTTCACGCCACACAATTCGCTGACTTCACCAATGGTGAAATAACGTTTTGCGGGAATCGGTGGCAATGCAACCAATTCTGGTTTCTGGATCCGTTCGTTCATTTAATTCAGGCTGTATGCGCGAGCGGTTTTTGGCTGGAATCCTCTACCATGCCTTTGAGCTTCTGGCTCGCATGAAAGGTGACGACGCGACGCGCCGTGATTGGAATTTCTTCCCCGGTCTTTGGATTACGTCCCGGACGCTGCGGTTTGTCACGCAACTGGAAATTGCCGAATCCGGACAATTTGACCGCTTCGCCACGTTCCAGTGCGTTACGAATTTCATCGAAAAACGTCTCGACCATATCTTTGGCTTCGCGCTTGTTCAAGCCAACTTGCTCAAACAGCAACTCAGCCAACTCAGCCTTGGTCAAGGTTGGCAAGTCTTTTTCAGCTTGCGAACGCACCTGCGCCTCCAACATCGCGCGGTTGAGATCGGCAGCTAATACTGATTGGAGTTCGGCTGAATTCACGTCGTTCATATTATTATTCCCTGCCTCTTTATGCACGCAATTTAGCCCCATGCTTTGTACTAGCGGCGGCAACAAATGCAGCCATTGCGGCATCGACCAAATCATCTTGCAGGGTTAATTGAGTATCTTGTAAGGTGAAGCGGAAAGCAAGGCTTTTTTCATCCGACTCCAATCCCTTTCCACGATATTCATCAAATAAAACAACCACTTGCAGAATATGACAAACTGGATTAGCTTGCTTTTCAGCAACAAAGCTATCCATCAAATCCTGCATGGAGACTGTTTGTTTGACGACCAAAGCCAGATCCCGTGTTACTGCCGGGAACTTGGAAATCTCTTTGTAAGAAGGTACGTCTACTCGCTGCAAGGCATCTGCATCAACCTCGAACAAAACAGGTGCCAGCGGCAGATCGTACTTTTGCTGCCAACGTGGATGCAATTCACCGATAAAGCCGACTACTTTGCCTTCGAGCAAAACGTTAGCAGAGCGTCCTGGATGCAATGCTGGATGCTCTACTTTGGTAAAGCTCAGCTTCTTCGGTGCAAACAATGCTTCCAGATCAGCTTTGACATCGAAGTAATCGACATTGCGTGATGCTTGTCCCCATTGCTCTTCAGCAATCGAACCATAGGCCATCGCAGCCACGCGTTTAGGCTGATCGTAACCAGCGACCGATAATGGCCCGTCTTGTTTTTCATTGTTGCGCAGATACACAGCGCCAATTTCAAACAAGCGAATACGGCTGACTTTACGATTCAGGTTGTAGCGCACATTCGCGATCAAGCTACCGATCATCGATGAACGCATAACGCTCATCTGACTAGCGATCGGATTCAACAATTTGATCGGATTGGTATTGCCGGCAAAATCGGCTTCCCACGTTTGTTCGACAAAGCTGAAGTTAACTACTTCCTGGTAATCCGCATCGGCCAACTGGCGACGGACAGTAAACAAGGAACGTGTATTCTCTGGGCGAATACGCATTGCGCTCGCAGCGACTGGTGGCAAGGCTGGAATATTCTCAAAACCATAGACGCGCGCAATCTCTTCAATCAGATCTTCTTCAATCTCGATATCGAAGCGATACGACGGTGGCGTGACAGAAAACACACCATCTTTTTGCGTGAACGACAAACCAAGTCGCGTAAAGATATCTGCAATCAGTTCATCTGTCAGCGGTACACCGATGACTTTGACGGCGCGTGCAGTACGCACACTGACAGGCTCGCGCTTAGGCAAGTTGACGATGTGATCGTCGATAGGACCAACAGCGGTTTGATCTTTCTGGCCGCAAATTTCAACGATTAATGCAGTGATGCGCTCCATGTGCTCAACCGTCGTAGCGAAATCAACGCCACGCTCAAAACGATGCGCTGCATCGGTAGAGAAGTTAAAACGACGTCCACGACCTTGAATAGCATTTGGATACCAGAATGCTGCTTCAAGGTAGATATCTTGCGTATCAAGCGATACGGCGCTTGCGTCGCCGCCCATGATGCCGGCCAGCGATTCGATTTCTTTCTCGTCAGCGATCACGCCTATCCACTCATCGACTGCAACGGTATTGCCGTTCAACAGTTTCAGCGATTCACCGGCTTTGCCCCAACGAATATCCAAACCGCCGTGGATCTTGCTCAGATCGAACACATGCGTAGGACGACCGAGTTCCAGCATCACGTAATTGGAAATATCAACCAGCGCCGAGATCGGACGTTGACCACTACGTTCCAGACGTTGCTTCATCCAGTCTGGTGTTTGTGCTTTAGCGTTCAAGCCACGAATGATACGACCGGAAAAACGACCACATAAATCAGGGGCAGAAACCGTCACTGGCAATACATCAGTAATCGTTGCAGGAACGGTCTGATAGGTCGGCGCTTTCAATGGCGTACCAGTCAACGCGGATACTTCACGCGCGACACCCAATACCGACAGACAATCTGCCTTGTTCGGGGTCAGCTTGATCGTGAACTTCAAATCGTTCAGTTGATAGTAATCACGGAAATTTTGACCGATCGGTGCATCAGCTGGCAAATCCATCAAGCCGCCCTGCTCGTCCGACAATTTCAATTCTTTTGCCGAACACAACATGCCTTGCGATTCCACACCGCGCAATGCACCGACTTTGATTTCGAACGGTTTGCCGTCTTCACCTGGCGGCAAGATTGCACCTGCCATTGCACAGACAACCTTCATGCCGACGCGCACATTCGGCGCACCACACACGATGTTGAGCATGGTGCCGGTACCAGCATTGACTTGACACACGTTCAAACGATCAGCGTTTGGATGTTTGGCGACTTCCAACACTTCTGCCACCACCACATTCGAGAATGGTGGCGCGACCGGCTCAACCTCTTCGACCTCGAGGCCAGACATCGTCAACAAGTGTGCCAATTCGTCCGAAGTCATGTTCGGATCGACCATCGTACGGAGCCAGCTTTCGGAAAATTGCATGATTAAAACCTTTTGCCACAGACGTCACAAAAATACAGAAAGAATCAGAGCAGGCGCTCAATGAGCGCGCTCCGGCTTGTCACTGCTTTTAGTTGAATTGTTTGAGAAACCGCAAATCGCCTTCGTAGAACAGGCGCAGATCGTTGATGCCATAACGCAGCATCGTCAAGCGTTCCAGACCGGAGCCGAACGCGAAGCCGATGTATTGTTCTGGATCGATACCCATATTGCGCAGCACGGTCGGATGCACTTGACCAGCGCCTGAGACTTCCAGCCAGCGACCTTTCAATGGACCGCTACCGAAAGCAATATCAATCTCGGCCGACGGTTCCGTGAACGGGAAATACGATGGGCGGAAACGCACTTGCAAATCGTCGGTTTCAAAGAAGGCTTTGACGAAATTAAGGTAGACACCTTTCAAGTCGGCGAAGCTGATGTTTTCATCGATCCACAAACCTTCGACCTGATGGAACATAGGCGAGTGCGTCGCATCGCTATCGACACGATAAGTACGACCAGGCGCTATCACACGGATCGGCGGTTTGTTCATGCGCGCATAACGCACTTGCATCGGACTGGTGTGCGTACGCAACAGCAAAGGCTTGCCTTGCGTATCGTTGCCGTCGATGTAGAAAGTGTCTTGCATCGAACGCGCTGGATGATTCTCCGGGCTGTTCAATGCGGTGAAATTAGTCCAGTCGTTTTCAATTTCCGGGCCGTCGGCAACATCAAAGCCTATCGAACCGAAAATTTCTTCGACGCGCTGCCATGTGCGCATTACTGGGTGTATGCCGCCGGTACCGCGACCGCGGCCTGGCAGTGTAATGTCGATCGCCTCTGCGTTCAGACGCGCTTCCATCTGTGCATTCGATAATGCATCACGACGTGCGGTCAGTGCAGCTTCGATTTTTTCTTTGGCGGAATTAATGACAGCGCCCTGTGCTTTGCGCTCATCCGGCGCAAGCTTGCCCAGGCTCTTCATTTGTTCGGTGATCTGTCCCGTTTTACCGAGGTACTTCGCTTTCGCGTTTTCCAGCGCGGCGGCATCATCTGCGACGGCGAAATCGGTCTGGGCTTGAATGACAAGTTGTTCTAGGGGATTCATGCGGTATGTTTTCGTCCTTAACAAGGAAGCCGAAAAAGAAGCCCAAAAGGCTGTGCAAAAATAAAAACGGGACATAGGTATAAACCCTGCCCCGCTCTCGGATATTGCTGCACTGTCCGAAGACAGTGCATACGATCACAACTTAAGCAGCGATGGTAGTTTTCACCTGATTCACGATTGCCGCGAATGCTGGCTTGTCCATCACAGCCATATCGGCCAGGACTTTACGGTCCAGTTCGATGGATGCGCGTTTCAGACCGTTCATGAACACGCTGTATGTCAGACCATGTTCACGCGATGCTGCATTGATACGGGTGATCCACAATGCGCGGAAAACACGTTTCTTGTTACGACGATCACGGTATGCATATTGACCAGCGCGCATAACTGCTTGCTTGGCAATACGGTAAACCTTGCTGCGACGACCACGATAGCCTTTAGCTTGATCGAGGACTTTTTTATGACGGGCCCGTGCTGTGACCCCACGTTTTACTCTAGGCATGATTGCTCCTGATTAATTGAGTGAGGTTAAGCGTTCGGCATCATTGCACGAACGGAATTCATGTTGGTGTCATGAACACCTACAGAGCCGCGCAATTGACGTTTGTTTTTGGTAGTTTTCTTGGTCAGAATGTGACGTTTGAAAGCTTGACCGCGTTTAACGGTTCCACCTGGACGTACACGAAAGCGCTTTTTGGCGCTGCTTTTCGTTTTCATTTTAGGCATGACACTATCTGTCCTTTGGGGACAGCTCCATTTTTAACATGATTGCAGGTGGCAGCAATTTCGCTACACTTGGATGCCTACTCTCACTTGTTATGCAGTGGAATCAAGTCCACTGCTATTTTGTGTAAGCCGTCCGTTACCAGACGACTTCCACGAAATTCTTACTTCTTCTTCTTAGGCGACAGAACCATAATCATCTGACGGCCTTCCATCTTAGGAAACTGCTCAACTTGGCCGTATGGCTCCAAGTCAGCTTTCAAGCGTTCCAACATGCGGAAGCCGATGTCCTGATGAGCCATCTCACGACCGCGGAAACGCAGTGTGATCTTGGTTTTATCGCCGTCTTCCAGGAATTTGATCAGATTGCGCAGCTTGATGTTGTAATCACCATCATCGGTACCAGGCCGGAATTTGACTTCCTTAACCAGAATGATCTTCTGCTTCAGCTTGGCTTCGTGCGCCTTCTTTTGTTCCTGGTATTTGAACTTGCCGTAATCCATCAGGCGTGCGACCGGTGGTTGCGCAGTTGGCGCAATCTCTACCAGATCGACGTTAGCCTCTTCCGCCAAACGGAAGGCTTCTGCCAGAGTAACGATACCGAGTGCCTCGTTTTCGACACCACTCAAACGCAATTCAGGCGCTGTAATTTCACCGTTGATCCGATGCGACTTGTCAGTAGCTATTGCAATTTCCTTTTAAAATCAAATAATTAAGCCGTGCTCTTGCGCTATGGGTTGCCCCGTTAGGCTTTGGCTTCAGTCTCATTATTGAGACGTTCCACCAACAAATCGACAGGCATTACACCCAGATCGACATTACCTCGCGCTCGCACGGCCACTGTACCTGCGTCCCGTTCTTTATCGCCAATAACAATGATGTACGGCAGCTTCTGAACGGAATGCTCGCGTATTTTATAGGTTATTTTCTCATTACGCAAATCAAGGTGAACTCTAAACCCTTGTTTTTTCAGGTTTTGTGCAACAGCCTGTGCATATTCAGCCTGTGCGTCAGAGATGTTCAGCACGGCAATTTGCACCGGAGCCAACCATAATGGCAACGCACCAGCGTAGTGCTCGATCAAAATACCGATGAAACGCTCAAGCGAACCAACGATGGCTCGGTGCAACATGATCGGTGTTTTACGGGTGTTATCAACAGCAACATATTCCGCACCCAGACGACCCGGCATCGATGGATCGATCTGCACCGTACCGACTTGCCATGCACGTCCGAGACTGTCTTTCAGGTGGTATTCAATTTTCGGACCGTAGAATGCACCCTCGCCCGGCAATTCGGTCCAGCTCACGCCACAGGCACGCAGCGCGGAACGCAGCGATTCCTCAGCGATATCCCAGCTTTCCTCGGTGCCGATGCGACTCTCCGGACGCAAAGCCAGCTTGACGTCGATATTTTCAAAACCAAAGGCAGCGTACACGGCCATAGCCTGCGCATGGAAAGCCGTTACTTCTTCAGCAATTTGTTCTTCTGTACAGAAAATGTGGCCGTCATCCTGCGTAAAGCCACGCACGCGCATCATGCCGTGCAAGGCGCCGGATGGCTCGTTGCGATGGCACTGGCCGAATTCGCCGTAACGCAGAGGCAAATCGCGATAACTACGCATATCGCTATTGTAAATTTGTACATGGCCTGGGCAGTTCATCGGCTTGAGCGCGTATGAACGGTTTTCCGACTCGGTCACGAACATGTTTTCGCGATAGTTATCCCAGTGGCCGGTTTTTTCCCACAAGCCGCGATCCAGGATTTGCGGTGCTTTGACTTCCTGATAATCGTTGTCTTGGTAGACCTTGCGCATGTATTGCTCGACCTGTTGCCAGATCGACCAGCCTTTTGGATGCCAAAAGATCAAGCCTGGCGCTTCTTCCTGGAAGTGGAAGAAATCCAGCTGTTTACCCAGTTTGCGGTGATCGCGCTTCTCGGCTTCTTCCAGCATGTGCAGATAAGCTTCCTGCTCTTCTTTCTTTGCCCATGCGGTACCGTAGATACGCTGCAGCATTTCATTTTTGGAATCACCACGCCAGTAGGCACCGGCCAGCTTCATCAGCTTGAATACTTTGAGCTTGCCGGTCGACGGCACATGCGGTCCGCGGCACAAGTCGGTGAACTTGCCTTCGGTGTAGAGCGAGACTTCCTGGTCTGCCGGGATCGATTCGATAATTTCAGCTTTATAAGCCTCGCCTATCGATTTGAAATAGGCGACAGCTTCGTCGCGCGGCATGACTTTACGGGTAACTGGCTCGTCTTTTTTCGCCAGTTCGGTCATTTTCTTTTCGATCGCGACTAAATCGTCCGGCGTGAACGGACGCTTGTACGAAAAATCGTAATAGAAGCCGTTGTCGATCACCGGGCCAATAGTGACTTGCGCGTCCGGGAACAACTCCTTGACTGCGTAGGCTAGCAAGTGAGCAGTCGAATGGCGGATTACATCGAGGCCGTCAGCATCTTTATCGGTAATGATAGCCAGATCACTATCCTGCTCGATCAGATACGAGGTATCCACGACATTGCCGTTGACCTTGCCGGCAAGTGCAGCTTTGGCAAGACCGGTACCGATATTGGCAGCAACTTGTGCCACGGTGACAGGCGTATCGAATTCGCGTTGCGAACCATCGGGAAGGCGGACTGTAATCATTTTGCGCTCCGTTTCAGCGGGGACCTGCATGCTGACGCTAGATTGAAATTGAACAACAAAAAATGCGGACGAAAAAAAACGCGGGCTAGCCGCGCTTTTTCAAATAGTAATGACGAAAAAGAACCCGACTTAGCGTCGCTCAGAAACCGATGTGGTTGTCGTTCGCGGTGTCATAACCGGGTTTGCCTTTCTCGCTCTTACAGGTTTTACCAATTTTTCGTTGGTAGGCACGATTGGACTCGAACCAACGACCCCTACCATGTCAAGGTAGTGCTCTAACCAGCTGAGCTACGCGCCTAAAGAAGCGAAATTATAGCGACAAATTATCTACTTAGCTAGTGCTTGTGTGAACTAACTGCAAAAAAATCAAAGCGCGACAATTCTTCGCATTGAAATTCATGCAAATCAATGCCGCTTCGCTTCCAATACACCATTGACTTCGCGGATGACAGCCAGCGCTTTCAGCAATTGTGCGGTCGAACCGATTTCTGCCGTAAAGGCCATACGCGCCTGGCCTTTGACGCTTTGCGTGCTGACGCCAATGACATTGATTTTCTCGCGCAAGAAAATATCCGAGATATCGCGCAGCAATCCCTGGCGATCACCGGCCAATACAAAAATATCTACCGGATAAACCGTCGACGATTGCGGACCGCCCCATGCCGTTTGAATCACACGTTCTGGTGCCTTGTGTCGCATCTCGACAAAGTTCTTGCAGTTGGCACGATGAATCGACACACCCTTGCCGCGCGTTATGAAACCAACAATGTCATCCGGCGGTGCTGGTTTGCAGCATTTCGCCAATTGCGTCATCAAGCCATCAGTACCAACTACCAGCACACCTGATTTGGCACCATGCACAACGCTGGATGCGCGGCTCTTGCGTGGAATGACGGTATCTTCCAGCTCAGCCAGCTTGGCAGCGCTGGCACTATCGCCATGCAATGCCTGTTCAACTGTACGCAGGCTGAATTCATCTTTACCAACGGCGAGGAATAAATCGTCGAGCTTGGAAAAGCCCAGCTTATGTGCAAGCTCTTCCAGATTAACGGCGGTTTTGCCCTCACGTTGCAAGGTTTTTTCAATCAAGGCACGGCCACTGGACAATGTCTCTTGCTGATCGATGGCATTGAACCATGCACGTACCTTGGCGCGTGTACGCGCACTCGCTGCATAACCTGGCGCCAACCAATCGCGTGAAGGACCGACTGTACCTGTAACAGTGCTGACGCCTTTGGCCGTGATGATGTCTACCGTTTGACCGTTCTTTAAAACAGTATTGAGCGGCACCAACGCACCATCGACACGCGCACCACGACAACGATGCCCAACATCGCTGTGCAAGTGATATGCAAAATCAATCGGCGTTGCACCGTTCGGCAATTCGATCACGCGCGCCTGTGGTGTCAACACATAGATACGATCATCCAGTGTCGCCGACTTGAGTTTTTCCACCCAATCACGATGTACGTCTTCTTGTCCGACGACGGTATCAACGACCTCACTTTTCCACGCCAGTAGTTGGCGCAGCCAGGCAATCTTCTCGTCATATTTTTGACCGGAGAAATTCGAGCCGCCAGCTTCTTTATAACGCCAATGTGCAGCGACGCCGTATTCAGCGAAGTCATGCATATCGTTGGTGCGTACCTGCACTTCCAGCGGACGACCATCTTCCGCGATAACGATGGTGTGCAGCGATTGGTAGCCGTTGGCTTTTGGACGTGAGATGTAATCGTCAAACTCTTCCGGAATCGGTGCCCAGATGTTGTGAATAATCCCCAGCACGGTGTAGCAGGTTTTCACATCCTCAACGATTACGCGGAATGCACGCACATCATAGAGATCCGAGAACTCAATGTCCTTGCCGCGTAACTTGCTCCAGATACTGAAGATATGTTTAGGGCGACCAAAGACTTCTGCCTTGATCCCTGCGGCGGCCATTTCTGCTTTTAAGCGTTTGATCGCGCTCTCGACGAAGGCTTCACGCTCAACGCGTTTTTCTTCCAGCTGCGATGCAATGCGTTTGTAGGCTTCCGGCTGCAGGAAGCGGAAAGACAAATCTTCCAGTTCCCACTTCAGTTGCCACACGCCGAGTCGATTCGCCAATGGCGCGTAGAGATCAAAAGTCTCACGTGCGTATTGTTGCGAGCGTTCATTCTGTAACTTGTTATCGGCAAAATAGCGCAAGGTCGTCACACGCGTACCAAGGCGCACCAGCACGACACGCATATCGGAAGCCATCGCCAGCAACATCTTGCGCACTACTTCCAATTGAGCTGCGGCTTCCTGTGCCGCATTCTTGCCACGCGCAGCCTCATGTTGCACGAAAGTCGTCTCATGCAAGCGCATCAGCTGACGCACACCAGCGACCAAATCGCACACATCCTTGCCGAATCGCTCTTCTATTTTTTCAGCGGCAACCGGATCTATCGTCGCTAGCTCGAACAACAGTGCGGCGATACGCGTATCGGCATCTGTTTCCAATTGGGAAAGAACGGTGGCAACGCCTTGTGCGAATTCAAAAGCATCTTGCCCGCTTTCAAAGGCATCCTGCCCGGCAGACACTTTCTTGCCGGAATAAAGCGGCTTCACGAAAGCGAGCGCATCCATCACGCGGGCACTATCGTGTTCTGTTAAACCAGAGCGGAGAAGTTCATGCACATCGCTCTGTGCTGATGCTATGGAAACCATGTAGAACCTAGGAAGTTGCTGCAACCACTATTATTTCAACCAAACGTTTCGGATCAGGGAACCGCACTGCCACTGTTGCACGCGGCGGCGTATGGCCTTCAGGCACCCATTCATTCCACGCATCATTCATGCCATCGAAATCTTTAACGTCAGCAATATATATCTGACAGGACAAAATACGTGTCTTATCGCTACCTGCTTCTGCCAGCAAACGATCGATATGCCCCAGCACTTCGCGCGTTTGGCCTTGGATATTCTGGGCCGTGTCTTCTGCTATCTGTCCTGCTAAGTATACAGTGCCATTGTGTATAGCCACTTCAGACAAGGTATCGCCGATATGCAAGCGTGTAATGTTCATCATGTATCCAATATAAAAACCAAGTTGAAAATATCAACCCAGCAAAAATTTCTTTGCGAGCGAAATTTGCTCTGCATGTAAAAAAGTCGGCGCATGACCGACCCCAACCAACTCAATAGAGCTCGCTTTCGGACCACGTCGTGACATCTCTTGTACAGTCTGGTTCGACAGTAAATCTGACTCTACGCCATGCACCACCAAGATTGGACAGGTAATCGCATCATAGGCAGCCCACAGACGTTGCTCATCCGATTGCACACTTTGCGGTGTTGCTGCCTTGAATGGCACAG
This sequence comes from Herminiimonas arsenitoxidans, assembly GCF_900130075.1. Lineage (NCBI taxonomy): Bacteria > Pseudomonadati > Pseudomonadota > Betaproteobacteria > Burkholderiales > Oxalobacteraceae > Herminiimonas > Herminiimonas arsenitoxidans. Next base: position 927,640 of record NZ_LT671418.1, read on the forward strand.
CAATACCCGGATCGTAGCCAAACACCCATTGCCCTTCGGCATTTTGATGCATGACATCTGCGGCCAGCTTGCGCCATTGATCATCGCTATGCGGGCCGAATGATAACGAGATTGCACGCACGTAATTCCATGCTTCATCGAAAGTTGCAAAACGCACATCCTGACCGACATATTCTGCGATGCGCGCCAAGGCTTCTGCATTCATCGAAGGACCGATGTCATTGAGTATCAATTTACGTATCGGATTTCCCGGCAGCGACGCAAGTCCCATACCAATGATGCCGCCCAAAGATGTACCAAACCAGTGCACGGACTCCACATTCAAGCGCGCAATCAAGGTCACCATATCGCTCACGTACTGTGGCACTTGGTAATACATCGGATCACGCAAACGTCCTGAGCGTCCGCGTCCCACCACGTCCGGACAAATCACGCGATAGTCATTTGCAAGCTCCTTGGCCAGCACATCAAAATCATCCGATACACGCGTCAGTCCATGCACACAAATCAATGTATTCGGATTGCGACTATCGCCCCACTCCTTGTATGCCATCTGATGCAGACCTGAAGGAGAAAGACATTGCACTTCTTTGATTTGAACTTGAGTCATGAAGGTCGCCAGTAGATGATGACCACATTTTTCGTGGTCTTACGCGTAGAATCTTACCAAAGATCGCATCATCGAAACTTTCAGACTGAAAGGCATCTCATGCAGAACACGACTCTTCACGGTAAAACGGCGCTGGTAACCGGCTCAACTTCCGGCATAGGTTTAGGAATTGCACGTGCGCTGGCACAGCAAGGCGCGCAGATTGTTTTGAATGGTTTCGGCGATGCGCATGAGATCAAGGCACTGCAAGCTGCGCTGACAAAAGAATACGGCGTCAAATCCACACATCATCCTGCCGACATGTCGAAACCGGCAGAGATCGCGGCGATGATGACGTTTGCCGCAGAACAATTCGGCAGCGTCGACATTCTGGTCAATAACGCAGGCATACAACACACAGAGACGATAGAAGATTTTCCCATAGAAAAATGGGACGCCATCATTGCCATCAATCTCTCTTCCACCTTCCACACCACTCGTCTCGCGCTACCAACCATGAAGGCCAAGAATTGGGGCCGCATCATCAATATTGCATCGGTGCATGGCTTGGTTGGATCCGTACAAAAATCCGCCTACGTTGCAGCGAAACACGGTGTCGTCGGCTTGACTAAAGTGACAGCATTGGAAATGGCGCATACAGGCGTAACCTGCAATGCCATTTGTCCGGGTTGGGTATTGACACCGCTAGTGCAAAAACAAGTCGATGCACGCGCTGCAAGAGATGGTTTGTCGAATGAAGATGCGAAAAAGAACTTGGTCTCCGAGAAGCAACCGTCTGGAGAATTTGTCACGCCGGAACAACTAGGAGCGCTAGCCGTGTTTCTCTGCAGTGATGCCGCTAATCAAGTGCGCGGTGCGGCGTGGAATATGGATGGTGGGTGGACGGCACAATAATCCGTCATCCACCCGTGCCTTGTATCAATCCGATTAATGCAAGGCACTGACATCCAAGGGCACACCGGTACCTGCGCGGATTTCATCGATAGTGACGCCAGTCGCCAACTCAACCAGTTTCAATCCATTCGGTGTTATATCCATCACGCCCAAATCGGTAATGATACGGTCAACCACGGCAACACCAGTTAAAGGCAAGGTACATTGCGGCAGTATCTTGTGTGACACCGAACCATCCTTGCCGCGCGCCACATGTTCCATCAAGACCACGATGCGCTTCACACCGGCGACCAGATCCATTGCACCGCCCATGCCTTTGACCATCTTACCTGGGATCATCCAGTTCGCCAGATCGCCTTGCGCCGAAACCTGCATCGCTCCCAGCAATGCGATATCGATCTTGCCACCGCGGATCATGCCAAAGGAATCAGCCGAACTGAAATAGGACGAACCCGGCAATGAAGTAACCGTTTGCTTGCCTGCGTTAATTAAATCGGGATCAAGTTCATCCTCGGTCGGGAACGGGCCGATGCCGAGCAAGCCATTCTCCGATTGCAGCCAGACATGGATATCATCCGGTACATAATTCGCCACCAGAGTCGGCAAGCCGATGCCGAGGTTGACGTAAGCACCATCCTGCAATTCCTGTGCGGCACGCGCCGCCATTTCTTCCCGGGTCCAGGCCATGAGAGTCTCCGCTTCGGATTGATTAGTTTGCGCGCAAGGTACGTTGCTCTATCCGCTTTTGCGGATGTGCATTCAGTACGATGCGATGGATAAAAATACCGGGTGTATGTACGTGGTCCGGATCTATCTCGCCGATCTCCACCAGCTTTTCCACTTCGACCACAGTGATCTTGCCGGCCATCGCCACATTCGGATTGAAATTGCGCGCGGTGCGACGATAGACGAGGTTACCGGCCTTATCCGCCATATAGGCTTTAACGATGGAAACATCGGCAACCAGCGCGCGCTCCATCACATATTGCTCGCCGTCAAATTCACGCACATCCTTGCCTTCGGCGACCACGGTACCGACACCGGTTTTCGTGAAAAAGGCAGGGATCCCGGCACCGCCGGCGCGCAACTTTTCGGCCAGCGTGCCCTGTGGCGTAAACTCCAGCTCCAGTTCACCGGCCAGATATTGGCGCTCGAATTCCTTGTTTTCGCCTACATAGGAGGCAATCATTTTCTTGATCTGGCGTGTTTGCAGCAATTGACCGAGGCCGGCATCGTCCACCCCGGCATTATTCGAAATAGCGGTCAGGTTTTGCACGCCTGAGTCGCGCAAGGCGGCGATCAGGGCTTCCGGGATACCGCACAAGCCGAAGCCGCCGACAGCGATGGTTTGCCCGTCGCGTACGATATCTGCGAGGGCGCTGGCTGCATCAGGATAAACTTTGTTCATAGGCACCCTTCTTTGTGTAGAGTAAACCGCAACGGGACAACAAAAGTGCATCTGCCAGCATACGGCGGCACTGTCATAGTCACAATACCGTAGAACTACGAGGAATGAAGGCTGAATCCGGCATGAATGAACCCGCAGACATCGATTATGAAAGCATATTCCGGCATGCGCCTATCGGCATGTGCATATCGCAGCATCGCGTCATGCATGACTGCAATCATGCGCTGACGGCGATGTTTGGCTATGAGCTTGGTGCGCTGACAGGACTCTCATTCGCGCTGCTGTACCCCAGCTATGCTGAATTTGAACGGACCGGCGCCCGCATTGTTCCCATCATGAATACCAAGGGTTGTTACTCGGACGAACGCATCATGAAGCGCGCAGACGGGCAATTATTCTGGTGCCATGTGAGCGGACGGGCACTACACAGCAAAGACCCGCATGCAGCCGGCATCTGGACTTTTGAAGACTTGAGTGAGAAACGTCCGGTCACGGCCGAACTGACGCCCCGCGAGCGCGAAATTGCCGCACTGCTGGTAGACGGCAAAACCAGCAAACTGATCGCCAAGCAAATCGGCCTCAGCCCACGCACGGTGGAAATGCACCGGGCCAAGCTGATGCGGAAATTCACCGCAACCACATCCAGTGAATTGGTGAATCGCTTGCTCGGCGTGGCGCGTCAAATATAAAATCAAACGCTTGTAAACATCATCCTTTTGCCATTAGTCCTTGTATCCTATCCTTCTCCTCTGACCATAGACCGGAGCCGCTATGCACACGAACCCTAGCTCTTTGCACCTTGTTGTGATCTTCGCCCTCGCTTTTCCCCTCCTGGCCATGGCACAACAAAAAGCTTGCCTGATGGAAGGCAGTTTCACAGTCGCAGGCGAAAAAACAGAGATCAAGGATTGTTTGCAAAACAATGGCATCCCACATGGACAATTCGTCGAAACCTGCAATAGCCTGTCGCAGGCAACGGCAGCATTCGGCGGACCACCTGCCAAGACGACCTATATGGCAGCTTGTCCGGCCCAGGCACAAGGCGTTTGCGTGGGATTCTTTGGACAGCCTTTAAGCAGTCATTATTACAAGCGCGACCCCAAGACTTTAGCCTCTACCAAGTCGGGATGTCAGGCACAAGGCGGGAAGTGGCAATAAGCGGCTGGACCTCACTGAGCGCACCATCATGAAACCGTTCGCACATCACCAGGTCCAGGCCAAATTTGACGCATATCCGGCCAAAGCACGTCGGCGCTTGCTGGCCCTGCGTGAACTGGTTTTTCAGACGGCGGAAAATACGGACGGAGTCGGCCAACTGGAAGAGTCGCTGAAATGGGGCGAGCCGGCCTACGTCGGTAAAAACAAGGCGGGCACGACGATACGTATGGACTGGAAAGAAAAGGATCCACTGAACTACGCAATGTACTTTCATTGCCAGACCAGTTTGATTGAAATGTTCCGGACCATGTTTCCGCAGGACTTCACATTCCAGGGTAACCGTGCCCTGATCCTCAAACTGGAAGACGAGCCGCCGCAAGATGCACTGGCTATCTGTATAGCCGCAGCCCTGACCTACCATTTGAAAAAATGAAACAAGAGCTGATTCCCACCTGTAGCCAATCAGCCACCAGATGGAAATCTTCTACATGGAAGTTACTGCACGCTCATGCCATCGTCGGCAGTCATGATGGAGCCATTGATAAAGTGCGATTCCTCGGCCGCCAGTAACAGCAACAAACCATCCAGATCCTCAGGTTTTCCTATGCGTTTGCGTGGCAACATTTCCAGCACTTGCTGTCCTTGCTCACTCTGGAAATATTCGGAATTTATTTCAGTGCCGATATAGCCGGGACAGATGGCATTGACGTTAATACCGAATTTGCCCCACTCCAGCGCCATCGCCTTGGTCATGTGCACCACAGCAGCTTTGCTCATGCAGTACAGGCCCAGTTCAGGCACAACACGCAGACCAGCGACCGATCCGATGTTGATGATGCGATGCTGTTTTTTCGCATCACCCTTGTAACGCGTGATCATGCGTTTAGCCACTTCTTGTGCCACAAAAAATGCGCCGCGTTGATTGGTATCCATCATGTACGCGTAATCTTCCGGCGTCACATCCACCAGACGTTGACTGCTCGAAACACCTGAATTATTGACCAGAATATCGATCGCACCAGCTTCGGTTTCAGCATGTGCAATGGCGGATTTGATGCTCGCGTAATCGGTCACATCCAAACTGATGACATGTGCAGCACCACCTTCTGCCTCAATCTCGGCACGCAACTCCTTGAGCCTATCTACCCGGCGAGCTGCCAGAATGACTTGTGCACCAGCCATAGCGAGCACTTTTGCAAACCGCGCACCCAGCCCACTGGAAGCACCTGTGACGAGAGCCACTTTGCCCTCAAAATTGACTTCTATGCCCACAGAACTCTCCCGTTTATTAACGTACTGCAAATAAAAAGCATGGCTTACGCGTTATGATTACACGAAAGCGCAGGAATGCGCGTTTTACGCTTCGTATTGCCGCTAAAACAAGGGACAATATCAAATCTTGCGTGAAGATCATTTTGACTGCTTTAAAACAATGACCAATACCCCTACTTCCAATTCCAGCCTGCTTGAACAATACGGCCCGCGCGAAGCGATGGAATACGACGTCGTGATCGTCGGCGGTGGCCCTGCAGGCCTGTCCGCGGCGATCCGCCTCAAGCAACTCGCTGCAGAAAAAAATCAGGAAGTCTCCGTCTGTATTCTAGAAAAAGGCGGTGAACTAGGCGCGCACATCCTGTCCGGTGCCGTCATGGACCCACAAGCCATTACCGAACTATTCCCGAATTGGAAAGAACTAGGCGCACCGTTAAACACTGCCGTCAGCGAAGACCGCTTCCTGTTTCTGACCGAGAAGAAAGCTTACAAGACACCGAATTTCCTGTTACCTGGCTGTTTCCAGAATCACGGCAACTATGTCGTCTCACTGGCCAATGTCGTTCGTTGGTTGGGCCAACAAGCCGAAGCCTTAGGTGTAGAAATATTCCCCGGCTTCCCTGCGGCTGAAATCCTGTACAACGATGACGGCTCCGTCAAAGGTGTCGCAACCGGCAATATGGGCGTCGATAGAGCTGGCCAGCCAACTGCAGCATTCCAGCTAGGGATGGAATTGCACGCCAAATACACATTATTTGCCGAAGGCTCACGCGGTAATCTTGGTAAGCAATTGTTAGAGAAATTCAACCTCAACGAAGGCAAGTCGCCGCAAACCTATGCCATCGGCATCAAGGAATTGTGGGAAATCGATCCAGCCTTGCATCAACCCGGCTTGGTTATCCATACCGCCGGTTGGCCGCTGACTAGTGATACCTATGGCGGGTCCTTCCTGTATCACCTGGAAAACAATCAAGTCGCGGTTGGCTATGTTGTCGGCTTGGCCTATGACAATCCTTACCTGTCGCCATTTGAAGAATTCCAGCGTTACAAGACGCATCCTGAGATCAGCCGCTTCTTTATCGGTGGCAAGCGTATCTCCTACGGCGCTCGCGCCATTACAGCTGGCGGCTTGCAAGCCTTACCAAAGCTGGTGTTTGCCGGTGGTGCTTTGACCGGCTGCGATGCCGGCTTCCTGAATGCGAGCCGTATTAAAGGCAGCCATGCGGCCATGAAGAGCGGCATGATGGCTGCTGATGCCGCTTTCACTGCGTTGAATGAAGGCCGTCAAGCAGATGAATTGAGCGACTATCCGATTGCCTTCAAACAATCGTGGCTGCATGAAGAATTACATGTCGCCCGTAACTTCAAACCATGGATGAGCAAAGGTCTCTATACCGGCTCATTGATGGTTGGTATCGATCAAATCCTATTTCGCGGCAAGGCTCCGTGGACCTTGCGCACTACGCATGCTGATCACACGTATCTGCGACCAGCTTCCGAGTTCCAGCCTATTGTGTATCCGAAGCCGGATAACAAACTGACCTTTGATCGCTTGTCATCGGTGTTCATCTCGAATACCAATCATAGCGAAGACCAGCCTATCCATTTGACGCTCAAAGATCCCAACGTACCAGTGCAAGTCAATCTGGCCGAGTACGCAGGTCCGGAAGCGCGCTATTGCCCGGCTGGCGTCTATGAGTTCGTCAAAAGCGATGCGGGTGAAGATAAGTTGCAGATCAATGCGCAAAACTGTGTGCATTGCAAAACCTGCGATATCAAGGATCCGACACAGAATATTGTGTGGGTTACGCCTGAAGGTGGCGGTGGGCCGAATTATCCAAATATGTAGAAAACAAAAAAGCCGCTATGCGGCTTTTTTTACAATCAATTGCTTGAGCAGAAGATTCAAGCTTCCGTTCAAAGTTTCCATTCCCCGCTGATTATTTTCTCCAGCCAAAATGCGCCGATTACCGTTTTCACGTCAGTGATCTTGCCTTCCCTGATCCAGGTTGGCAATTCATCGGCAGCCACTTTAAAAGTGTCCAAGAATTCTTCATCATCCAACTTGCGTTCACCAGCAGTCAAACCGCGTGCGAGATAAAGATCCAAATGCTCATCCGCATAGGCAATTGCATTATGTATGGTGCAAACGAATTGCCAGTCTGTTGCGGTATAACCGGTTTCTTCCAATAACTCGCGTTTGGCACAAGCCAGCGGCTCTTCGCCTGCATCGATTTTACCTGCTGGGAATTCAATGAATACGCGATCAATCGGATAACGGAATTGGCGCTCCATCAGCACGGATCCATCTTCGAACAAAGGCAGGATCACTACTGCGCCTGGATGCTTGATGTATTCGCGCGTCGTGGGCTGACCATTTGGCAAACGCACCGTATCGCGCTGAACTTTCAAGAAATGGCCATCGTACGCCAGCGTACTGTCGATGCGAATTTCTTTGAGGTGATTATCCATATTCCAGCTCCGATGACCTACTTGGCAGAAATGGTAAAGCCGAATGGCCTAAAGTTTTGATCAGTGATGACGCTTGCGCATATAGCGCATGACGAATCCTGGATAGGCCAGCACGATAAACAGACAACCCGTTACCGCAAAAAATTCCCAGCCTTGTGGGAAAACACTACCGATACGCGACTCCAACGCACGTGCGATGAGCCCGACTGCAAAATACAAAAGGAATAATTCGATCAAGCGCAGCCACACCGGCTTGATCTTCAGAGACAAGGGAATAACGGCGAATAAGCGTTCATTGAAGAATGGAAGGTTGGCGCTGAACAGCGCCAACAGAATCACAAACCAACTTACCAGAGAGACATCCACTCGTCAGTAGCTAATCATCGATCAAGACGCAAGCGTCTTGACGATTGCTGCAGCACATGCGGTCATCAGTGGACCTGGTACCAGGCCCAACGCCAACAATGCACCACCGTTGATACTCAAGGCCACACTCATGTCCTTGCTGACAACGATCTTGGAATTATCCAGCGGCTCATCAAAGTACATGACTTTAACAACGCGCAGATAGTAGTAAGCACCGATCAGCGAGAACAACACGGCTACGATAGCCAGCCAGATTTGACCTGTGCTCAATACAGCTTGCAACACGGATAGTTTTGCGTAGAAGCCGACAACTGGTGGCACACCAGCCAGCGAGAACATCAACATCAAAGTAACCAGTGCAAACCATGGGCTGCGTTGATTCAAGCCTTTGAAATCGTCGATATTTTCAGCTTCGAAACCGGCACGCGACAACAACATGATGACGCCGAAGATACCGAGGGTCGTCAACACATAGGTGATCGAGTAGAACATCGCTGCGCTGTAACCATTGGTGGTCGAGCCATCGGCACCAACAACCACACCGGACAACAGACCGAGCAGGATAAAGCCCATTTGCGAAATCGTCGAATACGCCAGCATGCGCTTGATATTCGTCTGCACGATAGCAGTAATGTTACCGATAGCCATGGACAGCACAGCCAGGATAGTCAGCATTTGCTGCCAATCAACTGCCAGTGCCGGCAAGCCTTCGACCAGCAAACGAATCGTGATTGCAAACGCGGCCAGTTTAGGTGCACCGCCCAGCAACAACGTCACGGATGTTGGCGCACCTTGATAGACGTCCGGTACCCACATGTGGAATGGAACGACACCCAATTTGAACGCCAGGCCGGAGACCAAGAATACCAGACCGAAAATCAGGATAGGTTTGTTCACTGTGCCTGCTGCCGTTGCTTTTGCAACTTCGGTCAGGTCGAGCGAACCAGTCGCACCGTACAACATCGAAATACCGTACAACAGGAAACCGGAAGCCAAAGCACCCAGGATGAAATATTTCATCGCAGCTTCAGTCGATACTGCGTGATCACGACGCATAGCAACCAGTGCATACAGCGACAAGGACATCAATTCCAGACCAAGGTAAATGATCAGGAAGTTGTTGGCCGAAATCATGACCATCTGACCCAGCAAGGAGAACAGCGCGAGGATGTAGAACTCACCACCCAGACGACCATTGACCATGTCACGATCCAGGCCATATTGACGCGAGTAAACCAGTGTCAAGCCAACTGCCACATACGAGCAGATTTTCAACAAGTTCGACATCGGATCCGACACGAACATATTGTTGAAGGTATAGACCGTCGCACCTGTGCTGAAGTCGCACCAGCTCAGTACACCGCACACCAGCAATGCAATAATCGACAGCACATAAGTGATGTGGCGTTTCGCGTCCGACAGAAACAGATCAATCAGCAGAATTGCGACGATCGCAATTGCCAGGAATATTTCAGGAAGGACGGGTATCAGATTCAAATTATTCATTTTGTCGCAGTTAGTGTGCGTTCAGTTGCGCGGTCGCGGCGTTCATTAATTCAATTTCGAAATCGAAACATGCTTGAGCAAGTCGGTAACGGAAGTTTGCATCGCATCAGTGAATGGTGCTGGATACAAGCCCATCGCGAGAACAGCGATAGCAAGCAAACCAAGCATCAGGAATTCACGCTTGTTGATGTCTTTGAGTTCAGCTACATGATGATTGGCAACAGCACCAAAGATCACGCGCTTGGCCAGCCACAGCGAATAAGCTGCGCCCAGAATCAAAGCCGTTGCTGCCAGCAAGCCTATCCAGAAATTGAATTTGACTGCACCCAAAATCACCATGAACTCACCGACGAAACCAGAGGTTGCTGGCAAGCCTGCATTACCCATGGAGAACAATACGAAGAATGCAGCGAACTTAGGCATGGTGTTCACTACGCCGCCGTAGTCAGCGATGTTACGAGTATGCATACGGTCGTACAACACACCGATACACAAGAACATTGCGCCAGATACGAAGCCGTGCGAAATCATTTGCACGATACCGCCCTGCACTGCCATGTCGTTAAACATGAAGAAGCCGAGTGTAACGAAGCCCATGTGCGCAATCGATGAATACGCAACCAGCTTTTTCATATCGGTTTGTACCAGTGCAACCAGACCGATATAGATAACGGCGATCAGCGACAAGGTAATCATGAAGCCCGACAGATAGTGACTTGCATCTGGCGTGATCGGCAACGAAAAACGCAGGAAGCCGTAAGCACCAAGTTTCAACATGATCGCAGCCAGTACCACGGAACCACCAGTAGGCGCTTCAACGTGGGCATCCGGCAACCATGTATGTACAGGCCACATCGGTACCTTGACGGCAAACGCCATCAGGAACGCCAGGAAGATCAGGATCTGTGCATCCATCGGCAATGGCAATGCGTGCCAAGCCAAGATGTCGAAGCTGTGGCCGGACTTGAAGTACAAGTACAACAAGGCAACCAGCATCAACAACGAACCGAAGAATGTATAGAGGAAGAACTTGATCGATGCATAAACACGGTTTGCACCGCCCCATACACCGATGATGATGAACATCGGAATCAGTGTCGATTCAAAGAACACATAGAACAGCAAACCATCCAGTGCGCAGAACACACCAATCATCAAGCCGGACAGGATCAGGAACGCGCCCATGTACTGTGCAACGCGCTTCTCAATCACTTCCCATGCTGCGATCACAACGAAGATCGTGATGAAGGAAGTCAATATGACGAACCACATCGACAGACCATCAATACCCAGCGAGTAATTGATATTGAAAATATCGATCCACTTCAGCTTTTCGACGAACTGCATACCGTGCGCAGCATTGTCGAATTGCGACACCAATGGCAAGGTGACGAGGAAACTGGCGATCGCGCCAAACAGCGATACGACACGCACAGCGTTAGGATTCGCGTCACGGCCGAAAGCCAGAACGAAGATACCGAACGCGATTGGTAGCCAGATCGCGAGACTTAAGAGAGGAAATGTTGACTGCATCATGATTTTTATTTGCTTTACTTCGCTAACTTATTTGGCGAACGATGGGAATGGCAAGAAATAAATCAGGAAACCCAGCACGCCGAGAATCATGACAAATGCGTAGTGATAAATGTAACCGGTCTGCAAGGTACGAACGATGCGTGAAAACCATCCGACAACCTTTGCACTACCGTTCACAATCAAGCCATCAATCAGTGTCTTATCGCCGACTTTGGACAAACCGCCACCCAACAAACGTGCGCCACCTGCCCAGAAAAAGTCGTTGAACTTATCCATGTAGTACTTGTTATCCAGCAGCGTATGCAATGCATGGAAGTGTTTGAAGAACCATGCAGGTACACGTGGATTGATCATGTAGCAATAGTACGCAGACACTACACCACCCAATGCCAACCAGAACGGCAAGGTCGTCAAACCATGAATTGCCATCGCTGTTGCGCCGTGGAAGTGTTCTTTCAACTCAGCCATTGCACCGTGCGATTCGCTCACGCTAATAACGCCGTTGAAGAAATCGCCATGCAACATAGGTTGAATTGCAAAGTAACCAATCAACACGGATGGAATTGCCAACAGTATCAATGGCAGCGTCACGACCCATGGGGATTCGTGCGGTTTTTGACCTGGTGCCAGACCATGGTGTTCATCATGCCCATGATCGTCGTCTGCATGATGCGCATCGTGTGCATGATCATCATGTGCAGCAGCTTTTGCGTGAGCATCAGCATGTGCATGGTCATCATGGTGCGCATGTTCCTTGCCGAAACGTTCTTCACCGTGGAATACCAGGAAGTACATACGGAAAGAATAGAACGCCGTAACAAATACGCCTGCCAGCACTGCAAAGTTGGCAAAACCTGCGCCCGTAATGTGGGTCGCATGCACTGCTTCAATGATGCTGTCTTTTGAGTAAAAGCCGGAGAAGAACGGTGTACCGATCAACGCCAATGAACCCAGCAGAGACGTAATCCAGGTAATTTTCATGTACTTGCGCAGACCACCCATGTTGCGGATGTCTTGGTCATGATGCATACCGATAATGACCGAACCTGCTGCAAGGAATAACAATGCCTTGAAGAATGCGTGTGTCATCAAATGGAACACGGCAACCGAGTACGCAGAGGCACCGAGTGCAACCGTCATGTAACCAAGCTGCGACAGCGTCGAGTAAGCAACCACGCGCTTGATATCGTTCTGGATAATACCCAGGAAACCCATGAACAAGGCCGTAATCGAACCGATGATCAGGATGAACGACAGAGCCGTATCCGACAATTCAAACAGCGGCGACATGCGTGCCACCATGAAAATACCTGCGGTAACCATCGTTGCAGCATGGATCAGCGCGGAAATCGGTGTAGGACCTTCCATCGAATCCGGCAACCAGACGTGCAGCGGAAATTGAGCCGATTTACCCATCGCGCCGATAAACAGGCAGATACAGGCAACGGTCAACAACATCCAGTCAGTACCAGGCAAGGTCAAGGTTGCCAGTTGTTCTTTCTTGGCAAAGACTTCTGCGTAGTCCATCGAACCTGCGTAAGCCAGCAACAAGCCAATACCGAGAATAAAGCCGAAGTCACCAACACGATTCACCAGGAAGGCTTTCATGTTCGCGAAAATCGCAGTCGGTTTGGTGTACCAGAAACCAATCAACAGATACGAGACCAGGCCCACAGCTTCCCAACCGAAGAACAGTTGCAGGAAGTTATTACTCATGACGAGCATCAACATCGCAAACGTGAACAAGGAAATGTAGGAGAAGAAGCGGTTATAGCCTTCGTCTTCTTCCATGTAGCCGATCGTGTAGATGTGCACCATCAAGGAGACGAATGTCACCACGCACATCATCATCGCAGTCAAGCTATCAACCAGGAAGCCGACTTCAAGCTTGATGCCTGCGACCGTCATCCATGTATAAAGATTGCCATTGAAAGTCGCGCCATCCAGAACCAGCGATAGCGTATGCAATGACAAGATGAATGCAATCAAGACGCCAAGTATCGTCACGGTATGCGACGTCTTGCGACCGATCAAGTTACCAAAAAATTTAGTACCAAACAAACCAGCAATCATAGAACCGGCAAGTGGTGCCAGCGGTACGATTAGAAGGAGGTTAGGGTTAAGTTGCCCCGCCATGATGAACCTTATCGTTATTGATTGGGATTAGCCTTTGAGGCTGTCGAGATCTTCCACATTGATGGTATCCAGAGTACGGAACATGGAAACCAAAATGGCAAGACCAATCGCAGCTTCAGCAGCAGCCACCGTCAAGATGAAGAAAACAAAAATTTGACCGGCTGCATCACCCAGGAAATAGGAGAAAGCGACGAAATTCATATTCACCGCCAACAGCATCAATTCGATAGCCATCAACAAGATGATGATGTTTTTACGATTCAGAAAAATACCGACAATCGAAATCGCGAACAGAATCGCGCCGAGTATCAGGTAATGTACGAGCGATAACTCCACAACACTCCCCTTATTTTTGTTCTGCTGCAGGAGCAGCTGCTGGTTGACCATCGCCATTGTCGCGAGTCGAATCTGCCTTCATTTTCACGATACGCAGGCGATCGCCAGACTTAACCTTAACGGCATCGCCAGGAGCGAAATATTTCGTATCTTTACGCTTGCGCATAGTCAATGCCACTGCAGCCACAATCGCGACCAGCAACAGCAACGCTGCGATTTCAAACGCGTACAGATATTGGGTATAGATCAACTTACCGAGTTCTTTGGTATTGCCGATCATGGCCGATGCGTCCGGCACTTGTGTATGCGCTCTCCAGAAGCCGCGGAACAATACAGCGGCCATTTCCAGAACAATGACAACACCAATCGTGGCAGCTAATGGCAAGTAGCCCCAGAAGCCTTCACGCACTTTGGTGAGCTTGATATCAACCATCATCACAACAAACAGGAACAGCACCATGACCGCGCCGACATACACCAGGATCAGTACGATCGAGAGGAATTCAGCTTTGAGCAACATCCACAATGCAGCTGCAGAGCAAAACGACAGCACCAGAAACAAGGCTGCGTGAACCGGATTGGAATCGGTGATGACGCGTATGGCAGCGAGTACAAGAATCGCTGAGAACACGTAAAACAAGACAGTTGTAAATTCCATAATCAACCAAAAAGTCAGCAAAAGGTCAGCGGAATGCCGCTGCCAGTACTAATAAATCAACGATAGGCCGCGTCGGCGGTGCGTGCTGCTGCGATTTCTGGTTCGTAGCGATCGCCTACTGCCAGCAACATTTCCTTGGTGTAGTACAAGTCGCCGCGTTTTTCGCCGTGATATTCCAGAATATGTGTTTCCACAATCGAATCGACCGGGCAGGATTCTTCGCAGAAACCGCAAAAAATACATTTGGTCAGATCGATGTCGTAACGAGTAGTACGACGCGAGCCGTCTTCACGTTGATCAGACTCAATGGTGATCGCCATTGCCGGGCAAACTGCTTCGCACAGCTTGCAAGCGATACAACGCTCTTCCCCATTAGGATAACGACGCAGTGCATGCAGACCACGGAAACGTGGCGATTGCGGTGTCTTCTCTTCCGGGAACTGCACGGTAATCTTGCGTGCAAACATGTAGCGACCTGTCAACGCCAGCCCTTTGAAGAGCTCGCGCAGCATCAAGCTGCCGAAAAAATCTTTAATTGCTTCCATCTTGGCTTCCCTCTTTGCTCAGCCTTGCTGCATTAATTCCAGATATTCCACGGGGTTTTCATCCAGATCGCGACGATCAACAGATAAACCAAAGTCAGTGGGATAAACACTTTCCAGCCCAAACGCATGATTTGATCGTAGCGATAGCGTGGGAACGATGCGCGGAACCAGATAAACAGAGTCACAACGAACAATGTCTTCGCACCGAGCCAGATCCAGCCTGGCACCCATGTGAATGGAGCCATATCGATCGGTGACGACCAGCCGCCCAGGAACATCAGCGTTGCCATGATCGAGATCAACCACATGTTGGCGTACTCGGCCAGGAAGAACATCGCGAACGACATACCCGAGTATTCAACCATGTGACCGGCAACGATTTCCGATTCGCCCTCAACCACGTCAAACGGATGGCGATTCAATTCAGCCGTACCCGAGATGATGTAGATGAAGAACATAGGCAACAGTGGCAACCAGTTCCATGAGAGGAAGGTCAAGCCCATCTCTGCAAAGCGACCGGTGGTTTGTGTCATCACGATTTCGGTCAGGTTCAAGCTACCGGAAACCATCAACACCACAACCAATACGAAGCCCATCGCGATTTCATACGAAATCATTTGTGCCGATGCACGCATCGCACCGAGGAACGCATACTTCGAGTTCGATGCCCAACCAGCGATGATCACGCCGTAGACTTCGAGCGAAGTAATCGCCATCACGAACAGCAAACCTGCATTGACGTTAGCCAATACTGTTTCTGGTCCAAATGGAATCACAGCCCATGCAGCCAATGCCGGCATGATGGTCATGATCGGAGCGATCACAAACAATGCCTTGTTGGATTTCGATGGAACAACGATTTCCTTGAGCAAAAGCTTGAGGCCGTCAGCGATAGGCTGCAACAAACCTGCAGGACCAACACGGTTAGGTCCAAGGCGGATATGCATCCAGCCGATAACCTTACGTTCCCACAAAGTCAGATAAGCAACTGCACCCATCAGCGGTGCAACAACCACAACGATTTTTACTAAAGTCCAAACCAGCGGCCAATAATATCCAAGCAATGATTGACCCATCGCGTGGATGGATGCAAACAATTGATCCATTACGCTTTCTCCACGCTGATAGAACCGAACATTGCGCCCAAGCCAGCTGTGGACTGATGTCCTGCCGCTACGCGCACCACATTAACTGGCAACTTGGCATCAACCGCAGCAACCAATACTGCACTGCCCTCACCTTGCGTTACCTTGACTTGATCACCGGCAGCGACACCCAACTTGCTGGCCAGATCTGACGACAACCATGCTTTCGGTGCTGCGCCATCATTGGTTTGTTGCAGCGGCAAGGAACGACGAACGATTGCATCAGTTGCATAAATCGATACATCAGCAACACGCTCCAGTTGCAAACCAGCTGCGGCAACTTCTGCCTGTGGAGCTGCCTTGCCCAGATTGTTCAAACGCGGTTGCAGATTTGCATCAGCAGGTGCGTTGGCACCGAGGATTTCGTTGCGAATTGCTTCTGAAGTGTCGTAGTCGAAACCGCTGAGTTCCAGCAGATTACCCAGAACGCGCAATACCTTCCATGCCGGACGTGTATCGCCCAAAGGCTTGACGGTACCGTTGAAACTTTGTGCACGGCCTTCAGCATTGACGAAAGTACCGGAAGTTTCGGAAAACGGCGCGATAGGCAACAAGACATCGGCAAAATCATTACCGTGCTTGTAAGGCGACATCACGACAACCATCTCAGCTTTGTTCAATGCATTACGTGCAGCTTGTGGATTGAAGCTGTCGAGCTCTGGCTCTGCATTCAACAATACATACGCTTTACGTGGCTGCGCAAATGCTTGCGCTGCATTGGCACCGTTAGCACCAGGAACTGCATTGACCAGATAGCCGCCAACGCTGTTGGCTGCTTCAGTCAGGAAACCAAACTTGGCCTCTGTGTTTTGTGCAATCCATTGTGCGGCAGCGTGCAATTTCGCTGCTTGTGGGTGTTGCAATACTGCATTACCCAACAACACAGCTTTAGGCTCGCCAGACAACAGGCTCGCAGCAATTTGTTTTGCTTCGGCAGATGCCTGGATCGCTTCGAAACCGGCTGGTGCTGCAATACCTTTAGCTTGCGCTACGGCGGCAACAACTTCGCTCAAAGCAGCCAACCAATCCGAAGGAGCCTTGATCATCTTGTTAGCAATCGGCATCAACAGATCGTCGTCGCTTGCGTGCAAGATGCTGACGCTTGCGCCCTGCTTCACTGCCTGACGCAGACGTGCTGCCAGCAATGGGTGATCTTTACGCAGGAAAGAACCGATAACGAATGCACGTTTCAATGCGCCGAATTCTGCGATCGACATACCGAGCCATGGCGTAACGGAAGCATCCAGCGAGAAGTCCGATTGACGCAGACGGAAATCGATGTTTTCGGAACCAATGCCACGCACCAGCTTCTGCAACAGCGACAGTTCTTCCAGTGTCGAATACGGAGTTGCCAAAGCAGCGATGGAATCAGCACCATGTTCGTGCTTGATGTTACGCAGGCCGTGAGCCACGTATTCCAAGGCAGTCTGCCAATCTGTTTCTTGCCATTTACCGTCTTGCTTGATCATTGGGCTGGTCAGACGGTCTTCGCTATTCAAGCCTTCATAGGCGAAGCGATCTTTGTCTGAAATCCAGCACTCATTGACGTCGTCGTTTTCCATCGGCAGCACGCGCATGACTTTACCTGCCTTGACCTGAACAACCAGGTTTGCACCCAAGCTATCGTGCGGGCTAACCGATTTGCGGCGTGACAATTCCCAGGTACGGGCGCTGTAGCGGAATGGCTTCGATGTCAGTGCGCCAACCGGGCACAGATCGATCATGTTGCCGGACAACTCGGAGTCAACTGTCTTGCCAACGAAGGAAGTGATTTCTGCATGCTCACCACGACCCAGCATACCGAATTCCATCACGCCGGCGACTTCTTGACCAAAGCGAACACAGCGCGTGCAGTGGATGCAACGGCTCATCTCTTTCATCGAGATCAGCGGGCCGACATCTTTCGGTGCAACGACACGTTTTTCTTCTTCGTAACGCGATGTGGACTCACCGTAACCGACTGCCAGATCTTGCAATTGGCATTCGCCACCTTGATCACAGATTGGGCAATCAAGTGGGTGGTTAATCAGCAGGAATTCCATCACACCTTTTTGCGCTTTGACGGCCTTCTCACTGTTGGAGCGGACGATCATGCCTTGCGCAACTGGCGTCGCACAGGCTGGCAATGGCTTAGGTGCTTTTTCAACCTCTACCAGGCACATACGGCAGTTCGCCGCGATGGACAATTTTTTGTGGTAACAAAAGTGTGGGATGTAAGTGCCAAGCTTATTGGCAGCGTCCATCACCATGCTACCTGCTTCCACTTCGACTTTTTTACCGTCTATTTCGATTTCAACCATGGCTTTGCTTTTGTTGACTTCAGTGTTCTCACTAGGTTTATAAAACTAAACGAAGTGATCGGCTAAATGTAAGCGGGCACCAAGCAATGTTTATGCTCA